>DASSBN010000020.1:0-13940 GCA_035698665.1 Gaiellaceae bacterium
GCCGATTTGGCCGCCGTCCGACCGCAGGCTCCCGTACCATGAGCAGCGTTGGAGAGCGGCTCAGCGTCTTCGTGCTCGCCGCGTTCGTCCTCGTGGCGATCGTCGCGCTCTCGTTTGGCGCCGGGTGGCTTGTAGGAAAGATCCTTCTGTGACGGCGATGCAGCTTCTGGCCCAGACCACGACTGACTCGAACGACCTCTTCGGAGGCTTCAAGGACTTCTTCGACTCCGATGTCTGGCTCGTCGTCCGCAACGTGTTCTTCTTCTTCCTCGTCGTCTTCTGGCTCGCGTCGGCGTTCTGGGTCTACAAGGACGCGCGGCGGCGGATCGAGGATCCCTGGCTCCTCGCCATGGCGGTCGCGCTCGGGATCTTCCCGCCGTTCCTCGGGCCGCTCCTCTACATGTTCTTCCGCCCGCCGGAGTACCTCGAGGAGGTGCGCGAGCGCGAGCTCGAGATCAAGGCGATGGAGGAGTCGCTCGGCCAGGCGGAGCGCTGCCCGGTGTGCCGTGCCGTCGTCGAGCCCACCTTCCTCGCCTGCCCCGTGTGCACGACGAAGCTGAAGGAGGCGTGCCGCCGCTGCAAAGCGCCGCTCGAGCCGCTGTGGCAGGTCTGCCCGTACTGCGAAACGCCCGTCGAGTCACCTCGAGCCGTCGAAAATCTCTAGGCTGACTCGGCCGTGGCCGAGCAGACCCTCGTCCTCATCAAGCCCGATGCGATGCAGCGCCGGCTCGCCGGCGACATCCTCGCGCGCTTCGAGGGCCGTGGCCTGACCGTGCGCGGCGCGAAGCTCGTCCAGGTCGACCGCGACCTGGCCCAACAGCACTATGCCGAGCACGCCGAGAAGCCGTTCTTCGGCGAGCTCGTCGAGTTCATCACGTCGTCGCCGACGCTCGCGCTCGTCCTCGAGGGCGAGGGAGCGATCAAGGTCGTGCGCACCACGATGGGCGCGACGAACCCGGTCGAGGCCGCCCCGGGGACGATTCGCGGCGACCTCGCGCTCGCGATGCCCGACAACCTCGTGCACGGCTCCGATTCGCCCGAGTCGGCCGAGCGCGAGATCGGGCTCTGGTTCACCGCAGCCGAGCTTGTCTGACTTCGAGCGCAATCGCGCCTTCTGGGACCGTCACTCGGACGAATACCAGGAGACGCATCGCGAGCACATCGGCCGGCCCGAGCCTCGCTGGGGCATGTGGCAGCTGCCCGAGAGCGAGCTCCGGATCCTCGGAGACGTGAACGGAAAAGACGTGCTCGAGCTCGGGTGCGGCGCGGCGCAATGGTCGATCCTCCTGGCCGGGCTCGGCGCGAGGCCGGTCGGCGTGGACAACTCGGCGAGGCAGCTCGAGCACGCGCGGGAGGCACTCGCCGCGTCGGGCCTCGACTTCCCGCTCGTCCATGCGGCAGCCGAGAGCGTCCCTCTTCCGGACGCGAGCTTCGACATCGTCTTCGCGGACCACGGAGCGAACCGCTTCGCCGACCCATACGCATGGGTGCCGGAGGCGGCGAGGCTCCTCCGCCCGCGCGGCCTGCTCGCGTTCAGCGGCGGGACGGCCCTCGAGATGATGTGCTGGAACGAGTCGGCCGAGCGCATGGACGCCGAGCTGCACCTCGATTACTTCGGCCTCAACCGGTTGGAGGACACCGACGGGCCCGTGCAGTTCGAGCTTCCCTATGGCGAGTGGATCCGGCTCTTCCGGGGCAACGGCTTCGAGATCGAGGAGCTGCGCGAGATCCAGCCTCCACCCGGAGCCGAGTCGACCTACCGGACTCGAGAGGAGACCGCGTGGGCGCGGCGCTGGCCGATGGAGCAGATCTGGATGGTGCGGAAGGAACCGTGAGCCACGTCGAGCGAAACCGGGAAGCCTGGACCGGCTACGCGCCGGAGTACGCGGAGTGGGCGCCGCACGCCTGGGCCGGCGAGTTCACCTGGGGCGTCTGGCACGTGCCAGAGTCGGAGCTTCGTGCGCTTCCGGACGTGGGCGGAATGGACACCGTAGAGCTCGGCTGCGGGACGGCGTACGTCTCCGCCTGGCTCGCGCGGCGAGGTGCGCGGCCCGTTGGGATCGACATCACGCCGGCCCAGCTCGAGACCGCTCGCCGCATGCAGGCCGAGTTCGAGCTCGACTTCCCGCTCGTCGAGGCGAGCGCCGAGGAGGTACCGCTCCCGGACGGGAGCTTCGACCTCGCGATCTCGGAATACGGCGCCTCGATCTGGGCAGATCCGTACCGCTGGATCCCCGAAGCGTCGCGCCTGCTCAGGCCCGGCGGGCATCTCGTCTTCCTCGTCAACGGGACGATCATGATCCTCTGCTCGCCCGACGAGGAGCTGCCCGCGGGCCGTGAGCTCCTGCGGCCGTACTTCGGCCTCCACCGCGTCGAGTGGGACGGCACGGGCGGCGTCGAGTTCCACCTCGGCTACGGCGACTGGATCCGGCTGCTTCGCGGCAACGGATTCACCGTCGAGAATCTCATCGAGATCCAGGCGCCGGCACAGGGTGAGCCGCACCGCTATCCGGGCCTTCCCGATCGTGACTGGGCCCGCCGCTGGCCCTCCGAGCAGATCTGGGTCACCCGCAAACGCTCATGAGCGTCCCGCCTGCGCCGCCGCTCCTGCTCGCCTCGACGTCGCCGCAGCGCCGCGCGATCCTCGAGCAGCTGGGGATCCCGTTCGAGCTTGCAGAGCCCGACTACGAGGAGCACGACCCGCCCGACGCCGACCCCATCGCCCTCGTGCGTGATCACGCCGCCGGCAAGGCGCGCTCGATCGGCGAACCGGACGAGCGGCCCGTGCTCGGAGTCGACACCGCCGTCCACCTGGAGGGCCGGGTCTACGGAAAGCCGGCCGGACCGGAGGAGGCCGAGGGGATGCTCGAAGCGCTCGGGGGGCGGACCCACGAGGTCGTCTCGGGCCTCTGCCTCCGCACCCCTGGCTGGGAGGCGGTCGAGCACGAGGTCACGCGCGTCACGTTCAGGCCGCTGACCGCGCGCGACCTGGCCGGGTACGTCGCCGCCGGGGAGTGGGAGGGGCGTGCCGGAGCCTATGCCATCCAGGGCCTCGGCGGTGCCCTGGTCGAGCGGATCGAAGGCGACTACCTGAACGTCGTCGGGCTCCCGGCCGCGCTCCTCGTGCGGCTCCTCGCAGAACGCTTCCCCGGCGCCTACGGGTTCGGCTAAAAGCGCCATGACCTGGTGCCAGGCACCGGGCCATGGCCAAAGGCGACTACGCGCTGCAGATGAACTCGCGATAGCGCTCGGCCGCTCGGCGCTTCTCCGAGCCGAAGTAGCGGAGGAGCTCCCGGGTCGACACCAGAGCCCTCGGGCCGCGCCCGCAGACTTCGGCGAAGCTGCTCCAACGCCACGCGCCTGGGTGCGCACACAGTCGGGCGCGAACGGGATTCAGCGCGACATAGCGGCACAGCTCCAGGAGGTGGGCGTCGCTCTCGACCAGGATCGACCAGAACCGATCCTGGAAGAGGTGTCCATCAAGGCCGTGGCGCCGGTTGAACCAATGTGCATACGAGCTGTTCAGGCGCTGCATACCAATGGAGAGATCGGGGCCGGGAGTCCTCAAGACGAGGTGATAGTGATTGGGCATAAGGCAGTACCCGTAGACGACCCACGAATGCCGGGCCACGACATCCGAGGCGATGGCATGAAAGTGAAGGACGTCGCGCTCGTCGAAGAAGATGAGCTGGCGGCGGTTTCCCCTCGCGGTGACGTGATAGATGCCTGACGCGATTTGAGGGCGAGGCTCGCGGCCCATGGCCCGAGCTTACGAAGTGCGGGGACAACCTCAAGCCCGCGGGTCTTTCTTGTCGGCCTCCTGGCGGCCTTTCGTGACATGTCCGGGTGCCTGGCACCGGGACATGGCCGCTTCGGATAGCGGCGGCACTCAACTACACTTGTCCGTTCCATGACCCTGTGGGGCTACCTCAGCGGATTCGGCGGGCGCGAGATGGCGGTCGACCTCGGCACCGCCAACACGCTCGTCTACGTGCGCGGGCGCGGCATCGTGCTCTCCGAGCCGTCCGTCGTCGCCATCGACCAGCGGAGCGGCGAGGTGCACGCCGTCGGCATCGAGGCGAAGCGCATGCTCGGCCGCACGCCGGGGACGATCTCCGCGATCCGCCCCCTGAAGGACGGGGTCATCGCGGACTTCGACGTGACGGAGCAGATGCTGCGCCACTTCATCCAGAAGGTCCACCACAATCGTTTCGCCCACCCGCGCGTCGTCGTCTGCGTGCCGAGCGGCGTCACCGGCGTCGAGAAGCGCGCGGTGGAGGAGGCCACCCTTTCGGCCGGGGCGCGCCAGGCCTACCTGATCGAGGAGCCGATGGCCGCCGCGATCGGCGCGGGCCTGCCGGTCTCGGAGCCGACCGGAAACATGATCGTCGACATCGGCGGCGGCACGACCGAGGTCGCGGTCATCTCTCTCGGCGGCATCGTCGTCTCCCAGTCGATCCGCGTCGGCGGAGACGAGATGGACGAGGCGATCATGAGCCACATCAAGAAGGAGTACAAGCTCCTGATCGGCCAGCAGACCGCGGAGGAGCTGAAGCTCGAGATCGGCTCCGCCTGGGAGCTCCCCGAGGAGGTGCAGGCGGAGGTGCGCGGCCGCGACATGCTCACGGGCCTCCCGAAGACGATCGTGATCACCTCCGAGGAGGTGCGGCGTGCGCTGGACGAGCCCGTCGGCCAGATCCTCGACGCGATCAAGTCGACCCTCGACAAGACGCCGCCCGAATTGGCCGCGGACATCATGGACCGGGGCATCGTCCTCGCCGGCGGCGGGTCGCTCCTCACGGGCCTCGAGGAGCGCCTGCGCGAGGAGACGCAGATGCCCGTGCAGCTCGCCGAATCCCCGCTCACCTGCGTCGCCGTCGGGTCGGGTCGGAGCCTCGAGGAGTTCGAGGTCATCCACCGCGCCGCGAAGGCCCGGAACCGGAACGGCCGCCGCCGCTAGGTACCGGCCTCACTCGCCGCACAAGGCTCTAGACTGTTGACTCCCGTGCCTCGGCAACGAACAGCACGGCTTCCCGTCCTGGACGCCCACGTCCGACGGTCGGAAGGCTCCTCTCCACGCACGAGTCGTGCCCTCAGGGCTCGTCTGATCGCAGTTGCTCTCGTTCTCGTCTCGATCGCTCTCGTAACGGTCTACTTCCGCGAGTCCGAGGGAGGAACGCTGCACGGCGCGCAGCGCATCGGCGTCTCCGTCGCCATGCCCTTCGAAGTCGCCGGCGAGCGCGTGGCGCGGCCGTTCAAGGACGCTTACGGCTGGGCTGCCGATCTCCTCGGCGCCAAGTCCGAGAACGAGAAGCTGAAGAAGGAGATCGAGGCTCTGCGCAACGAGCGAGTGGCGAACGAGACCGCTGCGCAGGAGAACGCCCATCTCAAGGAGCTCCTCGACTACGTCGACGGACCGCGCTTCCCGGAGAACTTCAGCAGCGTTGTCACACGCGTGGTCGGCCGTCCGCCCACAGCGTACGACCAGGAGATTGTCATTGCAGCGGGCACGTCCGACGGCATCCAGCGGAACGACCCGGTCGTGACCAAGGAAGGGCTCGTCGGTCTCGTCACCGACGTCACCTCGGACGGGGCGAAGGTCACGCTTCTGACCGATCAGTCGAGCGCGGTCTCGGCGATGGTCCTCGAGAGCGGAGCTGCGGGCATCGTCCGCCACGGCCCGAGCGATCCCTCGGCGCTCATCCTCGACCGCGTGGGCAAGGACGCGCTCGTCGAGGACGGAAACCTCGTCATCACCGCCGGCTGGCAGAGCGGGAACCTCGAGTCGCTGTACCCGCGGGGCATCCCCATCGGAACGGTCGAGTCGGTCGGGCAGCAGGACGTGGATCTCTACAAGCGGATCCAGATCGCGCCGCTCGTGAACTTCGACTCGCTCTCCGACGTCGTCGTCCTCGTCCCGATGGCACGCCCGAAGTGACGCTCGACGCGCTCAAGGCCGGCGGGCTGCTCGTCTTCGCCGCGCTCGTGCAGGTCTCGATCACGTCCAACATCCAGGTGGCGTCGGGGCACCCCGACGTCCTGCTCGTGATCGTCATCGCCATCGCGCTTCTTCGCGGCCCGGCCTTCGGGGCGGCGAGCGGCTTCTGGGCCGGCCTCGTCCTCGACGTGATCTCGTTCCAGACGCTCGGCCTGACCTCGCTCCTCCTCACGCTCGCCGGCTATTTCGCCGGCCAACTCGGAGAGGTGACGAAGAAGTCCTCCGCGCACCCGTCCCTCGTGGCGGTCACGATCGGGACGATCGGTGTAGGCCTCGGATCGGCCGTCCTCCACTTCATGCTCGGCGAGACCGTTTCGGTGGCGGAATTCTTCGTCGGCATGCTCCTGCCGACCCTCGCCCTGAACCTCCTGCTCGCCTACCCGCTCTACGGCCTCTGCCGCCGGATCTTCCCGGTGCGGCCGCGCGAGCGCCGCGAGGTGATCCCGGCTGTCTAGCCCGAGCACGAATCTGCCGCGCGGCTTCCTCCCGCCCGACCCGCGGGTGGAGGAGCCGTATCGCGTCACTCCGCAGGCGGCGATCCGGATCGCGATCCTCGGCGTCGTGGCAGTGACGATCTTCTGCGTCCTCTTCTTCCGGCTCTGGGCGCTCCAGGTCATCTCGGGCGAGCGCTACCTCGAGGTGGCGAAGAACAACCAGGTGCGCACGTTCCGGGCGCCCGCCCCGCGCGGCTCGATCATCGACCGGAACGGCGTCGTCCTCGTCTCCAACAAGCCGGGGACGGCGGTGCAGCTCTGGCCGGCCGCGTTCGATCAGGCGACCCCTGAGCGACAGGCCTTCGTCCTCCACCGGCTCGCCTCCCTCCTCAAGATTCCGTACCGCGAGATCCGGGGCGACATCGCCGCGCGGAAAGACGACCTCCTGACGCCGATCACGATCAAGGAGAACGTCCCCGAGGACAAGATCTCGTACCTCCTCGAGCATCAGAACGACTTCCCCGGCGTCCAGGTCAACCAGACCTACCAGCGCCACTACGACCAGGGCGGGATCGCGGCGCAGACGCTCGGCTACGTGAGCGAGATCTCCCAGCAGCAGCTCGACGCGGCGAAGGGGAAGGACTACGCGGGCGGCGACCGGATCGGGCAGACCGGCATCGAGGCGGCCTACGACACCTACCTGCGCGGGCTGCCGGGTATCGGGCGCGTCTTCGTGGACGCCCTCGGCCGCGTCACGAGCGCCCGCCAGTTCCAGCAGCTCCCCGAGGCCGGCGACAACGTTCGCCTGACCATCGACGCGGACCTGCAGAAGACCGCCGAGGACGCTCTCAAGTACGGCATTGCCCTCGCGCACGAGGACGGCAAGTGGGCAGCGGACGGGGGCGCCGTCGTCGCGATGGACCCGAGGTCCGGCGAGATCCTCGCGCTCGCGTCGAACCCGAGCTTCGACCCGAGCATCTACACCGGTCGTGTGAACACCAAGGACCTCAAGAAGCTGGCCGATCCGACCGCCAACCACCCGACGCTCGACCGCGCGGTCGCCGGCCTGTATCCGCCCGGCTCGACCTTCAAGCCGGTGACGGCGCTCGCGGCGCTCGAGACGGGTGTTCTCTCGCCGACCGAGCTCATCCAGTGCACGCCGAAGGAAGTCGTCGACGGTCAGACCTTCACGAACTGGGACCCGTACGCGAACGAGCCCATGACGCTCACCACCGCGCTCGCCGCATCGTGCGACACGTACTTCTACCAAGTGGCGCTCCGGTTCTACGAACGCACGGACTCGCCGCTGCAGAAGTGGGCCCGGACGATGGGTTTCGGCGCCGCGACCGGAATCGACATCGGCCCCGAGGCGACCGGGCTGATTCCCACGCCCGCCTGGCGGCGCCACTACTTCAAGACGGAGATCGACAAGATCTGGACGTCGGGAGACTCCGTCCAGCTCGGTATCGGGCAGGGCGACGTGCTCGTCACGCCGCTGCAGATGACGCGCTTCTACGCCATGCTCGCCAACGGCGGGAAGCTCGTCGAGCCGCACATCGTCAAGTCGGTGGAGGAGCCCGCGACCCCCGGCCAGCCGCCCGTCGTCCTGCAGCCGTACTCGCCGAAGCCCGCGAAGGACGTCGGCCTGAACCCCAACAACATCCGCGTCGTCCAGGAGGGCCTCTACGACGCGACCCACGCAAACTACGGCACGGCCTCCGGCATCTTCGGATCGTTCCCGGTCCAGATCGCCGGCAAGACGGGAACGGCGGAGAAGTTCGTCCATCTGCCTGGCTACCAGGGACTGCAGGACCAGGCGTGGTGGTGCGGCTACGGGCCGTATGCGAAGCCGACGCTGGCCGTCTGCGCGATGATCGAGAACGGCGGCCACGGCGGCGTCGTCGCCGCGCCGGTCGCGCTGCAGGTCTTCCAGAAGTTCTTCCACGTCGACCCGAGCTCGTTCAGCGCCTCCGTGGGGAATAGCGACTGATGGCGACCATCGCCCGAGACCACCGCGCCTCGAGAGCGCACGTCGGCTCCGAGGTCGGCGCCTACCTCCGCCATCTCGACTACCTCCTCATCGCCGCGGTCGCAGGTGTGATCACGTACGGCATCTGGGTCCTGACGGCGGTGACGCGAAACGACGTGCCCGGCGATCCGACCTACTTCGTCTCGCGGCAGGAGGTCTACATCGCGGTCGGCGCCGCGCTCGCGGCAGTGACGGCGGCGATCAGCCCGGAGATCTACCGCCGCTATGCGAAGGCGCTCTACGCGCTGACCGTGACGCTTCTCCTGCTCGTCCTGGTCGTCGGCGACGACGTGCGCGGGTCGAAGCGGTGGATCGAGTTCGGCTCGTTCCGCTTCCAGCCCTCCGAGATCGGCAAGGTCCTGCTCATCCTCTTCCTCGCCGCGTTCGTCGCGAACCGCGCGCGCAGCGACTCTCCCTGGAAGACCGTTTGGGGGGCCGTCGGCCTCGCCGCGCTGCCCATGCTGCTCGTCTTCAAGGAGCCGGACTTCGGCTCGACGCTGATCTACGGCTCGGCGCTCCTCGCGGTGCTCTTCTTCGGCGGCCTCCCCTGGAAGCACCTCGCGACCCTGGCCATCGTCACGGCGCTCATCGCCCTCTCCGTGCTCTGGTTCCTGCCCTCGGCCGGCATGGAGGTCCTGGACGCCTACCAGAAGGACAGGCTCATCGGATTCGTGCATCCGGACGTCGATCCGAGCGGGACGACCTACAACGTCAACCAGTCCATCACCGCGGTCGGCTCCGGAGGGCTCGACGGCCGGGGCGTCGCGGGTGCGAGCCAGACGAACATGAACTACCTACCTGAGCACAACACGGACTTCATCTTCTCCTCGCTCGCGGAGCAGCGCGGATTCCTCGGCGCCGCCATCCTCCTCATGCTCTACGCGTTCATCGCCTGGCGCGGGATCAAGATCGTCGCGATCGCCCCGAGCCTCTACACCTCGGCTGTGGCGGGGGCGATCGTCTTCTCGTTCCTCTTCCAGATCTTCGTGAACGTGGGGATGACGGTCGGGATCGCCCCCGTCACGGGCATCCCGCTGCCGTTCGTCAGCTTCGGCGGAAGCTCGATGATCACGACGATGCTGATGATCGGCCTGCTCGAGGCGATCCACGTACGCGGGCGCCTCGCCGGTCGCAGGTAGTAGGTTCCTCCCATGCCACGCCTGCCGTTGCACCCTGCCGCAGTCTGGGGCGTGGTCAAGGAGATCAAGACCGCGGCCGAGGAACTCTCGCCGCTCGTCGTCGCCGGGGCGTCCGGCCCGGCGCGCGAGATCGTCTCGGCTCTCGGCGAGGGCGGCGAGCCGGGCGCGCTTCGGGACCTCTCGGGCCGGGAGGTCACGAAGTACGATCTCGAGGGCGCCGCGCTCCTCCTCTACGTCGTCGAAGGTGATACCCCCGGCCCGGAGGACGAGTCGGTCCTGCGGCTCGCCGACCGAAACGACGTCGAGGTGGTGTGCGTCCTCGCCGGCGCCACGTCACGACCGCTCGACGTTCCCTACGTGCCGGCGACGAGCATCGTCGTCATCCCGCCGGGGAAGCCTGTCCCGATCGGGCAGCTGGGGGAGCTCGTCGCCTCGCTGACCGAGGAGAACGGCTACGGGTTGGCTGCGCGGCTACCGGTGATCCGCGAGGCCGTGGTCGAGGCGATCGTCCGGCGGTTCTCGCGCCAGAACGGGATCCTCGGCGTCGCGATCTTCGTTCCGGGCGCCGACTTCCCCGTGCTGACGCTGAACCAGCTGCGCATGATCTTCAGGATCGCTGCGGCGCACGGCGAGGAGATCGACCGCGAGCGCATCCCGGAGATCCTCGCGGTCGTCGGAGCCGGTCTCGGCTTTCGCACGGTGGCCCGCGAGGCGCTCGGATTTCTGCCGGGCCTCGGCTGGGCCGTCAAGGGCGGCGTCGCCTACGCTGGCACGAAGGCCCTGGGGAAGGCCGCAACGGCCTATTTCGAGCAGGGCGGTGCGCGCGGGATCGCGCGCGCGGCCGATGCCGTCCGGTCCAGGTCCTAGCCTTCCCGCGCATGAGCGCAGAGCAGCTGTTGCCGGTTCAGGAGGCACTGGCAATCGAGGAGGCCGACGCCTGGTTCGAGTACCTGGAGGTCACCAGGGCGGAGATCGGGTCCGGCCGGTATCACGAGATCGAGCCGTGGGCCTGGGCTCGACTCAGCCAGCGCCTTCGGGCCGTCAAGAGAAAGCAAACTCAGCTTCGCCCCGCCGCCGCATAGCGGCAGCGAGGGCTCCTGCTACCCTTAACGGGTACGCGCAGGGAGGACCGAGCCCAGATCGGGCGAGCGGGATTCCGCGCTCACAACAAATGAGATTTGTGGCAGACACGCTGACCTCGCCCGCGCCGAGTCGCGCGGGCGTCGGCGTGCGCCCGAAAGGAGATTCACACCGTGCGATTCTTTCGCAAGAAGACGCGCACCGAGGAGGCGCCGCCGGCAGTGGCGGCCGCTCCGGAGGCGCTCGAGGAGGCCTCGCCGTCCCAGGCGGACGGACAGGCTGACAAGCCCAAGCCGCGCAGGCGCCGTGGGACACGCGGCGGCCGAGGGCGCGGCAAGAAGAAGGTAGAAGCCGCCGCCCAGAGCGGTGCGAAGACAGAGTCGAAGGGCGAGGCGAAGACCGAGCCAAAGCCGCGCCAGGCCCGCCAGAAGAAGGCGAAGGACGGCGAGGAGCAAAAGCCGCGCCGCCGGCGGACGCAAACGCCGAAGCGCTCGGCGCTCCCGAAGGTCAAGAAGGAGATCCTCGTCTCCGTCGAGGTGATGGAGCAGCGAGTCGCCGTCCTGGAAGACGACGTTGCGGTCGAGGTGTACCTCGGCCGTCCCTCGCACCGCTCCGTTGCGGGCAACGTCTACAAGGGCATCGTCGACAACGTCCTGCCGGGGATGGAGGCGTCCTTCGTCGACATCGGCCTCGAGAAGAACGGGTTCCTCTACGTCGACGAGATCGTCGTCCCCGAGCTCGAAGGCAAGCAGCGCCACGGGCGCCGCATCCAGGAGCTGATCGAGCGCGGCCAGGAGGTGCTCGTCCAGGCGGTCAAGGACCCGATGGGGACCAAGGGCGCCCGCCTCACGACCGAGATCTCGCTCCCGGGTCGCTTCCTCGTCTTCGTCCCGTATGGAGACGGCATCGGCGTCTCGCGCCGCCTCGAGGACGAGGAGCGCGAGCGGCTCAAGGCGATCTGCAAGGAGCTCGAGCTCCCTGACGGCGGCCTGATCGTCCGCACGGCGGCCGAGGGCGCGTCGAAGGAGGAGCTCGAAGGCGATCTTGCCCTTCTGCAAAAGCTCTGGTCGACGATTCAGGGCCGGGCGAAGCGCGCGGAGGCGCCGTCGCTCGTCTACCAGGAGTCGGAGCTACCGCTCCGCATCATCCGCGATCTCTTCATCCGCGATTTCGAGAAGGTCGTGGTCGACCACGACCGCACGTACCGGCGGATCGTCGGCTATCTGAAGCGGACGTCGCCCGAGCTCGCCGCGCGCGTCGAGCACTACAAGGGCAAGGAGCCGCTCATGGAACGCTACGGCGTCGACGAGGCCGTGCGCTCGACGCTCAACCGCCGGGTCGACCTTCCGTCCGGCGGCTATCTGATCTTCGACTACGCGGAGGCGTTCACCGTCGTCGACGTCAACACCGGCCGCTTCGTGGGATCCCGCGGCCGCTCGAGTGGCGCGCGGCTCGAGGACACGATCACGAAGAACAACCTGGAAGCGGTGAGCGAGGTCGTCCGCCAGCTCCGGCTCCGCGACATCGGCGGGATCATCGTCATCGACTTCATCGACATGGCGAATCCGAAGAACCGCCAGCTCGTCGAGGAGGCGCTTGAGCGGGAGCTCGAGCGCGACCGCACGAAGACCTACGTCGTCGAGATCTCCCCGCTCGGCCTCGTCGAGATGACGCGTCAGAACGTCACGGACGGGCCGCGCGAGATCCTCACCAACGTCTGTGCCGCCTGCAAGGGCGACGGCGTCATCGTCTCGATGGAGACCCACGCCGTGGATGCCGAGCGCCGGATCCGCCGGCTCATCGCGGGCTCGAAGAGCAAGGCGTTCCACATCGAGCTCAACTCGCAGGTCGCCTCGGCGCTCATCGGGCCGGGCGCCGAGCGGCTCGCCGAGCTCGAGAAGGAGACCGGCCGGACACTCGCGGTGAAGGGCCGCCAGCGCGCTGCGCACGACCACTTCGTCGTCCTCGAGGAGGGCACGCCGGACAAGGTCGAGGACGAGGCGGCGCCGGTCGAGCGCGGGCAGGAGCTCGAGGTCGAGCTCGAGGAGGCGCACCAGCATTCCGACACCGACGCGATCGCCCGTGTCGACGGCTACGTGGTCACCGTGAAGGACGCTGCGAGCCGGGTCGGCGAGACGGTGCCGATCAGGATCGAGAACGTCACCAAGACGACAGCGCGCGCGGTCATCGCCGAGGGCGAGAGCGAAAACGGGGGCGATCCCACCGAAGAGAAGCCGAAGAAGAAGACGCGGCGCGGCACGCGGGGCGGTCGCGGGCGCAAGAAGAAGACGACCACCACCACCACCGCCGAGGCCGTCACGGAGACTCCCGCCGAGGAGCCGTCCGCCGAGCCCGGGGCCGAGAGCCCGTCCGAGAACGGCGAGGAGCCGAAGCCCAAGAAGAAAACGCGCCGAGGGACCCGGGGTGGGCGCGGACGCAAGCGCAAGCCGGTAGAATCCCCACCCGAAGCGGGCCAGGAGAGCCCGCTCGCTTAGTGCTATGGCCACGAAAACCTCGAGCTACGCGATCATCTCCCTCGGCGGAAAGCAGTACCGGGTCCGCGAGGGCGAGCGCCTGCTCGTCGACCGCCTCCCGCACGACGAAGGGAAGACGTTCCATCCCGATCTCCTCATGCTCGGCGGCGACGGCGACCCGAAGCTCGGCGACGCGCTCAAGGGTGCCCAGGTGACCGCGAAGGTCTCGGCCCACGTGCTCGGCGAAAAGGTGATCGTCGGCAAGCACCGCCGCCGCACGGGTTATCGCCGCCGCAACGGGCACCGCAGCCGGCTGTCCCAGATCGAGATCCAGTCGATCGGGAAGAAGGCGACGCGCTCGAGCACGGCGAAGAAGACCGCGGGTACGACCGCGAAGAAGGAAGAGAGCTAGACATGGCCCACAAGAAAGGACTCGGCTCCTCGAAGAACGGCCGCGACTCGGAATCCAAGCGACTCGGAGTCAAGATCTTCGACGGGCAGGACATCAGGGCGGGAATGATCGTCGTGCGCCAGCGCGGCACGCGCTTTTGCTCCGGGCCGGGAACTGGTCTCGGGCGCGACCACACGATCTTCGCGACGCGCGACGGCAAGGTCGCGTTCCAGACGAACGGCTCCGGCCGCGTCGTCAGCGTCGTCTAGATCGTCAAGAGCTCGTGTTCCACGATCGCGCCCGTATCGAGGTGCGCGGCGGCCGTGGGGGCGACGGCTCGCTCAGCTTCCGGCGCGAGAAGTACGTGCCGAAGGGGGGTCCTGACGGTGGCGACG
>DASSBN010000021.1:0-8886 GCA_035698665.1 Gaiellaceae bacterium
TCTTTCCTACAAGCCACCCGGCGCCAAACGAGAGCGCGACGATCGCCACGAGGACGAACGCGGCGAGCACGAAGACGCTGAGCCGCTCTCCAACGCTGCTCATGGTACGGGAGCCTGCGGTCGGACGGCGGCCAAATCGGCGAGGAGATAGAGGGATCCGGTCACGAGCACGGCGCCCTCTGGACCGGCCAGCTCGCGCGCCCGTTCGAGCGCGGCCTCAGGCGAGAACACGGCCTCGGTGCGTGCGAAGAAGCGGCCGGCGCGCGTGGCGAGGTCGTCGGCGGGAAGGGCGCGCTCGTTGCCCGAGGCCGTGGCGACGAACGTTTCGCCCAGGGCGGAGAGCGCCGCGAGCATTCCGTCGACGTCCTTGTCGCCGAGGATGGAGGCGGCCACGACGTAGGTTCGGGCCGGCAGGCGGGCCAGGCTGTAACCCAACCCGGCGAGGTTGTGGGCGCCGTCCCAGATCTCGAGCGGCGAGGCCCCCACCTGTTCGAGCCGGCCCGGTACCGACGTCTCCTCGGCGGGCGCGGCATCGACCGGCTTACCGAGAAACGACTCCGCGGCGGCAAGCGCGAGCGCGAGGTTGCTTCGCCCGGTGACCAAGACCGCGGCCGCTCCCGCCTCCCGCGCGAGCTCCTCCCACTCGGCCTCGCCGAGCACGGCGGTCGCGCCCGGCCGGACGACGCCGAGCTTTTCGCGCGCGATCTCCTCCCGCGTCTCCCCGAGCACGTCGGTGTGCTCGAGGTCGACGTTGGTGAGCACGACCACGGGCGCGTCGACGACGTTGGTCGCGTCGAGCCGCCCGCCGAGCCCTGCCTCGACGACGGCTGTCTCCACTCCCGAAGCTGCGAACTCGCCCAGCGCCGCGGCGGTCAGCGCCTCGAACTGGGTCGCGCCCGCGGCCTCGGCCGCCGCACGCACGCGGCCCAGAGCCCCATCCACGTCGGCGGGCTCGCCGTTCACCTGGATCCGCTCCGCCCAGTCGGTGACGTGGGGAGAGGTGTAGGACCCCGTGCGCTTGCCCTCGGCGGCGAGGAGCGCGGCGATCATCCGCGTCGTCGTCGTCTTCCCATTGGTACCGACTACGTGCACGGCGCGAAATGCGTCCTGCGGATCGCCCAGCTCTGCGAGCAGCTGCCGCATCCGACCGAGCCCGAACTCCTCGGGCCACGGGGAGAGCGACTCGATCCAGGCGAGGTTGTCAGCCACCGAGTGCATCGAGCTCGCGCCGGTAGCGCTCGAGCTTCTCGCGCTCACCGGCGACGACATCCTCTGGCGCGTTGGCGACGAAGCGCTCGTTCGCCAGCATCCCCTCCGCGCGTGCGATCTCCTTCCGGAGCCGCTCGCGCTCGGCCTCCTCGTTGCCGTTCGCCTGCACCCGTTCCGGCTTGACCACCGCGGAGAAGATCCGCTGTCCATCGCCTTCGAGGTCGACGAGGACACCGCTTCGCCGGAAGATGGCCGCCGCATCCTGGACGCCGTCGAGCGCGCCGAGGTCGGCGGCGAAACGCTCGTCGGGCTCCGGCCACTGAGAAACGATGAGCCTCGCCTCCCGACCCGGCAGATTCGACCAGATCTCCTCCGTGACGTGCGGCATCACCGGATGCAGGAGGCGAAGGAGCCGCTCGAGCGCGGCAAGTGCGGTCGCGGCCGCGTCCTCGTCCTTCTCGTAGAGCCGCGGCTTGATCGCCTCGGCGTACCAGTCGCAGAAATCGTCGAAGGTGAGGCGGTAGAGCGATTGGACCGCATGGGCGAAGTCGAAGGCGGCCAGGTCGGCCTCCATCTCCGCCCGCGTCGCCTCGAGCCGAGCGAGGATCCACCGCTCCTCCGTCTCTTGCGGCGCGACGCGCGGCTCGATTCCCTCTGCGTTCGCGAGGATCAGGCGACTGACATTCCAGAGCTTGTTCGCGAGCTTGCGGCCCTCCTCGACCGCGCCGTGGGAAAAGCGGACGTCCTGGGACGAGCTCATCTTCAAGAGCCCGTACCGCGTCGCGTCGGCCCCGTGCTCGGCGATCAGGTCGAGAGGGTCGATCCCGGTGCCGAGGCTCTTCGACATGCGCCGGCCGTCCGGGGCCATCACCGTCGTGTGGATGACGACATCGTGGAACGGGACGTCCCCCATGATCTCGAGCCCGGAGAAGATCATCCGGTTCTCCCAGAGACGGATGATCTCGCGGGCCGTGGTGTTCAGATCACCGGGATAGAAGACGCGAAGATCCGGCGTGTCGTCCGGCCACCCGAGCGTCGCGAAGGGCCAGAGGTTTGACGAGAACCATGTATCGAGGACGTCCTGCTCCCGGCGCAGGTCTATCGAGCCGCACTCGGCGCAGGCCTCCGGCTCGGTTTCGTCGACGGTGATGTGCCCGTCTGGGCAGTACCACACCGGGATCTGATGACCCCACCAGAGCTGGCGTGAGATGTTCCAGTCGGGCGCGTTTTCGAGCGAGTCGACCGCGAAGCGGTGCTGCGACTCAGGGTGATACCGGACGCGACGTTCGCGCAGCGCCTCAAGGGCCGGCTTCTTGAGCTCCTCCATCGAGCACCACCATTGCTCGGAGATGAGCGGCTCGATGCGCGACTCGCAGCGCTCGCAGAGCGCGACGGAGTGCCGGTAGCTCTCACGCTTCTCGAGGAGGCCGCGCTCCTTCGCCCAGGCGATGATCCGCTCGCCCGCCTCCTCCTGCGTCAGGCCGGCGAGATCCCCGGCTTCCGCGTTCATGCGGCCATCCGGCCCGATCACCATCGGCTCGGGCAGCTCGTGCCGGCGCCCGATCTCGAAGTCGAGCGGGTCGTGGCCCGGGGTCACCTTCAGCGCGCCCGTGCCGAATTCGGGATCGACTTCCCCGTCGGCGATCACGGGCACGTGGCGCTCGATATGCGGGACGACGACCTCGCGGCCGACGACGTCGCGGTAGCGCTGGTCGTCCGGATGGACGGCGACCGCGACGTCGCCGGGAATCGTGGCGGGCCGCGCCGTCGCGATCGTCACCCCTCCCTCGCCGTCGACGAACGGGTAGGTGACGTAGGAGAGCGCGTCGTCGACCTCGACGTGGACGAGCTCGAGATCGGAGAGCGACGTCTCGTGAAAGGGGCACCAGTTGATGATCCGGTTGTCGCGGTAGATCCAGCCCTTGCGATAGAGATGGACGAAGAAGCGCATGACCGCGCGCACGTAGTCGTCGTCCATCGTGAAGCGTTCCCGCCGATAGTCGAGGGAGGCGCCGATCCTGCGGAACTGGGTCATGATCGTGCGCCCGTAGAGGCGAAGCCACTCCCAGACGCGCGCCTCGAACGCCTCGCGGCCGAGGTCGTGGCGGGTCTTGCCCTCCTTCGCCAGATCCTTCTCGACCGCGTTCTGGGTCGAGATGCCCGCGTGGTCGTAGCCGGGCTGGAAGAGCGTGTTGAAGCCCTGCATCCGCTTCATGCGGACGAGCGTGTCGGCGAGAGCGAGCTGCAGCGCGTGTCCCATGTGCAACTCCCCGGTCACGTTCGGGGGCGGGTGCGCGATCACGAACGTCTCGCCGCCGCGCTCGGCATGCGCCTCGTAGAGGCCCTCGGCCTCCCAGGTCTCCTGCCAGCGCTCTTCGACGCCTTCCGGCTTGTACAGCGGCTCCATGCGGTGATTCTAGGCGCGCTCTCCCGGCGGGCAGCACGTTGCGGTCGGCGGAAGTTTGTACCATCTTTCGTTGGACTCCCGAGCATGAGCCAGGTCCTCGAATCCCCCCTCGAAGAAGGCCGCGACGCGGTTCGGCGCCGCGACTGGGATGCGGCCTACCCGCTTCTGAGCGAGGCCGACAAGGCGAGCGACCTTGCACCGGAGGATCTCGAGCTCCTCGCGGAAGCCGCCCTCTGGGGCGGCCTCTTCGGCGAGTACATGGAGGCGAACGAGCGTGCCTACAAGGCGTATGTCGAGTCCGGCAACCTCGCGCGCGCGGCCTACATCGCAACGCTCCTCGCCCACGACTACCGGGCCCAGCTCCAGCCCTCGGTCGCGAGCGGCTGGCTCTCCAGGGCGAAGCGCCACTTGGACGAGACGGACGAGGCGCCCGAGCACGGCTACTGGGCGCTGCAGCGCTCCCTCGTCGCGCTCGGTGAGCACGACTACGACGAGGCGTTCCGCCAGGGAAAGACGGCCGAAGACATCGGCAAGCGCTTCGCCGACCGCAGCCTCGAGATCCGCGGAATCCAGCGCCAGGGCGCCGCGCTCCTCGAAAAGGGCGAGGTCGGGGAGGGCAAGCTCCTCCTCGACGAGGCGAGCGCCGCCGCCCTCGGCGGTGAGCTCGACCCGTACTCGACCCTCGTCGTCTACTGCAACACCATCGGCGCGCATCGTGAGGTCTCCGATTTCGACAGCGCCGCCCAGTGGACCGAGCGGGCCACCCAGTTCTGCGACGCGAACTCCATGTCTGCGTTCCCGGGGATGTGCCGCGTCAACTGGGCGGAGGTCATGCGCTACAAGGGCCGCCTGAACGAGGCCGAGGAGCTCGCCGGCCAGGCGGGAGAAGAGCTGCGGACGTGGTGCCCCCGCATCGCCGGCGCCGCCTTCTACGAGCTGGGCGAGACGCGCCTGCGCCTGGGCGACCTCGCGCAGGCCGAGCAAGCCTTCCGCGAAGCGGACGAGCACGGGCACAATCCCGAGCCCGGGCATTCACTGCTTCGCCTCGCGCGCGGGGACGCCAAGGGCGCGTGGAGCTCGATCCGGCGGCTCCTCGCAGACGAGACGATCGGACTCGCGGCGCGGACGACCTTTCTTCCGGCCGGCATCGAGGTCGCCGTCGCTGCCGGAGAGCTCGACGCGGCCGAGAAGTATGCGGCGGAGCTCGAGCAGGCGGCCGGTACGTTCGAGACCTCCGCGCTCAAGGCGGCCGCCTCCTACGCGCACGGCAAGATCGCGCTTGCGCGGGACGACGCCGACCGAGCCGAGTCGTGCTTCCGCAACGCGCGCACGATCTGGGAGTCCACAGGGGCGAGCTACGACTCCGCACGCGCCCGTGAACAGCGCGGGCTCGCGCTCCGCGCCGGTGGGGACGAAGAGGCTGCGGTCTGGGAGCTCGAGGCGGCCGCGGCGCGCTTCGAACGCCTCGGCGCTGCGCGCGACGCGGACCGCGTCGCCGAGGCTCTCATGCGCGATGTCTCGAGGGCCGTCATGAAGACCTTCGTCTTCACCGACATCGTCGGGTCGACGGAGCTGGCCTCGACGCTCGAGGACCGGCACTGGAACAACGTCCTCCGCCGCCACGACGAGACGCTCCGGACGATCTTCGCCGACCATGGCGGCCAGGTCGTCGACCACACCGGCGACGGCTTCTTCGCCGCCTTCGAAGAGCAGGCGGAGGCCCTGAACGCGGCGGTCGCCGTCCAGCGGGCGATTTCCCAGGAGTTCGAGTTCGACCTCCGCATCGGCGTGCACACCGACGGCGCGCTCGCGCGGGGCGAGAACTACCACGGCAAGGGCGTCCACGCGGCGGCGCGAATCGGGGCGGCCGCCCAGGGTCAGGAGATCCTCGCGAGCCGCGAGACGATGGAGAAGCTGCCGCAGTTCAAGACGAGCGACCACCGGGAGATCGCCCTCAAGGGTTTCAAGGACGACGTGCCCGTGTGCTCGGTCGACTGGAGCTAGCTTCCTGCCGTTCATCGAGCCCGTCTCGGAGGAGGATGCGACGGGCGGGACCGCAGAGCACTACGCCGCGGACCGCGCCGAGGACGGGTTCGTCGCCAACATGACGCGCGCGTTCTCGCACGGGCCCGAGGTGCTGGATGCCTGGGGAGGGCTGATCATCTCGATCAGGGAGCGGATGGACCGGCGCCGGTACGAGCTCGTCTCGGTCGCCGCGGCGAAGCGGCTGGGCAGCTCCTACTGCATGCTCGCGCACGGGGCCTACCTCGCCTCGAAGTTCTACGACGAGGAGAGCGTCGTCCGGATCGTCTCCGACCGCGCCGCCGCTGACCTCGATGAGACAGACCTTGCGGTGATGGACCTCGCCGAAAAGGTCGCAGGCGACGCGCTGTCCGTCACGCAGGAGGATGTCGACCGGCTCAAGCGGCTCGGCCTCACCGACGCCGAAGTCTTCGACGTCGCGGCTGCCGCGGCAGCGCGGGGCTTTCTCACGAAGGTGCTCGACGGTCTCGGCTTCCAGCCGGACTCCACCTTTGCCGAGCTCAACCCAGAGCTGCGCGAGGCGCTCGTCGTCGGCCGGCCGATCGCCGAGGCCTAGCCCGAGACGAGCGCGAGCAGGTTCCCGTCGGGATCCTTGAACCACGCGGCTTGCATCGAGCCGATGCTGGCGATCCCCTCGATGGTCTTCAGGCTGGGGTAGTCGTACTCCTCGAAGACGACGCCCTTCTCGCGCAGGGCCGCGGCTGTCGCTTCGACGTCAGGTACGTCCCAGCCGACCAGGTCGTTCGTCTTTCCCTGCGGGTCGCCCGATTCGAAGCAGAGGATCCCCCCGCCGGTCTCGAACCGCACCTCGTCGACTCCCGGCATGATCTCGCGGCGATGGAGCACGCGGAGCCCGAGGGTGCCCTCGTAGAAGGCGATCGTCCGGTCGAGGTCGGCCGACTTGAAGTTCGCGAGGAGCCGCGCTTGCTCGAGCATCAGCCTTCGAAGAGGTCGACGAGCCGGGCATAGGCTCGTTCGAACCCCTTGCGTCGCGCCCGTGCCGAGGCGAGACTCGCGATCCGCGAACGCCTAGCGGCAGGCTTCGCTCGCACCCGCACCCGAGTCCCGTCGCTCGCCGCGTCGAGCTCGGTCGTGAGCACCACCTTCCCGCCCGGCAGCGTGCGCGTCTCGGTGAAGTACTTGAAGGGCCGCCAGTCGAGGATCTCCTCGTAGATCGTTGTCCTGCCGTCCACACAGAAGCTCGTCGTCCCCGGTCCTCTGCGCCCGCCTTCCGCGGTCTCCTCCACCTTGCCCTGCCAGAGAGCGCGCTTGCCCGGTGCGGTCAAGTGCTCCCAGACGACCGGCGGTGCCGCCGGCAAGTGGAACTCGAGCTCGAGCTCGGCCTCACGGGCGCCGACCAGCGTCCGCCTCCGCGCGAGCTCCGATTCCCACCGCGCCTCGAGATCTGCAACCCAGCCGCGAATCTCGCCGACGTCGTCATAGCGCTCAGTGTGCCGCCGCAGCCCGAGGCGTTCGGGGTCGAGGCCGAGGGCCGCGACGGCGTCGGCCGTCAAGAGCGCATAGCCGTTCTCCGGGACGTCGTTCTTCAAGAGGCGGTGCGCCACGATCACGGAGGCGCCCGTGAGCTCCTCGCCGGCCGCAACGGGACGCCGGATGAACTCGCCGCTGTGCACGACGAACTTGAGGTCGAGGTCGGGCAGCTTGGCGCAGGCGTTGCAGTCGCAGGCCGTGGCCCGCTGTATTCCCACGAGTCGGTTGCGGAACGAGAAGTAGCACTCCTCGATCGCGTCGAGCAGCATCGCTCCGTCGAGCGAGCCCTCGAGCGCGTAGCCGAAGATCGCGTCGCCCTCCTGTTTGTTCAGCGAGAGCACTTGTCCGAGATGCTCGACCACGAGTGCGGTCACGTCCGTGAGGACGTCCTCCGCGTGCTCCAGTGGGCTTTCGACCACGTACCCGGTGTATCCGGAGATGTCCGCGATCACGAAGGAGCCGCGCTCGGCCGCGAGCGCCTTCTCGGACCCCGTCCTCGTGCGGACGGCCACAAGCAGACTCTAACGCCCTGCGCGGGCGTGTCTACCTACGCGCTCTGCTCTTCTGGTTCGTCGATCTCGACGGCGTGGCCGGCGCTCGTGACGAGCGTCGGGCGCAGGTTCCGCTGGATCGTCTCCTTCGTGATGACGCACTTGGAGACGTCCTTGCGGGACGGCAGCTCGAACATGACGTCGAGGAGCGCGTGCTCGATGATCGAGCGCAGGCCTCGGGCGCCGGTCTCGCGCTCGAGCGCCTTGTCGGAGATCTGCCAGAGCGCGTCGTCGGTGAAGACGAGCTCGACGGAGTCGTAGTTGAAGAAGCGCTGGTACTGCTTGACGAGCGCGTTCTTCGGCTCGAGCAAGATCTGGACGAGGTCCTCGCGCGTGAGCTGGTGCACCGCCGAGACGACCGGAAGGCGGCCGATGAACTCGGGGATCAGCCCGTAGGAGAGGAGATCCTCCGGCATCACCTGCGAGAGGAGCTCGCTCGACTCGACCGACTTCTTCGACTTGATGTCGGCGCCGAACCCGACGGAGTTCTTGCCGATCCGCTTGCCGATGATCTTCTCGAGCCCGGCGAACGCGCCGCCGCAGATGAAGAGGATGTTCGTCGTGTCGATCGAGAGGAACTCCTGGTGGGGGTGCTTGCGCCCGCCCTGCGGCGGGACGCTCGCAACCGTCCCCTCGAGGATCTTGAGGAGCGCCTGCTGGACGCCCTCACCGGAGACGTCGCGCGTGATCGACGGGTTGTCCGCCTTCCGCGCGATCTTGTCGACCTCGTCGATGTAGATGATCCCGGTCTCGGCCTTCTTCACGTCGAAGTCGGCCGCCTGGATGAGCTTCAGGAGGATGTTCTCGACGTCCTCGCCGACGTAGCCGGCCTCGGTGAGCGCCGTCGCGTCGGCGATCGCGAAGGGGACGTTGAGGATCCGCGCGAGCGTCTGCGCGAGGAGCGTCTTGCCGCAGCCCGTCGGGCCGAGCAAGAGGATGTTCGACTTCTGCAGCTCGACGTCGCCCTCGTCCGACGCCATCTGCACCCGCTTGTAGTGGTTGTAGACGGCGACCGAGAGCGTCCGCTTCGCCTCTTCCTGCCCGACGACGTAGTCGTTCAGGATCTCGTAGATCTCCTTCGGGCGCGGGAGGTTGTCGAGGTCGAGCTGAGCCGGTGTGGTCAGCTCCTCGTCGATGATCTCGTTGCAGAGATCGATGCACTCGTCGCAGATGTAGACGCCCGGG
>DASSBN010000022.1:0-8495 GCA_035698665.1 Gaiellaceae bacterium
CCCCGGCACGCGGACCGCTCTTTGTTGTCAGTCAGGCTCTGGTCACCGAAAAGTCACCGTTTCGAGCGAAGCAGGGCCTGTAGGAGCGTCATACAGAGAGCGGGACACCACCGATCGATCCAGCGGTCATGCGGCGTAGGAAAACCCGACAGACCCCGGTTTTTTGGCTACGCCCCACCGGATCGGCGCTCACTCTACTTTCCGGTCGAGGAGGAGCGCCGCCAGCAGGAAGACGGCGAGGCCGATGAGAACGATCAGCGCGAGCGTCTTGACGAGCACCCAGAGCACGGGGACGAGCACCGCGAGAAGCTGCGAAACGGCCGCGACCCAGGTGATCTCGTAGACGACTCCCGACTTGCGGCGGCCGATGAACCAGTACGCCGCGAGCGAGACGATCACCGCGATGATCACGTAGCGCCAGCCGTGGTCGCTGAAGAGGACCACGAGGCTCTCGACGAACGCGATCAAGAGCGCTAGCCGGAGACGGCGATCGCGCAGCCAGAGTGCGGATGCGCTCTGCCCGTGCTCGATCGTGCGGGGTTCGTCCATGGCGGCGCGACGCTACCAGACGGGTGCAACCACCCAGGTCCGCGCGGAGACCCGGAGGCCGCGCGCGGCGCGCTTCGCGTCCGCGAGGTGGTGGAAGAGCCCGTAGACCGCCGGACCGGCGCCGCTGACGTCGGCGCGGAAGGCCCCGGCGTCGAAGAGGTCGTCGACCATCCGCGGCCTGCCAGCTGCGGCGGCGAGGTCGTTGGGCGGAAAGGCGGCGAAGTCGCGTGGACGGCGCACGGAGGCCAGCGCATCGGTGAGAGCCGAGCGCCGGTCCTCGAAGCCTGCCGCGCCCGCCGTCGCGTCGAAGCGGGCATAGACGGCGGCGGTCGACGTCTTGCCCGCCCGCCGCGGCAGCGCGAGAACGACCCAGAAGTCCTGTGGCAGCTCGAGTGCGGTCAGCCGCTCCCCGGCTCCCTCGGCGAGCTTCGGGCCGGGCTCGAGGAAGAAGGGGACGTCGGCGCCGATCTCGGCGGCGAGGTCCGCGAGGCGATCCGCCGGAAGGGGCTCGTCGAGGAGCGGGTTGGCGAGCACGAGGGCGGCGGCGGCGTCCGCGCTCCCACCTCCGAGCCCGGCCGCGAGCGGGATCCGTTTGCGGATCTTCGCGCGCCAGCGCGGCTCGGCTCCCGCCGCCGCCGCGAGCCGCTCGAGCGCCGTCCGAACGATGGTGTCCTTCCGAAAGCCGTCGACGACCAGGCTCTCGCCGGGCGCGATCTCGACCGCGTCACAGAGATCGATTCGCTGCATGACGGTCACGATCTCGTGCAGCCCGTCCTCACGGGTCGGCCCGACGAGCAGCGCGAGGTTGATCTTCGCGGCCGCGGGGAGCCGGTTCACGGGAGGAGCTCCGCGAGCTCGAGGAACTGTGCGGGCGCCAGTGCTTCGGCGCGGACGTTCGCGGGCAGTCCGAGCTTCGCGACCGCGGTCTCGGCCTCCGATCTGCCGCCGCGCGCGAGCTCGAGGGAGTTCACCAGGGTCTTCCTCCGGTGGGCGAACGCGCCCTGGACGACCTCCTTCAGGTGTTCGAACTCGGGGCCCCAGGCGCGGGTCCGCCGGAAGGCGACGAGCGCCGAGTCCACGTTCGGTGGCGGGCGAAAGACAGTGCGTGCGACGGGATGGAAGCCGGTCCGCTCGGCGGTCAGCTGAAGGAGCACCGAGACGGCGCCGTAGCTCTTCGTTCCCGGGACGGCGAAGAAGCGGTCCGCCACCTCACGCTGGACCATCACGCACCAGAGGTCGATCGTCGGCAGGCGGGCCAGGCTCTCCGCCACGAGCGGCGTGGCGATCTGGTACGGCAGGTTGGCGACGAGCTTCACCGGGGCCGGGTCGAGCGCGTCGAGCGGAAGCGTCAGCGCATCGCCGAGGACGAGCTCGACGTTGTCGTGGCCGGCGAGGCGCTCGCGGAGGTGTGGCTCGAGCCCGCGGTCGATCTCGACGGCCTGGACGAGCCGCACCCGCTCCGCGAGGTAGACGGTGAGGACGCCGAGGCCCGCGCCGACCTCGAGCACGACGTCGTCGGGGCCGAGCTCGGCGAGCCGTCCTGCGACGCCGAGGATGTTCTCGTCGACCAGGAAGTGCTGGCCAAGGTCGCGGTTTGACGCAACGGGGAGCTTCACGGGAGGCCGAACGCCGCCGTCGCGTTGGCGTCGATCGTCCGCCCGAGCTCCTCGGGATCCTCGCCGCGCGCCTCAGCGAGGACAGCCAGCGTGTGCATGACGTAGGCAGGCTCGTTTCGACGTCCCCGGACGGCCTGCGGCGTGAGGTACGGGCTGTCCGTCTCGGCCAGGATGCGGTCCGCGGGGACGCGCGCGGCGGCGGTTCGAAGCTCCGTTGCCTTCGGATAGGTGACGTTGCCGGCAAAGGACACGAACCAGCTCCGCTCGAGCGCCGGACCGAGGAGCCGGAGCGACGAGAAGCAGTGCAGCACGACCCGGGCGCTCTCCGGGAGCGCGGTCAATACGGCGAGCGTCTCGTCCTCCGCCGCACGGGTGTGGACGACGATGGGCTTGTCGGTCTCGACTGCGAGCTCGGTCTGCGCGCGGAAGAGCTCGAGCTGCCGGTCGTGCGGCGCGTAGTCGCGGAAGTGGTCGAGCCCGGTCTCTCCCACAGCGACTGCCTTCGGGTGGCCGATCAGGTTGCTGAGCTCCGCGACTTCGGCCCGGCCTGCCTCCCCGGCCTCGTGGGGATGGAGCCCGAGCGACACGAAGACGCCTTCCTCCCGCTCGGCCAGCTCGAGCATCGCCCGGCAGGAGTCGAGGGCGGTCCCGATCGTGACGACGCGCCCGACGCCGACCTCGCGGGCGCGGACGAGCGCCTGAAGCGCATCGTCGAGAGCGTCCAGGTGCGCGTGCGTGTCGATCACGGCTCAGACTGCCGCGGGGGCGTCCACGCGCGGGAAGAGCGGTTCGGCGGGCGCAATTCCCTCCGCGGCACGCGTCAGTCCGGAGCGGGCGCTCTCGAGCTCGAGGCTCGCGTCCTGGCCGAGCGCCGCGAGGATCTGCGGCGCGGTCTCCGGCAGATACGGGGCGAGAACGATGGCAAGCACGCGCAACCCCTCGGCCAGCTCGAAGAGGACGCGGTCGAGCTCGCCCGCCTTGGACTCGTCCTTGGCCAGCTCCCATGGCGCGTTCTGCTCCACATGCCGGTTCAGCGCACGCACGACCTCCCAGATCTCGTCGAGGCCCCCGGTCAGGTCGTAGGCGTCGAGCCGCGCGGCGACCTTCGGCGCGAGGCCGTCGAGGTCAGCTGCGAGCTCCGCGGAGCTCTCGGCGACCGGGAGCTTGCCGTCCCGGTAGCGCGCGACCATCGCCGTCGTCCGCGAGAGCAGGTTGCCGAGGTCGTTGCCGAGCTCGCGCTCATAGCGTTCGTGCAGCCCGTCGACCGAGATGTTCCCGTCCTGGCCGAACGACGCTGCGCGGAACAGGTAGTAGCGCACCGCGTCGACTCCGTAGACGTCGATCAGCTCGAGCGGGTCGATCACGTTCCCGACGGACTTGGACATCTTGCGGTCGTCCATGAGCAGATAGCCGTGCACGAAGAGCTGCTTCGGCACGCTGATCCCCGCGCCCATGAGGAGCGCCGGCCAGATCACGCAGTGGAACTTGAGGATGTCTTTCGCCAGAAGGTGGTGCACCTCCGGCCAGAGCAGGTCACGGAGGTCCTCGCCCTCGCGCGCGAAGGCCAGGGCACTCCAGTAGTTGATGAGCGCGTCGACCCAGACGTAGACGACCTGATCGGGATCCCAGGGCACCGACACGCCCCAGCGCTGCGTTGCGCGGCTGACGCTGATGTCGTCGAGACCCTGCTCGATAAAGCTCCGCGCCTCGTTGGCGCGGAACCTCGGCAGCACGAACTCGCGGTTCTCTTCGTAGAGGGCGAGGAGTTTGTCCTGATAGGCGGAGAGCCGGAAGAAGTAGTTCTTCTCCTCGACCCATTCCGGCGGAATCCCGTGCTGCGGGCAGTTCCCGTCCACGAGCTCGGCCTCCGTGTAGAAGGACTCGCAGCGGCTGCAGTAGAGCCCGGCATAGACGCCCTCGTAGATCTCGCCGGCGTCGTAGATCCGCTGCAGGAACTCCTGCACCAACCGTTCGTGGCGCTCGTCGGTCGTGCGGATGAAGAAGTCGTTGGAGACGTTGATCCGCCGCGTCATCTCCTGGAAGGTCGCCGCGTTCCGATCGACGAACTCCTTCGGGTCGAGCCCGGCTTCCTCCGCGACGCGCGCGATGTTCGAGCCGTGCTCGTCTGTTCCCGTCAGGAAGAAGGTCTCCTCGCCCCGCTGGCGGCGGTGGCGCGCGAGGATGTCGGCGGCGATCGTCGTGTACGCATGGCCGACGTGCGGAGTCGCATTGACGTAGTAGATCGGGGTAGTGACGTAGTAGCTCACGCATGGCAATCATACGAATGAGCCCACGCGCTCTCGCAGCGTCGGATGATGGTTAGAAATGGCAAAACAGGGGGACTGGTTTCTGAAGTCCGCCGCGAGCGAAAGGCTAGGAGATGGGGTCGAACGGAGCAGCGGAGCGTCCCACTGGGTCGCGCGCTACGAGGGGAGCAACGAAAACGGGGATCATCCGCCACATCGACGACCTCGGCCGGATCGTCATTCCGATCGAGATCCGCAAGCGTTTTGCCCTCGGCGAGAAGGATCCGCTCGAGATCTCGGTCAAGGACGACGTGATCCTGCTGTCCAAGCCGCAGACCGTGTGCATCTTCTGCGGCCGTCGCAGCACGCTGCGAGAGCACCGTGGGCGCGCGGTCTGCCGCACCTGTGTCACCGAGCTCGCAGCGTCGACGGGCTAGACGAGCTGCGCCGGACAAGCCGAGCGCGAGGAGCGCGGCGCCTGCCACATACGGCCAGAGTGGCCGCTCCGGCACTGCCACGCTGACCGCGCCGGAAGGCGACGGCGCTCTGCCACGCGCGTCCGGAGCGGAGACCGAAACCGGCAGCGCAAGCACCGGCCGCTCTTCGTAGGCGGCCCGATCCCGGTGGTGTGTCGCCGTGGCCCTTCGCCCGTGCACCCCATGCCAGCCGAGGACGGGACGGGCGCGAGGGTGAACGGGGAGCTCGCGGGCGGGCTTGGGGCTCGGCTCTGCGGCGACCGTCGGCTGCGGTGAGCGAACAGGGTCGTGGTGCGCGGCAGAGCCACCGCCGTGAGCCGGCGCGGGAACGGGATCGGGGTCGGCAGGAGGCGGATCGGACGGAGCAGGCGCTGGTACCTGCGCTGGGAGCAGTCCAAGCGGGTCGACGTAGGCATCGTCGTCGCCCGCCCGTCGCACGCCGAGGTAGACGAAGGGATCGGCGCCCTCTCCGATCGATGCGATCGCGGCTCCTTCTGCCACGTCGGCGCCGCGCGAAACGGCGTAGGAGCCGAGATGCTGGAGAGTGACCGCGTAGCCGTCGGCGGTGCGGATGGTGATCGTCTTCCCGCCCGTCGGGACGGTGCCGGCGAAGCTGACGGACCCCGCGGCGGGCGCGCGCACCGGCGTTCCGGCCGGAGCACCGATGTCGATGCCGCGGTGCTGGCCGCCGGCGTAGGGATCGTCACCCAGGACGAAGGGTCGAAGCACCGGCCCGTCGACGGGCCAGGCCCAGGCGAGCGCGGGCTGCACGCCGACCTGGAGCGCGACGAGGACCGGAAGCAGCAAGGCGAGGCCTTTCATCGCCGCTCCTCCTCGTTGTCAATGTTGCGAACACGACCAGCCTAGCAAGGCGGCGAGCTGGTTGTCAAGTCAGGCTACAGTGACTCTTTGTAAAGAGAGTTGCGCGAAATTCCCGTGAGACGGGAAACGACATCCGCCGCCCGGCGGCGCGGCATTCCGGCCTCGACGAGCTCGACCACGGCCGCGAGCGCCTCGCTCCGCGCGTCCTCGTCGGCGACGGCCTTCGCTGCACCCAGGACGAGCGTGACCTCGCCCTTCGGAGGTTCCTCGAACCGTGCGGCGAGCTCGCTGGCGGGCCCGCGCAGGACCTCCTCGAAACGCTTGGTCAGTTCGCGGCAAACCGCCACCGGTCGCGAGGGGTCGGCATCCGCAAGCGACCGCAGGGAGGCCGGCAGCCTCCTGGGCGACTCGAACGCGACGACCGGCCAGCTCCAGGAAGAGGTCTCCTGCCACAGCCGTTCGAGAGCGTCGCGAGAGCGCGGGAGATAGCCGACGAAGGCATAGCGCTCGCCGACGAGCCCGCTGGCGACGAGGGCGGTCTCCACAGCGGAGGGCCCTGGGAGCACGGTCACTTCGAGACCCCGGTCGAGCGCAGCGGCGATGAGCCGTGCACCGGGGTCGTTGACCCCCGGGAGGCCGGCGTCGCTCGCGAGCGCGATTTTCTCCCCCGCCTCGAGCCGCGGCACGAGCTCGTCGACCCGCCTGGCCTCGTTGTGCTGGTGATAGCTGACGAGCTTCGCCTTCACGCCGTGGCGATCGAGGAGCGTGCGTGTTCGGCGGGTGTCTTCGCAAAGAACGATGTCGGCCTCCGCGAGCTCGCGCAGGACTCTCAGCGTGACGTCCTCGAGGTTCCCGATCGGCGTTGCGCAGACGACCAGCGGCACTACTGCTCCTGGTGAAGCGCCTCGAAGCCGACCAGACCGGCGCCGATCAGCCCCGCCTCGACACCGAGGAGGGCCGGCACGATCTTCACGTCGTTCCGCGCCGGGGAGAGGGCGCGCTCCGCGACGACCTTCCTGGCCGGCTCGAGGAGAAGATCTCCGGCACGCGCGAAGCCCCCGCCGATCACGACGAGCTCGGGGTTGAAGACGTTCACGAAGCTCGCAATCCCGACGCCGAGGTGGTAGCCGACGTGGTCGAGCACGTCGCGCGCGTCGCCCGGGGCCTTCGCGGCGAGCTCGACCGCCAGGCGGGCGTCGACGGTTTTGCCGTCCCGAGCAGCGCGGCCCAGGTCTCCCTCGGGGTTTTGCTCCGCCGCCGCCCGCGCAAAGCCGTCCGCAGCCGTGCCCGACGCCATCGCTTCGAGGTGCCCGCGACCCGGACAACGGCCCTGGCACGGTGGGCCGTTCAGGTCGATCGTGATGTGCCCGAGCTCCCCCGCGGCCCCGATCGCCCCGCGATAGAGCTCGCCGTCGAGAATCAGGCCGCCTCCCACTCCCGTCCCGAGCGTGAGCATGATCATGTGCCGTGAGCCGCGGCCGGCTCCGTACCGGTGCTCGGCAAGAGCCGCTGCGTTCGCGTCGTTCTCGATCGCCGCGGGCAGGCCGAAGCGGTCGCGCAGCCGGCCCCGGAAAGAGACGTCGGTGACCGGGATGTTGACCGAGTCGACGGCCTGCCCACGGCGCTGGTCGATCGTCGAGGGAATCCCCAGCCCGATGGCGCCGATCTCGTCGTCCAGCAGGCTCTGAACGGCCTGTTCGACCTGGGTGAGCACGGCACCCTCGCTGGCCGTGTCGGTGGGGCTGACGACGCGCTTCCGGACGACCCCCTCGTCGTCGACCACCCCGGAGAGCAGCTTTGTCCCCCCGAGGTCGAGCGCGATCACACGGGGGCCGGCCATGGGCTACGGCTACGATACTCGGTCGCGTGGCGCCCAAGGACAAGCCCTATCGCATCTACCGCGGGGGGAGAGTAAAGGGGCCGATCCGGCCGGAGACCTCGAAGTCCGGCCGCAAGGCTGAGAAGGCGAACGGCCCCGAGCCCCAGGAGTACCGCGGCCCGAGACCCCCCAGAACCCGGCGGCGCTGGATCCGTCCTCTCGCGTGGACGCTGGTCGGCCTGATCGTGCTCGCGCTCGTCTGGGCCGTGCTCGGCTACCTCGCATTCAGAAGCGGCGTGAAGGAGGCCAACGAGAAGCTCGACCCGCGCGCCGAGCGGGCGCTCTCGCCGCAGGACGGGATCATGCTCTCGAACCCGAGCAACATCCTCGTGCTCGGCGCCGACACGGGTTCGAAGAGCAGGCAGGGCTCCACGGCCCGCTCGGACTCGATCATGATCGTCCACACCGATCCCGACGAGCACCGCATCGCGCTCCTCTCGATCCCGCGCGACCTGCGCGTCGACATCCCGGGGCACGGCGAGGACAAGATCAACGCCGCCTACGCCTACGGCGGCCCTACGCTGGCGATCAAAACCGTCCAAAGCGTCACCGGTCTCCCCATCAACCATGTCGTCGTCGTCGACTTCGGCACCTTCGACGAGGTCATCGACGCCCTCGGGGGAGTCTCCATCGATGTCCCGAAACCGATCCTCTCCAACAAGTTCGAATGCCCCCGCGCGACGCAGGCCGCATGCGACCGCTGGAAGGGCTGGCGGTTCAAGAAGGGCGAGCAGACGATGGACGGGAAGCGCGCCCTGATCTACGCGCGGATCCGCGAGAACCAGCTCGATCCGAAGGAATCGGACATCACGCGGGGCGAGCGGCAGCAGGCCGTCGTCACGGCGATCGCGGACGAGATCGTCAGCTTCAAGGGTTACCTGCGGGCGCCGTTCATCGGCGACGACAT
>DASSBN010000023.1:0-2380 GCA_035698665.1 Gaiellaceae bacterium
CGGGAGATTCTCGGGCTCCGGGATCGAGAACGCATGCAGTCGGCGACGACCGATGGTGATCGTGTCCGAGTCGGCGACGACCTCCTCGAGTAGCCGGCCGAGGAGCGAGTCGAACTCGAGCAGGTGGGCCATCGTCTTCACGTCGCCCAGGTCGTTGACGGCGACGACCTCGTAGTCGGGTCGACGCTCGAGGTATGCGCGAAGGAAGTTGCGGCCGATCCGCCCGAAGCCGTTGACTGCGACACGGGTCATCGCGCGCCAACCGACCCGGTCGTCGGCTTCGGCCTCAGGCCAGTGCGTTGACTCGATGCTCCTGCGCTCATTCCCAGCTCCTTGCCGATCGAGAGAGTGGTATGCGCCTCGTACCGAGCATGGAGCCGGCGGGCGAGCGTCGCCATCGGGCCGAGGCCCCATCTCTCGCCGGCGAAACCCGTCCGTCGAATCGACGGCGGCGGCATGCGCCCTGCTCTCGAGCTCCCCTAGGCTCGAGGCGCAAGCCTTGTCGGCGAAGGATCGCCCTAGTTGGGCTTGCCCGTCATCGCCCACACGGCGACGGCGTAGGCGACGATGAGGATCATCGAGATGACCATCGTCGCCTTCAGCAGTCCGGTACCCCCCTTGCCGTCCCGCAACCGATAGACGCCGACCCCGCCGAGCACGAGCGCGAGGAGGAAGAGGAGGCCGCCCCAGTCAGCGACGACGAAGCCGATGCCGAGCCAGGCCGGCTCGTCGATCTGCTCCGGAAGCTCGTCCCACTTCTGCAGCTGGTAGAGCCACTCCCCGGCGAGCCGAAGCAGGATCAGGCCGGGCAGGCCGACGAAGAGCAGCGAGAAGTAGCCGAGCCGAAGGAGCCGGGTCTCGCCTCGCGCAAGCAGCAGCGACGTCGCACTGGCGAGCAAGGCGCCGAACACCACCGTTGCGCCGACGAGGTGCAGGAGGAGCGCGAAGCTCTGCTCGTCGGGCCGGATCGCGGCGAGCACCTCAGGCACCGGGCTTCCAGATCATGTCGATGACGATCAGCACGATCGCTGCCGACGCGAGGGCGCGGAGCAGGAGCCCCGTCGAGGTCCTGTTCAGCGCCGAGAGCTCGGCGTCGGGGCCGGTCTCGCCGGACGCGACGAGCGCTCTGGCCTTCTCGATCGGTTTCGCGTACTCCACGAAGGAGCGCAGCACCGCGACCGTCGCGAGCGCCCAGAGGACGATCGCCGCGATCACCCAGCCGTCCCACACGTGGAAGGCATCGCGCAGGATCGCAAGCCAGATCCCGAAGGTGATCACGCCGGCGAGGCCGACGACGGTCAGGGCAGACCCCACCATGCCGACCCGGTTGAGGCTCTGGGTCGCATCGGGGGTGTCCACCCTGTACATGGCCACGACGACGATCCAGGTCATGACCAGCGAGCCGACGAGCGTGGCCGCGAACAGCAGATGCAGCGCGAAGATCCAGTCCTCGAAGCTCACGCCGAACCGAGCCTTCGAACGAAGAGGGTCGAGGACAAGCGATTCCTCAGTGCCCGCGCGTCATCTGCTCGATGAGCGTAGCGCACGCCGCCACGATCGCGTTCGACGGACTGCACACTCGCTCGGCGCACGTCGAGCTCCTCTGTCGACGGAAGACCCACGGTCGTGCCAGTCTTGGCCCACACCGACGCTTCCGCTATCGGGTCGCCACCCCATAATGTCGGGCGGGCCGCGCCGGCACCTCCGAGCGTGCGGATGGTCCTTTGACGCTGGAGACCCGTCCGTTGGAGCGTCCGCGTGCCGGCCCACCCCCCCGGCTCTCGTCCTGCTCGTCGCTCTTTCCGAGGCCTCTACATGCCCATCGAGTGGTACCCGGCGTCGACGTAGAGCGTCGTGCCGGTCACGTTCGCGGCCTCCTCGGAGAGGAGGTACGCGGCCGCGGAGCCGCAGTCGTCGGCGTCGATCTGGCGGTGCAGCGGCGCCCGCTGCTCGAACATCTCCTCCATGGTCGTGAAGCCGGCAATCGAGCGCGCCGCGAGCGTGCGCACCGGCCCGGCGGAGATCGCGTTCACGCGGACGTTCTTGAACCCGAGGTCCCAGGAGAGGTAGCGGACGGTCGAGTCGAGCGCGGACTTCGCGACGCCCATGACGTTGTAGTGCGGCACCGCCCGCACACCGCCGAGGTACGTCATCGTCAGGATCGACCCGCCGCCGCGCGTCTCCATCAGTGGCTCCGCGGCACGCGCGCAGGCGACGAGCGAGTAGGCACTGATGTCGAGCGCCATCCAGAAGCGGTCCCGCGGGGTGTCGACGAAGCGGCCCTCGAGGTCCTCGGCGGCCGCGAACGCGACCGAGTGGACGAGGACGTCGAGGCCGCCGCCGAACGCCTCGGCCACCTCGGAGAAGACGCGCGCGACGT
>DASSBN010000024.1:0-17726 GCA_035698665.1 Gaiellaceae bacterium
GTGCGGAGGCGGGCGCCCGAATGGGCACAGCGTGCGGGTCTCGAGTGGGCCTTCCGGCTCGTCCAGGAGCCCCGGCGCCTCGCCGCGCGCTACGTGGTCGGCAACACGCGGTTCGTCGTCCTCGTCGGCAGGGAGGTCATGCGCACGAGGCTGGGGACGCGCTCGTGAGCCGGCGGAGGCACGCGCAGGACCTCGCCGAGAGCGTCGCGCAGGACGACGCGCGGCTCGACAGCCGCATCATGCGCGGCTCGGCCTGGGTGGCGGTGAGCTACGGGGGCCGGAACCTCGTCTCGCTCCTGACGACGCTCGCGCTGGTGCGCCTGCTCGAGCCCAAGGCGTTCGGGCTCGTCGCGCTCGCCATGACGGTGCTCGTGATCATCGACCAGGTCCAGAACGCCGGGGCGGCCGCGGCGCTCGTCTATCGGCGGGACGACGTCGCTCGCGCAGCGGGCTCGGCGTTCGTGTTCGTCGTCTGCTCGAGCATCGTGCTGTTCGTCCTCGCGCAGATCGTCGCTCCTTTCGTCGCCGACATCTTCCGAACACCGGACCTGACGAACGTGCTCAGGGCGATGGCGTTCCTCCTCGTCACGCGGTCCCTGGGCGCGATCCCCCTGGCGCTTCTCGAGCGCAACATCGACTTCCGCTCGCGGTCGGTGTGCGAGCTCACGGGCGCGCTCGGGCAGGCGGGCGTATCGCTCGGCCTCGCCTTCAGCGGCTTCGGCGTCTGGAGCATCGTGCTCGGTCAGATCGCAGGGTCGGCGCTCCAGTCGGGGCTGGCCTGGGGGGTTTCCCCGCTCCGTCCGGACCCGCGCCTGGCGAGCCTTCCCGTCATCAGAGAGCTGGTTCGGTACGGCCGCTACGTGAGCGGCACCAATATCCTGAACATCGTCAACAACACCGCCGACAACGCCGTCATCGGGCGCGTGCTCGGCGCGACGGCGCTCGGCTTCTACGCGGTCGCCTTCAGGCTGGCCGACTTCCCCAACACGGTCATCGCCCACATCGTCGGTCGCGTCATGTTCCCCATCTATTCGTTGCTGCAGAGCGACGTCGCACGCTTTCGCAGGGCGTTCATCCAGAACCTGCAGAGGATCGCGGTGCTGGCCCTGCCTGTCAGCGTCACGATTCTCGTCTGCGCCGAGCCGATCGTCCTTGGGCTCTTCGGCTCGAAATGGGAGGAGGCCGTCGGACCCCTCCGCATTCTCGCCGCCTACGGGCTCGTCAAGTCGTTCACGTCTCCCGGGGGAGAGGTGTTCAAGGGCGCGGGTCGGCCCGAGCTCGGCCTGGCGACCGGCGCGCTTCAGGTCGCGATCGTGGTTCCGGCACTCATCGTGCTCGTGCGGACGCACGGCGTCGAAGGCGGCGCTCTGGCCATGCTGATCGCGATCACGGTTTGCGGGGTGCTGAAGCTTGCTCTCGCCTTGCGGCTCCTGCAGGGCGGTGTGATCGAGCTCGGCCGAGCCCTGGCCCCCTCGTTCCTGTGCTCGGGAGTCCTCTGCGCGGCGCTCCTGCTGCTCATGCCGGCGACCGACGAGCTCGGGCCTTTCGTTCGCCTGGTGGTTCTCGTCGCGGCGGGCGCCGGCGTGTACGTCCTCGCCACACTCGCGTTCGCGCGGAGCATCGTGGTGCCGATGTGGGTAGGGCTCCGAGGAGCGGGGGCGGCACGGTGACGAGCCTCACCTCGATCGGCCGCTTCTTCACGACGTCGGAGGTCCTGCCCAAGGATCTGGTCTACCGGGCGCGGCTCGCGATCGTGCTGCTCGCAGTGGCGCTGCCGCTCACCGAGGCGCCGCACACGCGCACGGCGTTGCCCTTGCCGGGCAGCGTGTCCATCTTCATGAGCGATCTCCTCGTGCTTGCGGCGGTCGCGCTCTGGGCCTTCGAGAGGATCTGGCAGAAGTCGGTGACCCGGGCCTCGTCGCCTTTGCTGAAATGGCCCCTCCTCCTCGTCGGTCTCTCTCTCATCCCGGGAATCGTCCGTGGGCACGAGCGGTACGGCGAGGGACTCGTCGGCCAGCCGGTCCGGCTCGTTCTCTACGCGGCGATCGGGCTCGCCGTCCTCTCGCTTCGGCCTCGAGACGTCTACTGGGGCCTCGTGGCCGTGCTCTACGCCGGAACCACGTGGCAGCTGGCGCTGGGCGGCTACTCGCTCGCCACCGGCGTGGCCCAGACGAGCTCCTCCCTGCTCTCGACGGGCGGAAACCGTGTCTTGTCCCTGGGCGCGGGGATGTATCTCGCCGCGGCGTTTCTGATCGCGCTCCTGAACCTCGAGTTCGACCGCGGCCCTCGCCGCTGGCTGCACCTCGCGGTTGCCGGGCTCGCGCTCGTCGCCGAGGCGCTCACGTTCGGGAGGACGACCTATGTCGCGCTCGCGCTGCTCGTCCCGGTCGCGTTCCTGACACTGCGCGAGACGCGTTCGTTCGTCCTGCGCAAGTGGCCGGTCTGGGCGGCGTTCGCCGTGGTCGTGGTGGTCGGCGCTGCTCTGACTCCTTCCGTCGGCTCGACTCTCATCGACCGGGTGAGCGCGAATCCGGCCAACGACACCACCGTCCGCTGGCGATTCGGCTCCTTCGGGGCCGCGCTCGCGGGCCTGAAGAGCGGCGAGTGGAAGGCGGCCGAGCCACCCGACAACCTGAATCGGCTGTCGGACGCGAGCTTCGAGCACGGGGTCGGGGACTGGCTCATGCAGGGCGGGTCGCGAGCCTCCGTTCCCGTCAACTTCGTGACGTTCGGCCAGCATGCACTGCGGGTCGAGACGGACGGGGCCGCGTTCGACGAAGGTCCGTACTCGAAGCCGATCCTCACGCACGTGGGCCAGACGTGGAAGTTCGGAGTCTGGCTCCGCGGCGCACAGGGAGGCGAGCTCGTGAACGTCGGCATCTGGGAGTACGCGACCGACGGCACGCATACCGGCTACGCCAACCTCCCCGTCGTGCTCACCTCGCAGATGGCGTTCCACACGATTCAGATGACCGTGACAAACCCGAAGACCACCTATGTCCGGGCGATCATCAGGACGCGCTCGGACCCCCAGGCGGCGATCTATTACGCCGACCAGACGTTCATGGTCTCGCTTCCGACTCCGAAGCCCGCTGCACCTGCCGACAACACGCTGGCGAACGGCGGCTTCGAGAACGGCACCGCCGGGTGGTCGATGCAGGGCGGCCAGTTCACCTGGGTGCGAGCCAAGAGCCCCGCGCTCGGCGAGCTCTCGGGGCGAATGACGACCGACGGCGAGGCTGTCGACGAGGGCTTCTACTCCGACGCCGTCCCCGCGCGGAAGGGCGAGAACTGGACGTTTTCGATCTGGTTGCAGGGAACGACGAGCCAAGAGGTCGTGGCCGTCGAGCTCTGGGAGTACGGCGCCGACGGCGAGACGTCGCACCAGACGTCAGCGCCGTTCGGGCTCACGGAAAGCATGGATCGCTACTTCGTGCAGATGCGGGTCACGGAGCCGGACACCACCGAGATCAGGGCGCTCGTGCGCACCTGGGGCGTGCCGCAGTCGGTCGACATCACTGCCGATCGCGCATCGCTGACGAGAGACGACCCACCGGGCAAGGCGGCCGGAGGCGCCGGGGCGCGCTCGGGCGGATCGGCCGCGGGCTGGCCGGCGGAAGAAGCGCTCCTCGGACTCGGCTTCGGCCGTAACGTCAACTACATCTGGAACGGCGCGGCCTATCACTCGGCCGGCGATCCGCACAACAGCTACATCTGGATCCTCGCCGGCGGCGGCGTGTTCGCCCTCGCCAGCCTCCTCCTCCTGCTGGGCACGTTCCTTTGGGATGCGATCCGCCGGGCCCGCGCCTCGATCTCCTTCGAGCGCGCCCTCGTCCTCTGGGCGATCGGCACCTGGTTCATCTTCATGGTGAACGCGCTCACCGGGCCGATCCTCAGCGACTCGACGTTCCTCTTGACCGTCTGGATCGTGCTGCTCGTACCGGCGCTCGTCTCCTCCAAGCGTCCCCGAGAGTTTCACTAGCCTCCGTCGCAGCCTTGCGCGTCTGCATCGTCACGGTTGCGAGCTATGCCCATGGCATCGGCGGAATGCAGGGCCATGTCGCGGATCTCTGCAGGGGCCTCGTCGAGGACGGCCACGAGGTGGAGGTCGTCGCTCCGAAGCATCCGGACGGGCTCGAGTCGACCACCCATCTAGGCGGAACCTGGCATTTCGGATCCGTGCCGTCCCGCAAGCCCGGTCGTCCGACCCGCAACCGGGACTGGCTCCGCGAGTCCGCCGAGACCTTCGAGCGACTCCACAAGGCCAATCCGTTCGACGTCGTCCACAGCGAGTCGACGAGCGGGCTCGGCCTGCTCCGCCGCGGAGTGCATCGTCGGGTTCCCTTCGTCTCCAAGTTCCACGGCAACTACCTCGGACTGGCGAAGGAGACGATCGGGCGCGCCGTCCGCGACTCGGGCGTCGACCCCCGTGTCCGCGAGGCCAAACACCTGGTCTGGATCACGGCCCAGCATTTCGTGCCCCTGGACGTCTTCCGCTTCCGGGCCTGCGAGGCGATGGTGCCGTCGCGCCAGCAGGTGGCGGGAACGGCCCGCTCGTACCTCCTGGACCGGGCGCGCGTCCACGTCGTCCCGAACGGGATCGACGCCGAGGAGTTCAAGCCGCGGAGCAGAGAGGACGCCCGAGAGGCCCTCGGGCTCGGGTCGGAGCCGCTGCTCCTCTGCGTCGGGCGCCTCGAGCGGGACAAGGGCTACGAGACCGCGATCGAGGCGCTCGGCCGTCTCGGCGATCCCGAGCCGAGGCTGCTCGTGATCGGCAGAGGGCCTGAGCAGGAGCTACTCGAGGCGACCGCGCGACGAGCAGGTGTCGCCGACCGGGTCGACTTCCTCGGGAAGAGGCCGAGGACGGAGGTGGCCGACTACCTCGCGGCGGCAGACGCCTTCCTCTTCCCCACGGAACGGGACGAGGCCGCGCCCCTGGTTCCCCTCGAGGCCATGGCGACCGCCCTTCCCGTCCTCACCACCACCGTCGGCGGCGGAGCCGAGCTCATCGAGAGCGGCGTGAGCGGGCTCCTGCTTCCTCCGGCCGATGTCGACGTCTGGGCGGAGGCGATTCGCTCCCTGCTCGCCGACGAGACGCGGCGACGCAGAATGGGCCAAGCTGCCCGGGAACGAATCCTCAGCAATTACACCGTCGACGCCATGACTCGCCAAACACTCGAGGTCTACGAGATCGCGGCGGCGCGCCTGAAGGATGGTTGAGGCGCGGGCCGCCAGGGCTGCGGCCGACTCGCTCTCGGCGGCGCTCGAGCGCAGCGATTTCGTCGGTTGGGACCCCTATGACGCGCTGGCTTCCCCTGGGATCCGCGCGTTGGCGCGAACGCCGTTCCTGCGCCAGGCGGCCATCCAGGCGGTCAAGGCTGTGCCGTTCAACCCTCGTCGTGTTCTCGGCGTCCCGCGCACCGAGAACCCGAAGGCGCTCGCGCTCTTCGTCTCCGCGTACGTGCGCCTCGCTCGCCTGGAGCCGGAGAGCCGGTACCGCGAGCTTGCGCTGGCTCTGGCGGCCCGCCTGGAGGCCCGGGCGATACCGGCCGGGGAGGGTGTCGGCTGGGCGTATCCCTTCGACGTCCAAACGCGCTGGGGGTACTACCCGCGGACGCTGCCGAACGCCGTCGTCACCTCGTTCGCCGCCCACGCGCTCCTCGATGTCGAAAGCCTTTCGTCGGAGCGGAGCTTCACGCCCACGGTCGACGCGGCGCTCGCGTACGCGAGCTCACGGCTCGCGGTCGAGAAGGGCTCCGAGCGGTTCTTCGCCTACTACGAGGGATCGAGCGCCGCGATCCACAACGCGAGCCTTCTGGTCGCGAGCGTCTTCGCCCGGCGCGGCCGACTCGAATACGCGGGGCCGGCACTTCGGTATTCGCTCGAACGCCAGCAGCCGGACGGATCCTGGCCCTACGGAGACAAGGCGGAGCTCGGCTGGGTGGACGGCTACCACACGGCGTTCATCCTCTGGGCGCTCGACCAGGCCTCGGTCCTCCCGGAGGAGGCCGGCCGTATCAGCGACGCGCTCGCACGGGCACTCGACTTCTTCCTCGAACGGCTCGTGGACGACGACGGAGCGGTGCGCGCATCGCCGGAGGCTCGCCATCCGATCGACATCCATTCGTGCTCGTCCTCCGTGTGGGCTCTGTCGGCGCTGCAGCGCCGCGACCAGCGCGCCCTCGAGGCTGCGGAGCGCGTGCTCGCCTGGACGCTTGCCCACATGCGCCGAAGGGACGGCCGCTTCGCGTTCCAGCGCAGGCGTCTCTTCCGTGCGTCGGTCCCCTATCCCCGGTGGAGCGACGGCCACATGCTGCTCGCGCTCGCCGAGTTTCTGAGCGCGGAGGGCTAGGCGGACGCCGGAGGCGCGATCTCGTCGAGGAGCGCCTGGAAGCCGGGATCGCCGCCGAAGGCGGGAGCGAGCGCGGCCGGCGTCGTTGCGCGGCTGAACCCGTCCTGGTAGACGACGTTCGTGAGGTTCGGCTCGTCGTTTCGGTAGAAGCCGATCTTCAGATAGTTGCTCGAGACCACGCCGCCGAGTGTCTGCATCGTCGGTACGCCTGAGGCGTCGACCTTGAGCTCGAACGGATTGGCGCCGGTCCGATGCCAGACCTGGATCGACCCAGCCGTCGACGACCAGACGATGTGGACGACGAAGTCGTTCCACACGCCGCGTTCGAGCGCATCGGTGATCGGATAGACGGGCTTGACGGTCGCCCCGCCGCTGTCGACCGCACCCGTGTTGAAGTTCACCTGGATCCGCTCGCCCTTCATGTTGAAGGAGATCGGGGGAGAGACCGGGTAGGAGGAGTGCCACTGGGTGAAGATCGACCACCCGGAGGGCGTCGTCCAGTCTTCGGGGAAGAGCGTCGACCACGCGTACCAGACGTCGTCGCCCTCGGCCTCGTTCGCCCCGGTGTAGAGCACCTCGGAGCGCTCGCCGGAGGTCGACCCGAACTTGTCGCCCGGGCGCACCGTGAACCTCGCGGCGAAGTTGCCCTGGTGCACGGGGTCGGAGACGACCGCGAACTGATCGCTCAGGGGCACGTCCCGGTTCCAGTGATTTCCGCTCCACTGACTTGCGTCGCCGGTCTCCCAGTCGCCCGCGAATGCGCGCGCGTCGCTCGGATCGTCTGCGACGGAGACATTCGTGGCGACGAAGCGGGTCCTGTTGGATTGCAGGACCTTGTAGCCCGGATCCTGGATCTTTCGCGACCTGACTCCGCGCCAGCCGTGCCGGCCGCGGGTCTTCACCTTGCCGAATGCGTAGAGGAAGTGGTTGCAGGCCGGCGTCCCCCCGTCCCAGGACTCGGCCGTCGCGACCGCGCGGAGCCGCTTCCAGCCCTGCCCGAGCGTGAACGATCGGCCGATGCGATTCCCGTCGATTCGCACCGCCCAGCGCTTGGGGGTGTCCAAAACCCGGGCGATCTTCACGGAATGCCGCTCGCCGGGCTCGACCTCCGGCCCAAGGCGGCGCACCCACGTCGACCCTTTCCTGATCTCGTAGTAGAGGCGAATCGTGCCGTCGGGCTGAGCCAGCAGGCCCACTCTCGCCAGCCCGCGCTTCCCGGTGACCCCGACGCGCCCGACTCCGATCCACCCGCTCACGTCGCCGCTCTCGACCACCGGGGCGAGGGGAGCCTTGATGATCGCGCTGACGCCGACTCTCGGCTTCGCAGTCACCACCCCGGCGTAGGAATAACCCGGGTTGCCGCACGTCTCCGCGAATGCGGGAGCTGCGAGAAGGCATGCTGTGGCCAGCGCTCCGACGAGCGCACCTGTCCAGCGTGCGGCCGGCAAGGGAACCTCCGAGTTGGTTGCGGCGGGGGGTCGAAACCCGCGCAACCAATGATCGTCCGGCCTCGGAGGCCTCCTGATCCCTCGAATTTGTTATTGAGCAGGTCTGCGCGCGTATCGCCACTTCGAGGGACGTGGCGGATAGCCGACCCGGCGCCTGGATCAGGGCTTGAAGCGCTGCATTCCGTCGTGGTAGATCGTCGTCGTCTTCGACGAGTCGCCGCGATAGAAGCCCTGCTTCACGTAGACGCCCTGGCCCTTGTACAGGGTGGCGGCGTGAGCCTGAACCTTCTTCCTCCCGTTCACCCAGACGATCACTTGACCGCGCGAACGGCTCGCGGACCACCGGAACTTGACCACGAATCGGTACCAGCGGTTCTTGTGCAGTCGGCCGAGCGTCCAGAGGCGCTTGTATTGCGGCTCGCAGGAGGGGCTCAGCCGCCCGCCCCAGACCTGGAGCTCGAGCTGCGACCGGTGCTGGAAGTGCCGGACCTGGAAGTGGATCGGAGACGTGCAGTTCGGCCCGGTGTGATGCCACTGGGTGAAGATGTTCCAACCGCCCAGGTTCGGATGGAACCCGGTCGGGAAGTACGTCGACCATCTCCACCAGGAGGTCTCGCCGGCGTTTTCCCGGCTGTTCCACATGACCTCTGCTCGCTCGCCTCCCGGCACGGGGTGATCGCCGGGCTTCACGATGAACCTCGAGGCGTACCGACCCTGTCGAACGGGGCTCTTGACGATCGCGACGCGACCGGGAGCGGCCCTCTGAACGCTCGTCCACTGTCCGAAGGAGCCGCTGTCGTAGTCGAGCCGCTTGAGGATCTCGGCCGACGCTGGCGGCGCGGTCACGGCGACGAGCGCGCCACTCAGTGAGACGAGGGCGAGCGCGCGAGTGATCCGGCCTCGGATTCTGGGGGGGTGGCTCACGAGGTCAGCGGACAGGGTGCCAGGGGGGCCTGATGGATCGGTTCGGGCTTTGTGAGGATTGCGTTACCGAGCACATGGGAGTTCTCGGCGCCGCGACCACGACCTTGAGTAAGGGTTTTGCGCGGACGGTCGTCCGCGCTTCCGGTTTCAGGAGGCGCGCTCTGGTGAGCGGTGCGGCTTCGTCAGCCGGCCGCGAAGAGATCCGACTTCGGGTTCAGCGACTTGGCCTTCGCGAGGCTCTGCCGGGCCTCGGCGATCGCTCCTGCCTTGGTCTGGATCCGCGCGGCCACGAGCCAGAGCCTCCAGTCGGAGTCGTCGCGCTCGAGTGCCTCTTCGATCGAGCTCTTAGCCTCGTCGATCCGGCCGCCGAGCTCGTACACGAGCGCCAGCTGGAGGTACGGAGACGCTGCCCAGGGTTGAATGCTCCGCGCCGATTGCGCGCGCTCGAGGGCCGTCGCCGTGCTCCCGGCGCTCACCGCCTCCTGGCTCCGCCGGATCTCCATCGTCGCGAGCAGCGGGATCGCCTCGGCGATGATGAGCCCGAAGGCGATCGCCGCCGCGGCCACGCGTAGGAACGGTCGGTCTCGTGTGAGCCGGTCGCCGCGTGCAAGGGGGGCCTCGAGCTCCGGCTCGGTGGCCGGGCCGACCAGCAGGCCGAGCGCGAGCATCGCGACGGCCGATACGACCGTCACCTCCCACATCCAGTCGATACCCGCCTCGAAGAGGAATGCCGCCACGAGTGCGAGGAGGGCGGCGACCGCCGCCCGGTCGCTCTCGGTACGGCCTCCGAGCCGCCGAGCCCCGGTCACGAGACACGAGACGAAGAACGCGACGAGGAGCAGCAGGCCGATGATCCCGAGCTCGCCGAGCGTCTCGAGGTAGAGCGAATGTGCGTCGCGGACAAAGGCTGAGATCGACGCGTGCTGAGCCCACCAGGCCTCGTACGAGCCGGCTCCGCGGCCCGTGACCGGCTTGCTCTGGAACTGGTCGTAGGCCGAGGTCCACCACTGCCAGCGGCCGTTGCCGCTCGACGAGAAGAGGTGTTCCTGCACCGACGCGCCCTGGAGCTCCGGCGGGATCTCCTTGAAGTTGTCGAAGCGCCGCACCGGGTGGGCTGCGACGACCGCCACCGCGGCCAAGACGACGAGCGCCGAGGCGAAGGCAGTGGCGGCGGCCCTGCTCGCGGGCGGAGGCGCGGGCACGACGGTCACGAGCAGCCCGTACGCGACTCCGGCGGCGAGACAGAAAAGCCCGATCAGCAAGGCTGCGCTTCGCCCCTGGCTTTCGGCCACGGATGACTGGAGTGGAGTGTCGACGAGCTCGTCCCGCGCGAGGAGCACGGCGATCGCGGCGACGGAGGCCGCACCTCCGATGAAGAGCGCGCCCGCGGTAGCCCAGCGCCGCGACGTGACGGCGAGGACGACGACGATGGAGATTCCGGCGGCGACCCAGCCGCCTCGGGAGGAGGTGAGATAGAGCGTCGCGACGAGGGCCGGCAGCGGCGCAACCGCGAGCCCCCGCACAACGGCACGAGCCGAGGCGGCGAAGTAGAGCAGGCAGGGAATCGCGAGGGCGACGAGCGTCGCCAGGCCGTTCCAGTACGCGACCGGGAAGCTCAACCGCTTGCGTGCGCTCGGGAATGCCTGGGCGAGATCGGTGGTCGCGTCGAACAGGTGTGGAAACAGGCGGCTGACGAGTGCGAGCAGCCCGATGGAGGTCAGTCCGATGGCAAGGCCCGCGAGCCAGCGGCGGGCGCTTCCGAGCGGTGACGCGAGCACGGCGAGCGCGAAGACGGCGAGGAAGAGCACCACCCGGCCGAACTCGTCGAAGGCCAGCTCCGCGCTCGCCGCCCAGAGTGCAGAGAGGCCCGTCCAGGCCGCGAACGCAGCCAGAAGCGATCCCGACACGAGCGCCGCCCGCGGAATTCTCGCGGCCGGCCAGAAGCCGAGCGCCGAGGCGAGGACGAGGCCCCACAGGACGATGACCGCCACCGAGTTGCGGCTCGTGAGGGCGTAGGTGCCCTCGTCGTATGCGAGCCAGGCGACCGCGCCGGCGATGGCGGCGACGGCCAGGGGCTTGACTAAATGTCGTCCGGAGGCCATGTAAGTCTGAGTGATGTCTTCTGCGGGAAGATTGCTAAGCTGCCGAGCTTCCGGAGTCTCGCCCGGTTCTTAGGCCCCTTTCCGGCCCCCAACCCCTCTCCGGAAAAACATTGCGGATTTGTAAACAGACGCGACTTCTGGCCGTTCTTTGCTGCGCCTTTGGTGCTCTTCTCGCGCCGGCGGCATCCTCCTCCGCGACCCATCCGCTTCTGACGGCCGTCGAGCAGCCGTACGCGCCCTCTGCGGATATGCCGGCCTCGAACGCTCGCATCCGTGAGATCACCAAGTACACGAGGATCATCCTCTACTGGAGCGACATCGCTCCCACGCGTCCCGCTTCGCCGACCAACCCGGCCGATCCCGCCTACGAGTGGGTCGACTCGCGCGCGGACATGCGCGTCCAGGGAGCGCTCGCCGCCGGTCTCACTCCCCTCGTGACGATCTTCAAGGCGCCGGCCTGGGCAGAGGATCGGAGCTCGTACGGCGGCGAGGCGGGCACCGTCAAACCGAGCGCGCAAGCGTTCGGGAGCTTCGCCGAGGCGATCGCCAAGCACTATCCGCAGGTCCACTTCTGGGAGGCGTGGAACGAATCGAACCTCGACCATTTCCTCACGCCCCAGGTCGTTGACGGGAAGCCGTACTCACCGGGCATGTACCGCGACCTGCTGAACGCGTTCTACGCGGGCATCCACAAGGTCGACCCCGGGGCGACGGTCGTCGCCGGCGGCTTGGCGCGCCGCTACAGGATCGCGCCGCTCAGGTTCATGCGCGAGCTCTTCTGCCTCTCCGACACGCTCGCGAAGGTGGCCACTTGCCCCGTTCATCTCGATGCATGGTCGCACCATCCGTACACGAACGGCGGCCCGTTCGGGAAGGAGGGGAGCCCTGACGGCGTCTCCCTCGGCGACCTGCCGAAGATGCGGAAGACGCTCGCTGCCGCCAAGGCATCGGGCAACGCGCTGACGGCGCAGAGCACGATTCCGTTCTGGGTCTCGGAGTTCAGCTGGGACACCGACGGGCCCGATCCGGACGCCGTTCCGATGAAGCTCCATGCACGCTGGGTTTCCGAGGCGCTCTACCAGGCATGGCGCTCGGGCGTGAGCTTCTTCGTCTGGCATCAGCTTCGCGATCGTCCCTTCCCGGATACGCAGTATCAATCGGGTTTCTACTTCTGCGGGAGCGCGTCGACGAGCGACGACGCCGGAAGCCGCTGTGCGGACAGTGGCTTCATGCAGCACGACGTGGAAAAGACCGCCTCGATGCGCTCGTACGAGTTCCCGTTCGTGGCCTACGGCGGGAACAGCCACGTCAAGGTGTGGGGGAGGACGGAGGACGGGGCTTCCCATCAGGTGCTCATCCAGCGCAAGGTGAAGACGGGTTGGACCAAGGTCAAGACGTTGACGGCGGACACCTACGGGATCTTCACGCTCAGGTGGCGCTCTTCGGACCGCACCCACCGCTACCGGGCCGTGGCCGGCGGATCGACCTCGAATGGATTCTCGCTCGAGCGCCCGCGGAGCTTCTCGCTCCCGAACACCTGGGGTTGCGGCGGTGCGTTCGCCTGCAAGCACTAGCCGCCGTTCGGTTGGGAATTGAAGGTCCCGCGTTTGCCGACTATCGTGTGAGCGACGGGAGAGAGCCCTCGGGACAGGGCAAACGGGAGGAGTCACGTTGAGCTGCGGTCGCTTGGCCAGATTCGTGCGTGTCACCATCGTCCTCGGGACGAGCGCTTTCGCCTTCATGGCCTCGAGCGCGTCGGCGGGACGGTTGGACACCGGCTTCCTCGACCCCAGCAACGCCGCGCTCTCGAATCCCAATCAGGAGCTGAGCTCGACGGCTGCGATGGACGGCGTCCAGATGGCCGGGAGCAAGATCGCGCGCTTCTACGTGTACTGGCGTGCGGTCGCCGGAGACAACCCGCCGGCGAACCCTACGAACCCGAACAGCTACAACTGGACAGAGCAGAGCCTCGAGGCCAACGTCCTCGAGGCGCAAAGCCGCGGCCTCACCATCCTGCTGACCATCCGCTCCGCTCCCGACTGGGCGCAACGGGGCGGCCCCAGCTCCGACGGCCGCGGGACGCACAACCCCGACCCCCAGATGTTGAAGGATTTCACCACCGCCGCCCTCGCGAAGTTCCCCAACGTCCAGTACTGGGGCGTCTGGAACGAGCCGAACTACAAGGCGTTCCTCAGCCCGCAGTACAAGGACGGCAAGCTCGTCTCTCCGGGGATGTACCGAAACCTTTTGAACACCGCGGCGAAGGTGATCCACAACCACGGAAAGTTCGTCGTCGCGAGCGAGACTGCGCCGTTCACGCACTTTGGCAAGTCGGGCAAGCCAACCGCCCCCGGCCCGATGCTCTTCGTGCGCAAGCTCCTCTGCATGAGCGGAGGAACCCATCCGAAGCCGACGTGCAAGACGAACGTCCATGCCGACATCTGGGCGACGCACCCCTATACCTCGGGCAACGTCTGGCACCACGCGCTCGACAAAGACAGCGTGTCCTACGGTGACCTGCCCGGGTGGATCAAGCTCATCAAAGCTGCGGCCAAGGCGAAGCACGTCACGAACAAAGCCGGAAACCACAGCGCCCGCTTCTGGATCAGCGAGTTCAGCTGGGACTCGAAGCCGATCGACCCCATTGCAGTGCCGAACAATCTGCACGTCCGCTGGACCGCCGAGTCGCTCTACCGCGCATGGCAGCTCGGCATCGACGTGGTCCTGTGGGGCCAGCTGCGCGACTATCCGATCAGCGACGCCGCGTTCTTCGGGCAGTACCAGTCGGGCCTCTTCTACTGCGACGACAGCCCCACGATCGACGACGACTGCACTGTGAGACTGGACCCCTCTCCTGACACGGCCAAGCCGTCTCTGCAGGCCTTCCGCTTCCCGTTCGTCGCCTACGCGGGCGGCGGGAAGATCAAGATCTGGGGGCGGACGCCGTTGAGTGACAAAGTGACGGTGACGATCGAGAAGAAGACCTCCACCGGCTGGAAGACGTGGAAGCCGTCGTTCACGGCCGGGGCGGGAGGCATCTTCAAGAAGACCTACAGCTCGTCGCTGAAGAAGGGCCAGCTCCGCGCAACCGTCGGCCCGCCCGGCAGCGAGTCCTCGCCCGGGTTCTCGCTCGTCCGGCCTCCGGACAAGTCGGTGAATCCGTTCGGCTGCGGCGGCGTGGTCACCTGCCCCTCCTAGCCCTGCCGGCGGGCCACCGCGAAGAGCCCCGCGCCTAGGCGCGTGTCGTAGAACGGGCGTTGCGCGTAGCGGAAGGGAGCGGAGAGCGCCTGCGTGGCGAGGCCCTTGCGGCCGGTGGGCTGGAAGCGGCGCCCGCTCGCGCCGGTGCGCTCCTCCCGGCTCTCGTCCGGCTTCGCCAGGCGCGCGAGGAGGTTCCGCGACTTCTCGAGCACGTGACCGAGCGGGAACCCGAACGTCATGAGGCGCACGTCCTCGAAGCCCGTCTCCCGCAGGAGCTCGCCGAGCGGCTCGGGGTCGTAGCGGCGGAAGTGGCCGACGAAGCGGTCGGCCGCGGCGAAGCGGCGCTCAAAGAGCGGGACGCTCATGAGGATCCGGCCGTCGGGTCGCAGCCGCTCGCGCCAGGCGCGCAGGGCGGCCGCGTCGTCCTCGATGTGCTCGAGCACCTCGAAGGCGCACACCGCGTCGAAGACCTCCGCGGCCTGAAGTGCGGCGAGGTCGCCGCACACCATCTCGCCGGCGCCCACGCGGCCCAGGGCCTCCTTCGCGGCCTCGCAGGAGAGCTCGTCGGGCTCGACGCCGACGTAGCGGTAGCGCGTCGCCAGCCTGGCGCCCAGGGCGCCGCGACCCGCGCCGACCTCGAGGATCGACTCGATCCCGTCGAGCCCCGCAAGCGTTCGCTCGATCAGGTCGTAGCGGAGCCAGGCGTTGAGCGTGAGGGGAGGGAGGGAGCCGTCGATCCCGCAATCCTAGAGTCGGTCTGCAGGACGTTGACACCCTTCACGGCCGGTGCTTCCCTGGAGCTGGACGACCGTAAGCTCCGCCCGGGGCGCTCCGACACTGTGGTCGAGAAGCGAAGAGTTCTCCAACCAGATGGGTGATCCCGGCCGCACCGATCGGCGGACCTTCCTCCGCCGGGCAACGGGGCTTGCCGCTGCGGGCGCGTCCGCTCGGTGGCTCTTCGGCTCGTCGCAAGACGCGCGCGCCGCTGCCGGCCAGTGGGGCGCCTCGGCCGTCTATGACTTCACGGGCGAGGCGGACGCGACCTCCTGGGGACCCGACTGGCTGCCTCTGCACTACCTGCAGCGCACGGACATTCAGGCGGGCCGGGCGCGCTTTCTCGTTCCTGCCGGGCTCGAATCGGCGGGGGCCGACCAGCCCATGCCCGTCTTCCTGCTCGACCACGACTGCGCCGGCGTCCGCCAGCGCCTCACGTTCTCGGTGTCGGATCCGACGCTTCGCCCGGGCGTCCTTTTTCAGGGGACGCTGCCGCATCAATACCTCGGTGTGACAATCGAAGGCGAGAAGCTCGTGCTCGCCCGTTACGGGCGCACCGGAAGAAAGGTTCTCGAGCGGGCGCGGACGAGGGCCCTTCGGCCCGGGAGGATCTACACCCTCGAGGTCGTTCACCGGGACGACCGCCTGAACGCGGAGCTTCGGACGGGGGGATTACGGCTGGCCGAGCTACGAGTGCCCCTGGAGAACCACGGGTCCGGCGCGCTCGGCATCCTCGTCGTCCACCCGCGGAGCTTCGAGGCGTCCGCCCTCTCCGTCCTCCGCTACCGCGCGGACGCGAGTGTCCACTTCAGGCCGACGCCGCCGAGGCGGACGTACGCGATGTCGGGAGTGCCGATCGCGACGCCGGAAGGCGGGAATCGCGTTCGAATTCGCGCGGCGGCGAGCATGCCGGGCGACATCTCCTTCGAGTGGTCCGACACCCCTGACGCCGCTCACGCCGTCGGTACCGGGTTCGAGCCGGCGAACGACCCGCCGTACGTCGCGGAGACGTCCGTCGATTTCCGCGCCGGCGCGCCCCTGTACTGGCGCGCGCGACTCAGGTCGGCGTCGTCCGGCGCCGTCCGCAACTCGTCATGGCTCTCCGTGCAGCCCCCTTCATCCACCGGCGCTGTCCGCATAGCGGCTGCGTCGTGCGGCCACCTCTGGGGGAAACCGGACTATCTCGGCTTTCGCAACGTGACCGAGGCGGCCCGGAAGCCGCTGCGCGCGCTCGTGTACCAGGGCGATCTGGGCTACGCGAACAACAAGTTGCTGTCGTGTTACGCGGCCGCCGAGGACTTCTTCGCCGATCGCTTCACGCGCTTCCTCGCGGACCCTCACTTCGCGAGACTTCGCGACGCGACGAGCACGGTCTTCATCCAGGACGACCACGACTACGGCCCGCAAAACAACACCTGGCGCGAGGTGGTGGAGCAGTGGGCCGTCGACCTCGGGACCCGAATGGTTCAGGAGACGAGCGACGGCTACTCCGATTTTCGCGCCGGCGACGTCCAGTGCCTGACGCTCGACGTCAGACGCTACTCCGACCAAGCGAGTAGCGATCCGGACGCGGCGATCACCCGGCTCGGCAGCGCGCAGCTTTCCTGGCTCGAATCCTTGCTCACCGACAGCGACGCCGAGCTGTTCGTCGTCTTCTCCGCCGGGATCTTCGCGTCGCGGCGCAATTCGCTCGACTGTTTCCTGCAGGGCTGGACGCGTGAGTACGAAGAGTTGCTCACGCTCTTTCACGACATCCAGCTCACCGGCAAGCGCGTCGTCATCCTGAGCGGTGACGCGCATGGCCTGCGCGTCCACTACCACCCCGATCCGGCGGAGCGGCCGGAGGCGGACGGCGTCCCGGTCGTCGAGTTCATCTGCTCCGGCCTGCAGGCGCGCAGTTGGAGCGGCGCGGCTGTGGACGACCCGACCCTCGACCCTGCCCGAAGCGTCCTCGGAACGTCAGGGCTGGGGCTCGTCGAGGTCGGCTCGCCGGCGGCCGCGACCCGCAAGGTGAAGCTCCGAGCGATCACCGCGCGGCCGGTGGTAGGGAAGTCCTTCGACCTCTTTCCGCCGCTCGTGCTCCCATTTCGCCCGAGCTTCGTGCCCGGGACGCCGACCGGTCGCCTCTCGCCGCGCTATCCGTCACGAATTCTGCGGCAGGAATAGCGCATCCCGGGCGAATCCTAGAATCGCCGCGTGAGGATCCTCGCCTTCGGCACCTACCGGCTGTGGGAGCAGCCGCGAGTGCAGGTCCTCTTCGAGGGGCTTCGCGAGCACGGGCACGAGCTCGTCGAGTGCAACGTGCCCCGCGCTGTCGACACCGCGCAGCGCGTGGAGGCCGCGCGGCAGCCGCTGCGTGCGCCGCTCGTCGCCGCCAGGGTCGCGCGGGCGTGGCGCGAGCTCTGGCGCAAGGCGAAGGAGGCGCCGGAGCCCGACGTCGTCCTCGTCCCCTACATGGGCCACTTCGACGTCCATCTCGCCCGGCGCCGCTTCAAGGGCAAGCCGATCGTGCTCGACCACTACCTGTTCTTCAAGGACACGGCGATCGACCGCGGGGCGACCCTCAGGCCCGAGCTCGCCGTCCTCGACCGCATCGACAAGTCCGCCGTGCGCGCGGCCGACCTCGTGTTCGTCGACTCGGAGGGGCACCGCGAGCTCCTGCCGGAGCCGATTCGCTCCGAGGCCTTCACGGTCTACATCGGGACGCCGAAGGAGTGGTTCCACGAGCCGAAGCCGGGCGCCGAGGGCCCGCTCCGCGTCGTCTTCTTCGGGATCTACACGCCGCTTCAGGGCGCGCCCGTGATCGGCGAGGCGATCAGGCTCCTCGATCCCGACCCGGCGAAGGTGCGCTTCACCATGGCCGGGCGCGGTCAGGACCTCGCGCGCACGAAGGAGCTCGCGGGAGACTCGCCCGCGGTCGAATGGATC
>DASSBN010000025.1:0-12177 GCA_035698665.1 Gaiellaceae bacterium
TCCCGGAAGCGACGGCGCCGTGCGTCCCGACGAAGGCGAGGTCGGCGAGGTCCTCGAGGGTCGTCTTGAGCACGCGCCGGACGGCCTCCTCCGTGAGCGTGCACTCCGCGATGACCGTCTTCCCGTGCCCGCCGCCCTCGAAGTAGCGGTGCGACGGTTTCTTGTCCCCGCCCATGTTTCCCTCGAGCACGGCGCGCTTCGGCTTGACCGGCGCGTTCTCCAGCACGAACCCCTGGTTCAGGGCGTAGGAGTTGCGCGTGATCATGTTCATCCCGACGGCGTCGCCCGTCGTGTACGCGTAGAGGACGTGGCACGTGGGGCCGACGACGTGTGTCTCCAGCTCGCGCAGCTTGGCGTGCTTGGAAAGGCCGCCGATCGGCTCGCCCGCGAGCCAGTCCCGCATTGGGCCGACCTGCCCCTCCACCCAGCGCGAGAAGGCGACGGCGTCGGCGGTCGACTCGAAGAGGAACGCGGACGCCCGCGTCACCCGGTCCTGGAGGACATGCGTGCGGAAGCCGCCCGACTCGGCGGCGGCCTTCGCGCCGCGAAGGAGCGAGATCGAGAGCCCGCCCTCGGTGTTTGCGAGCGGCACGTAGACCGAATCCCGGCCCCGGCTGCGCTCGACGAGCCGGCCCTCGGGCTCTTCCAGCTCGTACTCGCCCAGCTCGAGCTCGAGGGGCCCGACGACCGCCACAGGAACGACGGCGATCCCGGTGATCGCTTCGGTGGCCTTTGCGAGGGGGCCGAGGTCGTGGCCGGTGACCACGCCGTCGAGGCCGAGCAGCTTCTGCCGGGCGCGGATCGACTCGGGGTCGTTCTTGCGCGGCCAGCGGCTGCGGGACGAGGCGCTCAGGACGGGATCTGGACGTCGGAGACGTCGAGGCCGAGCGACGTCGCGAGGCGCACGCCGGTCTCGAGGTCCTCGCGGAGCCGCCGGACGTCGGTGTCCCGCATGAGCGCGCCGACGAGCTCGCGTGCTTTTGGCCGCCAGAGCGCGTGCTGGGCGAAGATCGGCAGCATCCGGTTCGACGACGCGACGATCTGCTTCTTCGTCTTCTCGGGCGCGTTCTCGATGAGGACGCGCGCGTAGGCCATACCGGAGCCGTGGTGGATGCCGTCGTCGACCGTGAGGCGGTTGCAGGGGTCCTCGAGCACGGTCCCGCGCGACGAGCGGGCGATCAGCCGGAAGCGCGGGATGATCAGGCGCTCGTAGAACACCTGCATGTTCACGACCTTCTCCTCGAGCGTGTCCGCCTCGATCTGCATCTTCGCCAGCTGGTTCAGATAGGGGTCGGGCTCGCCGCGCCCGCCGGCTGCATCGACGAGGCGGAGCCATGCCTCCGTGTGGCGCGACTCGTCCTGCACCATCGTCGTGTAGTAGAGCTTCGCCTCGGGATCCGGCGCCATGCGGAAAAGCTGCGTCGCCATCTCGACCGCGAGCTCGTCGGCCTGGAGCTGCTGCGTGACCACCGAGCGCCACATGTCTCGCCGGCGCGCGAGCTTCTGCGGGCTGCCCTTGTACTCGGGCACGGGCGGCATGTCGTTCCAGGGCAGATCCCGCACCTGCCATTCGGCGCGCTTGGCCAACTCGTAGTACCGGAGGACCCCTTCGTAGGCCGCGCGGTCGTCGGACTGCTCGATCGGAGGTAGCTGTTCAGACTCCATTTGCCCCGGCAGGCTAACGTTTCGCGCCGTGACTGTCCTCATGGATGGAAAGGGACTCGCCCAACGCGTCCGCAAGGAGGTGGCGCAGGACCTCGAGGGGCTCGACCGGTCGGTGGGCCTCGCGACTGTCCTCGTGGGCGACGACCCGGCGTCAGAGATCTACATCAAGCGCAAGCAGGAGGCGTGCCGTGAGGTGGGGATCGAACCGTTCGACCACAAGCTCTCGGCCGAGACGACGGAGGACGAGCTCCTCCAGGTCGTGAGTGACCTCAATGCCGACGACCGCGTGACCGGGATCCTCTGCCAGCTTCCGCTGCCCGACCAGATCGACGAGGACCGGATCATCCGCTCGATCGCCCCGATCAAGGACGTGGACGGCTTCCATCCGTTCAGCGCCGGCCACCTCCTGCAGGGCAGCCCGACGTTCGTCGCTGCGACGCCGGCCGGGATCATGGAGATCTTGCGGGAGTACGAGGTCGAGCTTCTCGGCGCGAGGGCGGTGGTCGTCGGGCGCTCCAACATCGTGGGCAAGCCGATGGCGCTCCTGCTCCTCGCCGAGCACGCGACCGTGACGATCTGCCACAGCCGTACGCGAGACCTCGGCGACGTCGTGCGGGAGGCCGACGTGGTCGTCGCCGCGGTCGGCCGCGCGGGGATGATCACCGGCGAGATGGTCCGTGAGGGAGCGACCGTCGTGGACGTCGGAATCAACCGGGTCGAGGGCAAGGTTGTCGGCGACGTCGCAGCGGATGTGGAGGGGAAAGCCGGCCTGCTGACGCCGGTTCCGGGTGGAGTCGGACCCATGACCATCGCTTCGCTTCTCCGCAACACCGTCAAGGCCGCCCGCTACCAGGCGGGTCAGCTTGCCTTCCCCCTGGACTGACGCTACTCTGGTGACGCCGCAGCACGTTGCGGCGTTTAGTAGCTACGCGACGGCTCGTTGCCGGGCCGTCGTTTGTTTGTGAAGGAGGCAGTACGTTGGCAGAAGGCACCGTCAAGTGGTTCTCGAACGAGAAGGGCTACGGCTTCATCGAGCGCGCTGAGGGAGAGGACGTCTTCGTCCATTTCTCGGCCATCACGATGGACGGCTACAAGTCCCTCCAGGAGGGACAGCGCGTCGAGTTCGAGGTCGTTCAGGGCCAGAAGGGCCTGCAGGCGGCGAACGTTTCGGTCATCTAGTCCCGAAGTTCGAGCAAGCCGCATGACGGGCCCCGCCAACGGGGCCCGTCTCTTTTTAAAGTTCGGTCGGACGCTTCTGGAGGTCGAATGGCGATCACGAGAGAAGACGTACTCCACGTAGCGCGGCTCGCGCGCCTCGAGATCCCCGAGGGCGAGGTCGACCGCGTGCGTGAGGAGCTCGGTGCGATCCTCGAGGCGGTGGGGAAGGTGGCCGAGCTCGATCTCTCGGACGTCGAGCCCACGTCTCATCCGCTGGCGGTCGTGAACGTGTTCGGCGAAGACGAGCCGCGGCCCTCGCTCTCTCCTGAGGACGCGCTGGCGAATGCCCCGGACCCGGTGGATGGGGCGTTCCGCGTCCCGGCGGTCGGGTCGTGATGCCTTCGCGCTCTTGTGTCCTTTCGCGCGCCACGGGTGCGCTTTTTCCCGTTAGCGTGAAAGCGGGTGGTGGCGTGGGGTGGCCCCAAGGAGCCGCCCCTTGATCGACACCCTTCGCCTGACCGCGGAGGAAGCGGCCCGCCTGCTCGACTCCGGGGAAGTCTCCGGCGACGAGCTCGCCGGCGCGTACGTCGAGGCCATCGGCGAGCGCGACCCGGAGCTCCACGCCTACCTGCACGTCGTCGGCGAGGCGGCCGACGGCGTCCCGATCGCGCTCAAGGACAACATCACGACGCGCGGCGTGCCGACCACCGCGGGCTCGCGCATCCTCGAGGGCTACGTCCCCGTCTTCGACTCCACGGTCGCGACGCGCGTCAAGGACGCCGGCCTGCCGCTCATCGGCAAGACGAACCTGGATGAGTTCGCCATGGGCTCATCCACGGAGAACTCGGCGTACGGCCCGTCCAGGAACCCCTGGGATCCCGAGCGCGTCCCCGGCGGCTCGTCCGGCGGCACCGCGGCGGCCGTCGCCGGTGGACTGGCGCCCTGGGGCCTCGGCTCCGACACAGGCGGCTCGATCAAGCAGCCGGCCTCGCTCTGCGGACTCGTGGGCCTCAGGCCCACCTACGGCACCGTCTCCCGCTACGGCATCGTCGCCTTCGCCTCGAGCCTCGACCAGGTCGGCCCGATCACGAAGACCGTGCGCGACTGCGCGCGCCTCTACGCGACGATCGCGGGCCGCGACCCGTGCGACTCGACCACGGTCGACCTCCCGGAACCTGTCGAGATCCCGGACAGCGCTGACCTCGAGGGCATCCGCATCGGCATTCCGAAGGAGCTGAACGAGGCGGAGGGCATCGAGCCCGGCGTGAGCGAGGCGGTCGCGAAGGCGATCGCGCTCGCCGAGGAGCTCGGCGCCGAGGTGGGCGAGTGCCGCCTGCCGCGCTCCGTCGACTACGGCCTCGCCTGCTACTACCTCGTCGCGCCGGCGGAGGCGAGCTCGAATCTCGCCCGCTACGACGGCGTCCGCTACGGCTTTCGCGCCGCCGGTGACGGCGACCTCACCGCCCTGTACTCACGTACGCGGTGGGAGGGTTTCGGCGCCGAGCCGCGCCGCCGCATCCTGATCGGCACGTATGCGCTCTCGGCCGGGTACTACGACGCCTTCTACGGCCAGGCGCAGAAGGTGCGGACGGTGATCGCAAAGGAGCATGCGGCCGCCTTCGAGGACTTCGATCTCCTGCTCAGCCCGACGAGTCCGACGGTGGCGTTCAAAGTCGGAGAGAAAGCAGAGAACCCCCTCGCGATGTACCTCTCGGACCTGCTCACCATCCCGTCCAACATGGCGGGCCTTCCCGGTCTTTCGATCCCGTGTGGTCTTTCCGAGGGACTGCCGGTCGGCCTGCAGATCCTCGGGCCGCAGTTCTCGGAGAACCTCATGTTCCGCGCGGGCCACGCGCTCGAGCAGGGCCTCGACTTCGACTTCGTCCCGGAGCGGCTTCGTGCCTGAGTGGGAACCCGTCATCGGCCTCGAGATCCACGTTCAGCTGAAGACGCGGACGAAGATGTTCTGCCGCTGCGAGAACATCTGGGGCGAGCCCGAGAACACGCGCACCTGCCCGGTCTGCCTTGCGCATCCCGGCACGCTGCCGGTCCCGAACAAGAGGGCGATCGAGTGGACGGTGAAGCTCGGCGTCGCCCTCGGCTGCGAGATCGCCTCGCACGCCCTTTTCCACCGCAAGAACTACTTCTATCCCGACCTTCCGAAGGGCTACCAGATCTCCCAGTACGACATCCCGCTCTGCGCGGGCGGCAAGTTCGTCGTGCCCGGACCGGACGGGGACCGGGAGATCGGCATCGTTCGCGCGCACCTCGAGGAGGACGCCGCGAAGACCGTCCACGTGGGTGGAACGGGCGGCAGGATCGCCGGCGCCGAGTACTCCCTCGTCGACTTCAACCGCGGCGGCACGCCGCTCGTCGAGATCGTCTCCGAGCCGGACGTGCGCTCGGCCGACGAGGCGCGCCGCTTTCTCCAGCTCCTGCGCCAGACCGTCGTCGAGCTCGGCATCTCCGATGCGGAGATGGAGAAGGGCTCGCTGCGCTGCGACGCCAACGTCTCGGTGCGCCAGGTGGGCGAGAAGGGCTTTCGCACGAAGACCGAGCTGAAGAACATGAACTCGTTCAAGTTTGTCGCCGACGGCATCGACGCCGAGCTCAGGCGGCAGATCGAGATCTACGAGGCCGGGGGAGAGATCGAGCAGGAGACGCTGCACTTCGACCCGTCGAGCGGGACGATCGCACCGCTCCGCTCGAAGGAGGAGGCGCACGACTACCGCTACTTCCCGGAGCCCGATCTCGTGCCGGTCGAGCCTTCGGCGGAGATGATCGCGTCGGCGATCGACGACATCGGCGAGCTCCCGGCTGCACGCATCCGCAGGCTTGAGACCGACGTCGGCTTCGATCTTGCCGAAGGCCTCGTTGCGAGCGGCCGCGACAGCCTCTACGAGCGCGTGCCGGGCGACCGGCGCGCGGTCGCGAACGTGGTCATGAACCAGCTGGCCGCCACCGGCGTCGACCCTGAGGCGGTGAACGGCTCCGAGCTCGGTAAGCTGATCGCCGAGCGCGAGCGCATCCCACGCGCAGCCTTCACCGAAGCCCTGACGCGGAGCGGCGACTCCGGCTTCTCCGCGGATGCGTACCTCGGCGAGACCGCGATCTCGGACGCCTCCGAGCTCGATCCGGTGATCGACAAGGTGCTCGCCGCGAACCAGGAGCAGGTCGCGACGTTCAAGGCCGGCAAGGAGGGAGTCCTCGGCTTTCTCGTCGGCCAGGTGATGAAGGAAACGGGCGGCAAGGCCGATGCCCGGGTCGTGAACGAGCGCCTGCGCGAGAAGATCTCCTCATGAGCACGCCCGAGACCGACCGCCCCAGGTTCCACAAGAGCTACGGGATCTGGGCCGCCGACGAGGGCGCCGGCCTGCTCGGGTGGGAGTGGGCAACCGAGCGGCTCGAGCGCGCGCACAACTACTGGGTGGCAACGGCAACCGCCGCGGGCCGGCCGCACGCTGCGCCGGTCTGGGGGCTCTGGCACGAGGGCAGCTTCTACTTCTCGACCGCGCGCGGGTCGCGCAAGGGCCAGAACCTCGCCGCGAACCCACTCGCAGTCGTCCACCTCGAAAGCGGCGACGAGGTCGTGATCCTCGAGGGCCCCGTCGAGGAGGTCAGTGCCCGGAAGGAGCTCGACGTGCTTGCCGCGGCCTACGGCGAGAAGTACACCCTCGAAATCACGTTCGAGGATCCCGGTTCGGTCGTCTACGCGCTCGCGCCGAAGCGCGCGTTTGCCTGGCGCGAGAGCGACTATCCCGAGAGCGCGACCCGCTTCACGTTCTAAGCCCTCCTTCGAGTCTCGGGTTCCGGCGTGCGCTGCCGATATCCGCTTCGTGGGCCGCTTCGCTTCCAGCTTCGCGTTCCTCTTCGTGCTCGCCGTCGTGCTCGGCTCGGCCGGTTGCGGCCAGCGCTTCGACGACCTCGGCGCGGGACAGCCGCCGGCCCAGTCCGCGTTCGCATCCGACGCCCTGACCGCGCTCCGCGACGCAGGGAGCGCGCATGTCGTCGTCGACGCCCACGGAGGCAAGATCTCCGGCACGAATGCGCAGCTCGGCATCCACTTCGAGGGCGACGTCTCCAGCTCCGCCATGGCCGGGGACGCGCAGGTCACCTTTCCCGGCGGGACACTCGGCGCGCGGGTGCTGGCCGACGAGCACGACGTCTACGTTCGCTTCATGGGCGCGTGGTACCACGCCGACGCCGGCGTCTCCGATGCGCTCGAGCAGGCGGGCGACGAGAACGGCGAGCTCCTCAACGAGCTGACGACGCCCGCGGGCCTCGGCAAGCTCTTCACGGAGATCTTCGAGGGCGAGATCGCCAAGGGCCCCGATGTCGATGGAACGTCCACGTGGGAGTTTGACGGCCGTTTGCGCGCCGGGGCCTTCGCAGACCTGGTGAAGAAATACGGAGGCATCGAGCTGAGCGACAACGACCGCGCGCTCTTCGAGAAGGTCGCCGCCACGAGCCACCTCGTCGTCGACGTCGGCCGGGACGACGCCCTGCCCAGAAAGATCGAGCTCACCCTCGACCCGCCCAAGGATCTCCATTTCGACTCGGACGAGCTCGAGTCATCGGACGGCGCGTTCTCGCTCACCGTCGAGCTCTCGGATTTTGGCCGGGAGGTGTCGTTCAGCCCGCCGAAGGAGGCGAGGCCGCTCGACGAGCTCTTCGGTCAGCTCTTCGGCGTGCTGGGCTGAGCGAGACCCGCTCGCCGCTCGAGAACAGAAAGCCCGCATAGAGCAGGAGCGCGGCCACCGCGATGAAGACCGCTGTCGGTGCGGCTCCGAGCCCGGCAACGGCGCTTCCCGCAGCGGCCACCGCGACGCCGGTCAGGATGAGCCCGTTTCCCGCCGGGCGCCGTCGGAGCGTCGAGAGGGCGATGACCACGACGGCCAGCGTGCCGAGCGAATTCCCGAGCACGGCGACGAGCCTTGCGGGCCAGAAGTCGAGGTGGTCCTGCGCCTCCGGAATCGACGTACCGGCGACGGGGGCGGTGAGCGGCACGGCGAGCGCGATCCCGACTGCCAGCCCGCCGTAGACGAACGCCACCGGTGCAGCCCAGCGGCGTCCCGAAAGGAGAAGCGAGCCAACGCCGAGGAGCGGCGCGGTGAGGAGCCCTCCGCAGAGGTAGTAGACGCGGAACGCGCGGTCGTCCCAGCCCGCAGCAGCACCCCAGGCCAAGGCGGCGGAGGCGACCGCGTAGGCGAGGAGCGACGCCGACCAGGCGGCGAGCTGGGGAGCGCGCCGCGTGCGCCAGCGGCCGAGAAGATCCCCGGCGAGGCGCAGCGCGAGGAGCGCAGCGGCAAATGCGAGCAGTGCCTCCATGGCTGAGTTAGTCTCAACGAAGATGCCAGAGAAGCGCTACCTCGTGACTCCGGGCCCGACGCCGGTGCCTCCGGAGGTGCTGGCGGCGACGGCCGCGCCGATGATCCACCACCGTTCGCCGGACTTCCGCGGCACGCTGGAGCGCGTCACGGAGCGGCTGCAGCAGGTGTTTCGCACCGAGAACGACATCGTCCACCTCACCTCCGCCGGGACGGGCGCGATGGAGTCCGTCTTCCAGAATCTCGTCTCGCCGGGCGACCCCGTGCTCGTCGTCTCGCACGGCTTCTTCGGCGAGCGCTTTGCCGCCCAGGCCGAGGTGTACGGCTGCAAGCTGACGCATCTCCGCTACGGCTGGGGCGAGTCCCCGAACCCGGAGGAGGTCGGTGCGCAGCTCGAGGAGACGGGCGGCGCGAAGATCGTCTTCCTCACGCACTCCGACACGTCCACCGGCGTCGTCTCGGACGTCCAGGCGATCGCCGAGCGGATCTCCGGCACGGACGCGCTCGTCGTCGTGGACGCGATTTCGAGCCTCGCCGCGGTGCCCCTCGAGACCGACGCATGGGGTCTCGACGTCGTCATCACGAGCTCGCACAAGGCACTCATGAGCCCGCCCGGGCTTGCGTTCGTCTCGGTTTCCGATGCTGCGTTCGAGGCCTCCCGCTCGGCGACCTCGCCGCGCTACTACTTCGACTGGGAGCGGGCCCGGGCCGCGCAGGAGAAGGGAGAGAACCCGTTCTCGCCGGCCATCTCACTCTTCCTCGGCGTCGACGTCGCGCTCGGCATGATCCTGGAGGAGGGGCTCGAGGCCGCCTATGAACGGCATGTTCGCCTCGGGCGCGCGGCGCGCGCCGGAGTGAAGGCGATGGGGCTCGAGCTCTTCTCGCCGGACGAGGACCGCTCCGCCGTCGTGACCGCGATCAAGATGCCGGAAGGGATCGACGGCGGCTCGATCGTCCTCTCCATGCGCGAGCGCTCGGGCGTGACCATCATCGGCGGCCAGGGCGAGCTGCGCGGGAAGATCGTCCGCTTCGGCCACATCGGCTACATCGACGTCTTCGACGTCACGACCGCGCTGACGGCGCTCGAGCTCGCGATGGTCGAGGCCGGGGCGGATGTCGAGCGCAGCGCAGCCGTGACGGCCGCGCACGAGGCGTTCGCAGAGCCCGTATCCGTGTGAAGGTTCTCGTCCGGGAGCGGATCGCGGAGGCGGGGATCGACCTGCTGCGCGAACGCTTCGACGTGGATGTGGACGCGGACGGCGACCTGGCCTCGCGCATCGGCGAGTACGACGCGATCATCATCCGCAGCGGCACGCACCTCGACGCCGGTCTGATCGAGAAGGCCGAGCGGCTCAAGGTGATCGGCCGCGCGGGAGTCGGAATCGACAACGTCGATCTCGCCGCGGCCTCGCGCCGCGGGATCCTCGTCGCCAACGCGCCGGAATCCACCATCGTCTCGGCGGCGGAGCACACGATGGGCCTCTTGCTCGGCCTCTCCCGCTCCATCCCGCAGGCGCACGCAGCGCTGAAGGAAGGACGCTGGGACCGCTCGCGCTTCGCCGGCCACGAGCTCGCCGGCAAGACCCTCGGACTCGTCGGCTTCGGCCGCATCGGGCGCCAGGTCGCACGCCTCGCCCGCGGGTTCGACATGCGCGTGCTCGCCTTCGACCCGTACGTGAGCGCCGAGCGCTTCGCCGAGCTTGGCGTCGAGCGCATGGACACCCTTGCCGATCTGCTCGCGGCGTCCGACTTCGCCTCGCTCCACCTGACGCTCACCGAGGACACTCACGGCCTCGTCGGGCGGGACGAGCTTGCTGGGGCAAAGGATGGGATCAAGCTCGTGAACGCCGCACGCGGCGAGCTCGTAGACGAGCCGGCGCTCGTCGAAGCGCTTCGTTCCGGCAAGGTCGCGGGCGCCGCGCTCGACGTGTTCGCCGAGGAGCCGTACTCCGGGCCGCTCCTCGAGCTCGAGAACGTCGTGGTCACGCCGCACCTCGCCGCGTCCACCGAGGAGGCCCAGGATCGCGCGGGCGTGATCGTGGCGGAACAGGTCGCTGCCGCTCTCGAGGGACGCGTGGTCACGAACGCCGTCAACGTCCCCGCCGTGGCCGCCGACGAGGTCGGGTTCCTCGGCCCGTTTCTCCCGCTCGCAGCCAAGCTTGGTGCGCTGGCGGTCGAGCTGGCCGACACGAGCCCGGGGCGGCTGGACTTCGCCTATCTGGGGGAATTGGCCGAGCACGACACGCGGCTCCTCACGGTCGCGGCGCTGAACGGGGCCTTCCAGGGCCGCGTCGAGCAGGCCGTGAACTACGTGAACGCGCCGCTTCTCGCCGCCGAGCGCGGCATCGAGGTGACCGAGGAGCGGCGGCGCGCGTCGCGGGACTTCACCAGCCTCGTCCGCGTGACCGCGGTGGCCGGCGAGCAGGAGGTCGTCGTCGCGGGCACGCCGCGCGGGCGCGACGCCGAGCCGCGGCTCGTGCGCGCCCTCGGCTATGAGATCGAGATCGACCTCGCGCCGTACATGCTCTTTGCGGTCAACGACGACCTCCCGGGGAGGATCGGCCGCCTAGGGACGCTGCTCGGCGAGGCGAGCGTGAACATCGCCAACATGGCCGTCTCGCGGCGCTCGCGGAGCGCGGAGGGGGCGCTCATGGCCCTCACGCTCGACAGCGTCCCGGCTCCCGAGGTTCTCGAGCTCGTCGAGGCCGAGCCCGGCTTCACCGACGTGCGCTTCATCGACCTGTCGAAGACGTGAGCGCCTGGCCGGAGCCGGTCGAGCGCGTCGCCGATCACCTGCGCAAGGTCGCCGTCGAGTCGCGCGTCGAGGAGTTTCCTGCCGGAACGCTCACGGCGGAGGACGCGGCCAGGGCCGTCGGCTGCGATCTCGCCCAGATCGTGAAGTCGCTCGTCTTCGTCTGCGACGGCAAGCCGGTGCTCGTCATGGTCGGAGGAGACCGGCGCGCGGACCGCGCCAAGATCGAGGCGGCGGTGCCGTGCGAGAAGGCGAAGATCGCCGGCCCGGACGAGGTCCGCTCGGCGACCGGCTTCGAGCCGGGCGCGGTCGCGCCGTTCCCGCTGCCGCAGATCCAGACGATCCTGGTCGACCACGAGCTGCTCGTGCACGAGGTTGTCTGGACGGGAGCCGGCTCGCACCAGCACGTGCTCGCCATTGCTCCGTCCGACCTCGTCCGCCTCACGCGCGCCCGTTCCGTCGACGCCGTCGCAGAGGACGCGTAACCTAGGATTAGCCCGATGCAAGAGACCGAAAAGATCTGGATGAACGGGGAGCTCGTCGACTGGGTCGACGCCAAGGTCCACGTCGGCGCGCACGGCCTCCACTACGGCTCCGGCGTCTTCGAGGGAATCCGGTGCTACGAGACCGAGGACGGGCCGGCCGTCTTCCGTCTCACCGACCACCTGAAGCGGCTCGACAACTCCGCCCGGCTCCTGCACATGGAGCTGCCGTACGGCGTGGACGAGCTGCGCTCGGCAACGCTCGAGCTCATCGGGGCGAACGGCCTCGCGGAGTGCTACATCCGGCCGATCGCGTTCTATGGCTACGGCGAGCTCGGGGTGCACCCGCGCTCGAACCCGGTCGACGTCGTGATCATGAGCTGGCCGTGGGGCGCCTACCTCGGCGAGGAGGCGCTGACGCAGGGGATCAGCGCGAAGGTCTCCTCGTGGAAGCGCATCGGGCCGAACACGATTCCGCACGTATCCAAGGCGACCGGCGTCTACCTGAACTCGATGCTCGCGGTGATCGAGGCGACGAACGCCGGCTACGGCGAGGCCATCCTCCTGACCGACGAGGGCTACGTCGCGGACGGCTCGGGCGAGAACATCTTCGTCGTCAAGGACGAGATCATCTCGACCCCGCACCTCTCGACCTCGATCCTGCCGGGCATCACGCGCGACTCGCTGATCCAGATCGCGCAGGACCTCGGCTACACCGTCGAGGAGAAGAACCTCATCCGCTCCGACCTCGTGACCGCGGACGAGATCTTCATGACCGGCACCGCCGCCGAGG
>DASSBN010000026.1:0-74466 GCA_035698665.1 Gaiellaceae bacterium
GCGGCACGCGCATCGCGGCGAGCTCGCCGGCGACCCAGCGCCGGCGCGCCAGGGCCTCGCGCCTGGTCGAGAAGGAGCCGGCGTAGCGGTGGGCGCTCTCGCGCCCGCCGAGGCGGTACTTGACCAGGTAGCGGCTTCCGCCCTTCCCGGTCTGCCGCCGCTCGATCCAGGCGCTAGGCATGCGCGGACCGCACGCGGTCGTCGCGGTAGGTGTGCTCCTCGACGAGCTCGAGGTAGTGCTCGGCGCGGATCAGCGGCCGCGAGTAGCCGGGCAAAGCGACGACCGGCAGCCGGCGGAAGACGGCGTCGATCGCGCGCCGCTCGAGCCCGAGCTCGCGCAGGTGCGAGCGGGTGAGGAGGGCGCCCGGCGTCGCCAGGAGTGTCGCCGGCGACGGTCGGTGCGGAGCGCCAGCCTCCCCCCTTGCTCCGCCGCTTAGCCTCGGCAGCGGCGCCTCGACGACGATCGCCTCGAGTTCCAGCTGCTGCGGCTCCCCAGACGCCACTCAGCGAGTGTAGCAAAAAGATCACGCGTGAGCGGATAGCAGCGGCCGCAAGTAAACTGGCAGGCATGACGAGCGGGACGCTGATCCGGGAAGCGCGCCTGCGCGCCGGCCTCTCGCAGTCCGAGCTGTCGGAGCGAAGCGGCCGCGACCGGGCGCAGATCGCCCGCTGGGAAACCGACGTCGTGCAACCGAGCTTCGAGACGCTCCGTGACTTGATCAGGGCCTGCGGCTTCGACCTCGAGCTCAACTTCGTCCCCTACGCCGTCGACGAGCAGGAGACGGAGGAGCTGCGAAAGAGCCTCCGGCGAACACCCCAGGAGCGCCTGAACGGGATGCTGAAGGCCCGCCGCAGCTAATGCCTGCCACGGAGTCATTTGACCCGATTACGGTCCTGCGAGCGCTCGACGGGCGCCGCGTCGCCTACATCGTCATCGGCGGCCTTGGGCGCGTGATCCAGGGCAGCCCTGGGCTCACCGACGGCACCGACATCGTCCCGTCGCTGCGTAAGGACAACCTCTGCAAGCTCGCGGACGCCCTCGCCGACCTGAACGCGTGCCGAGCCGACGGCGCCGACGTCCACCTGGAGGAGGACTTGGCAGGGGGCCCTGTTCTCTCGCTCAGGACCGATGCCGGCGAGCTGAAGGTCGTCCCTGAGCCGGCGGGCACACGCGGCTACGACGATCTCCGCCGCGCGGCGAGCCGTGAGCCGCTCGGGTCCGGGCTCAGGCCGTCCGTCGCCTCGCTCGGCGACCATGCCCGCATGCTCGCCGCCTTCGGCCGCGACGAGGACGCCGCCGAGCTTCGAACCGTTCGCCGCCTGATCGAGCTCGAGCGCCAACTCGGCCTCGGCCTCGAGCGCTGATCAGCCACCTCCGGACCCCGCCGCCGACTGCTCGTACCAGCCGCAATAGCCAGCGGGGGCACATATGCATCAAACGGATGCATCTGCGTCTCGCGTGCTACGAGGGTTGGTAGCACCCTACGGTAGAGCCGTCGCTGTGGTCCCGTGACTATTGACGACGGAAGTGCTTGGCTGGAGGTCGCCTCTCCAAAGAGGCGAAGTGATCTCGGGACGCCCCTGCGGTCGCGCTCCGGGCAGGCTCTTCGACGCGACTGAGGAGGACGGCCCGTGCTTCGTGCTGCCGCACGCCATCTCTCGTTTCCGCGCGGGGTGCGCGAGCGCCGGCTCGCGACGCTCGTCCTCGCACTCGCTCTCTTCGCGCTCTGGCCTGTTCAGACCGCGTCGGCGACGAACGTGGGCGGGACGATCTCCTCGAACACGACCTGGACGGCGGCCAACAGTCCCTACGTCATGACCTCGAACGTGACCGTCAACGCGGGCGTGACGCTCACGATCGAGCCCGGCGTCACCGTGCAAGGAGACGCGCAAGGGCGCGTCCTCACCGTCAATGGGACGCTCTCTGCCTCGGGAACGTCCGGGTCGCACATCACCTTCACGTCGACCTCCGACTCGTCGGCCGGCCAGTGGGGCGTCCTTCGCTTCGCCTCCGGAAGCACGGGAACGCTCGCCTTCGTCGATGCCCGCTATGGCGGCGGCGGAGGCATTTCGGACGGCAACGGCATGGTCGAGATCGTGGGCGGCACCGTCTCGATCGAGGACTCGACCTTCACGGACAGCTCCGTCTCCGGCCTCAAGGCGAGCGGCGGAGCGACCGTCACGATTGCCCGCTCGAAGTTCGCACACAACGGCTACGTCGGCGCCGCCAAACACGGCGACGGCATGAACGTCGCGAGCGCGCGCGTCGTCGCGGAGGACTCAGCCTTCTGGTCGAACGCGAGTGACGGGATCGAGTACTGGGTCCTGAGCGGCTACTCGCAGTCGCCGGGCGAGATCACGGGCTCCTCCATATGGGACAACGAGCGCTACGGCGTCTACCTCAGGGCCGATTCCGGCCTCGCCGCCTCGCAGCCGGATGGGGCGGGCGGTCCCGGAAACGCCATCTACGACAACGGTACCTTCGGGCTAACCGTCAACGAGGCCTGGACGCAACTCAACGAGGCCAGCCCCTCGCTCTCGGTCGACTGGACGGGAACGTACTGGGGTCCGGTTAGCTTCGTTTCCTGTGCCTACGGAAACCAAAACGGGCACTTGAGCTACGGCGCGCCTGACCGCGATCCGAACGAGAGCCGGCCGATCGAGCGCGGACCGGTCTCGTTCTCTGGCTCAATCGGGATCGTCGGCAGCCAGATCATCCGCTGCGGAAACGACGACCTGCTCGTCAATCCGCCTGCCTACGAGCAGCCCGACCTCTACTTCGACCCGCCGCCGCCGAGTTTCGGCGGCCTCTTGGATGAGCAGACTCGGGGTTGCACCGGCTGCCAGCGCGACGAGCTCGGGCTCGCACTCTCGCTCGATGCCGCCCTTGGAAACCCTCTCGCCTACACACTCCTCCCTGTCGGCACCGCATCCGGATCGTTGACCGAGAACGCCAGCGATCTTCGCCTTGGCGGCCCGGGCATCCCCTTCCACTGGCTGCGCTCCTACAATTCGCAGGACACGACCTCTTCTGGACTCGGCGTCGGCTGGACGCATCCCTTCGAGGCGAGCCTGACGGTCGTCAACCCGACGACGGGCGAGCTCGAGTACCGGGCCGGCTCCGGGCAGCGCACGCGCTTTGCGAAGGTGAGCGGGACGACCGGAGCGGCCAAGTACAAGGGGAAGGGCTTCGACGGCACCCTCGACCGCCTCGCCGATCTCTCCTACAAGCTGATCACGCGCGACCAGCGCACCTTCCTCTTCAACAGCTCGGGGCAACTGACCTCGATGAAGCCGCGCTTCGGGCCGGCGACCACGCTCTCCTACTCGAGCGGCAAGCTCTCCTCGATCACTGACTCGGCCGGGCGCTCGATCACGCTCAGCTACGACGTCTCCGATCCGACCCTGATCGGCGAGGTCGCGCTCCCCGACGGGCGCTCCGTCCAGTACGGCTACACGAGTGGGCACCTGACGAGCGTCACCGACGCGCGCGGGAAGACGTGGACGCTCGCCTATGACGGAAGCGGTTACCTCGAGTCGATCGAGGATCCCGAAGGCCACTACGAGCTCCAAAACGTCGTCTACGACGGGTCCGGACGCGTGACGAGCGAGGAGGACGGAGCGGGAGAGGAGACGGACTACGCCTACACCAGTGACGGGACCTACGACGTAACGACGGTGACCGTCCCCGGGCGCGGCGACTGGGTCTATCGCCACCACGACAACGTCCTCGTCTCGGTCACCGATCCGCTTGATCGCACGACCTCCTACACCTTTGACGGCATGGGCCGAACGGCGGCGATCAAGGACGGCCGCGGCAATAAGCGACGCTTCGAGTACAACGCCTTCGGTGACGTGAAGAAGGAGATCGCGCCCGCCTCGCTTGGCTACACGATCTCGCGCACCTTCAACGCGACCAACGACCTTCTGACCGAGACGGACGGGCGCGGCAACACGACGACAAACGCCTACGCGACCTCGGCGAGCGCCGACTACCAGGTCGGCCAGCTAAAGACGGTCACCGACCGCGAGAACGGCGTCACGACCTTCAAGTACTGGACGACGACCTCCTCCCCGACGCCGCCGGCCACGAACGTCGGCCTCCTCAAGAGCGTCCAGAACCCGCGCCTGAAGACGACGACCTACGACTACGACTCGAGCGGCAACCTGACCAAGGTGACGAGCTCGCTCGGGCATGAGACGACGATGACCTACGACTCGTCCGGGCGCCTGACCGGCCGCCGCGATCCGCGCGGCAACGTGCCCGTCACGCCCACCGGCTACCTGACCCAGTGGGACTACGACGAGGCCGACCACGTGGCGACGTTGACGAGCCCGGGAGACACAGACGCGGGCGGAAGCTTGACGAGCTACGACTACTACGACAACGGCCTGCTCGAGAGCGTGACGCGCACGGACAGCGGCTCGACCTCCCGCGTCACCAGCTACGAGTACGACGCCGCCAACCGCCTCTGGAAGACGACCGAACCAAGCGCGGCCAGTCCGGACAGCCGCCTCTACTGGTCCGACGGCAGACTGAAGTCCGTCGAGTCGCCCGAGGGCAGGGAGACAAGCTACGACTACGACGACGCGGGCGAGCTCGAGACGCTCGTCGAACCGAACGGAAACGACCCCGGATTCACCGCCTCCGACTGGACGTGGACGTACGGCTACGACGACGCTGGCAACCGAACTAGCGAGTCGCATCCCGACGGCGGCGAGACGACGATCGCCTACGACGCCCTCAACCGCCCGACCGACTGGACGCAGGACCTGAACGTCTCGGACACGCGCACGACCAGCGTCGAGTACGACGCCAACTCGAACGTGACCGAGCGAACGAACGGGCTCGGAGACTTCGCGACGTACACCTACGACAAGCTCGACCGCCTGAAGACGATGAAGGACGAGCGTCAGCTCGCCGGCGATCCATGGCGGTATACCTATTACGCGACCGGCGAGCTCCAGTGCGTCGAGAGCCCGCAGGGGTTCATCACGCAGTACGGGATCGACGACGATGGGCGCCAGACCTCGATGGTCGATCCGCGTGCCGCTGTCGCCGACTGCGGCGACGCCGCACCCTCCTACACCTGGACATACGGCTACGACGAAGCGGACAACCGAACGAGCGTCACCGACCCGCTCACGCACGAGGTCGACTACGAGTACAACCCGCTCGATCAGCTCGCCTCGGTCACGGACGAGAACGGCAACGAGACGACCTTCACCTACGACGTCATCGACCGTCTCTGGAAGGTGACGCCACCGGCGGCGGGTGGGACGGGGACGCTCTACACCGAGTACGCCTATGACGCGCGCGGAAGCCTCGCTTCGCGAACGGACCCGAAAGGGCATACGACCAGCTGGACGTCCGATCTCGACGGGCTTGTGACGCAAAAGACGACCCCGGTCGGCACCTGGAACTACTCCTACTTCCCGAACGGCACGCTCGAGACGGAGGAGAAGCCGTCCGGCTCCGCGACCGGAACCCTCGGCGACGGCACGATCACCTACGGCTACGATCGCATGAGCCGGCTCACCTCGGTCGACTACTCCGACTCGACCCCGGACGTCACGCGCATATACGACCTCGCCGGGCGCCCGGCGACGATGGACGACGGGGCTGGAAGCGTCGAGTACACCTATGACGACGCCGACCACCTCACCGACGCCGAGCGTACGGGCGGCGGCGCCGGCCTGAACGGCACCTTCCACTACGACTACGACGAGGCGGGGAACGTCACCGGTCGCACCTATCCCGACTCGAGCTCGACGAGCGCCGACTTCGACGACGACGGGCGCCTCGAGAGCGTCACCTCCGGCTCCGCGACGACGAGCTTCGGCTACGACGAGGCGGGCAACGTCACCACGATCACGCTTCCCTCCGGAAACGGCCACGTCGCCACACGCGAATTCGACAACGCCGGACGCCTCACGACGGTCGAGAACAAGAAGGGCTCGACCATCCTCTCCAAGTTCCTCTGGACGCTCGACGACGCCGGCAACCCGACCGTCGTGAAGACGACGCGGGGGGTGACGGATACCTACGACGCCTACGAGTACGACGCGCGCAACCGCCTCACCGACTCCTGCTTCGGCGTTGCCTCGACGGCGACGGACTGCACCGGCGCTTCGAACGAGATCACCTACGCCTACGACAAGGTCTCGAACCGAACGCAGGAAGTGCGCTCGGGGAGCGTCGGCAACACCGGCACGATCGACTACACGTACAACTCTGCTGATCAGCTGACGCAGACGACCAAGAGCGGCGTGAACACGACCTACACCTACGACGACAACGGCAACCAGGCTTCGGCCGCGAGTCGCACCTTCACCTACGACCTTGCCGACCGGCTCGTCTCGACAACGAATTCAGGCACGACGACGACGTATGCCTACGACGGGGGCGATCGCCGCGTCTCTTCGACCGTTGGCGGCGGAGGAGCCGACCTGCGTCTCATCTGGGATCCGCTCGCCGACAGCGGCATCCCGGAGCTTGCGCTCGAGCGCGACGGCTCGGGAAACCTCGTCCGCCGTTACCTCGACGGCCCGCTCGGCGCCGTCTCGATGACGAATGGGTCGGGGACGTTCTACTACCACGACGACCCGCTCGGGACGGTCACGGACGTCACCGACGCGAGCGGCAACGCACAGTGGAAATACGATTACGAGGCCTATGGCGCGCAGCGGACTGCGACGAACGTCTCCGGCACGGCGCCCGAGAACCGTTTGCGCTTCAACGGCCAGTACTTAGATCCGGAAACTGAGCTGTATCACCTACGGGCGAGAGAGTACGACTCAAGGCGCGGTGCCTTCCTTTCACTTGATCCGATTTCACAGCCACCCGCCACTCCAGCGGAGTCGGCATTTGAATATGGCCTCGCCAACCCTCTCCGCTACAGCGACCCGAGTGGTCTGTGGCCTGGGCAGGGATGGGTAGTTGACGCTATTCAAGGGGTTCTCGGCGGGAGAGGCATACATGGGGCGACCGATTCCGAAGTCGAATGGTGCACACGACTGAATCCTGGCAACTGGGAAAAGTGCGCGATCGTCTTTGGCGCGCGCTGGACGACGCTCAGGAAGGCTGCGGAGTTCTTCCCCGAGCTAGAACCCTTGCAGGATGCGTTTCAACATTGTCTCTGGGCCGCAACGATTGCCCTAACGCTCGGCCCTGATACCGCGAAGGAATTCACGGACAGGCACGAGGACTACGCTGAGAACCCTCCGGCCGAGAGGGCAAAGGATCTTGCCAACAATGCGTATGGCGCTATGGTCGGAGTAATGAACGATCCGTTCGGAGACTATGGTGGAGGGGGAATCTGTGGCGCGACTGAGGATTGTTACCGTGCGGTGTTCAGTAACGACCTCATCATCAATGTGCATGATCCGCGACTCAATGCATCAGGCACGTAGGTCCTAGCTGAGGAGAGGGAGTGCGTAGCATTCTCCTGCTGGTCGTCGTGGTCATGGCTTTGTCGGCAGTGGCGTGCTCGGATCAAGAGTCGGTCACCCGCGAAGTGCAAGCGAGGCTCGGGCTTGATCAAGTCCAATGTGCGGATACCGACTCCGCTTTTACATGCGACGTCGAGTACGACGGAAAGATTGTTCTTCGCGATTGCCTGGTATCAAGTCGAGGCGCGGATCAGATCTCGGCGATCTCGGATTGCACGCGTATATCGAGATCCACCAGAATTCCGCAAGCGTGGAGTTCTGTCGAGCGCATTTTTGCTGCTCAAAACCTGGTGCCACGCGTCGCGTTTCCGACCGACCCCGAGAGGAGAGCTCTCTTCGAAGCTCGCATCGTCGTCTCGGATCACCAGGGATTGCCAATGATTGACGCGCTGGTCATGAAGGAGGCACCGGTCCAGACCGATGTTTCATCTCCCGAGGCCGTCGCAAACCTGTTCTATGGGCACCCGAACGCCGCAGCCCAGGAATACTTATCTGAGGGCCGTGTTGTCATCGGAGGGCGCGTAGTCATCTGGTTCGTTCCATCCCAGACGAAGAATGTCTCGCGTCTTCAGGCGCAGCTCGCTTCAGTGGCCTGACTCCGGTCTTCGACCTTCTCCAGAAGTCGGTTTGGAGGCGGGCCCAGGCCGGGCACAAGCACGACCATTCGCGCACACGGCGTGCCCCCACCGGTGCCCCCCATTCGGGCGAGAAAGGCTCGATTACCGGGCGTGTTCGAATCCTGCCCGGCCCATACGTGCGGTTGGCAAGTTTGAGCAGCTTCCTCTGAGGTACCGGAAGGTCAAAGCGCGAATTTGGAGAGGGGGTCACTCATGGCGCAAGGAAGAGAGCGGACGAAGCAGCAGCTCTATCGCGAGGCCAAGCGTCTTGGCGTCAAGGGCCGTTCGAAGATGAACAAGGGGCAGCTCAAGGCTGCCGTCGATCGGCGTAGCTAGCTGATCGGGAAATGGGGAGGGCCGAGCGGCCCTCCCCGTTTTTTCAGAGACGTTGGGCGTGGGCATCCGGGATTCCGCGTCTCCGCCTGCGGTTGAGCGCTCCCCTCAGAGCGTCGCGAAGGGAGCTGTAACGTGAGGCGCTCGTTTCGACAGTACTGAGCATGAGCAATCACTTCGATCGCCAGTCCGCCGAGGCGCGCTTCCGGGCGGTGTTCTCCCATCTCGGCGCCGTCACGGCCTACGCGCGGAGGCGAGGGAGCAGGGATCCGGACGGGATCGCCGCGGAGGCGATGACCATCGCCTGGCGGCGGCTCGCCGACGTTCCGGCCGACGACCCTCTGCCGTGGCTCTACGGAACGGCGCGCAACCTCGTCCTCGCGGAGGCGCGGCGCTCGGCGCCGTCCGTCTCCGAGACGCCGGAGCCCGAGCACGTCGACGAACCGCCGCTCGAGCTCGACCCGAGCCTCGACCGCGCGCTCCGGTCGCTCTCGCGGCTCGACCGGGAAGCGCTTCTGCTCGTCGCCTGGGAGGACTTCACACCCAAGCAGGCAGCCGGGGCGCTCGGCATCAACGCGACCGCGTTTCGCGTGCGCCTCCTCCGCGCCCGCCGCAGGCTCCGCGCGAGCCTCGAGCAGGCGGAGGCGGCCGCGCCGGTCGCCTCGCACCTCGCCCACGTCGACGTGGAGGGAACATGAAGAACGATTCCACACTTGCCCGTCTGCGCCGGCTGAATCCGGTCCCGGAGGCGGCTTCCGTCGAGGCTGCCGAGCTCTACGAGCGCATCATCTCGCTCCCGCCCGACGAGCGGCTCGCTGGCCGGCGGCCGCCGCATCGCCGCCGGATCGCCCTCGGCGCAGTCGCGCTCATCGTCATGGCACTGCTCGCGACGACCGCGCTTGCCATCTCCGGGCTCTTCGGAGACGTCGTAAAGCCGCCGGTCACGCGGCAGGAGTACCGGAACGCGCAGGACGTGCTCACGCTTCCGCCGGGTGCGACCTGGCCGGATCTGAACATCCCTGCGAACTCGGTCACCACGCGAGGAGGCGGCGGCGCCTACGCGGTGATGATCGCGATGGGCTCCTGGGAGTGCTACTGGGCCGACGCGATCCGAAGCGGCGACGACCAGGCCCAGCAGCAGTCGCACGCAGCGTTGACCTCCCTTCTCCATGACCACGCTGTCATCGCTCCGGCGGGAGCGTCCGAGAACTGGGCGCCCACCGGACACGCCTTCCCGGTCGTCGCGTTCGCCGACGACGGCGGCTACCAGTACAAGGAGAAGATCTGGGCGCAGGCCGCGGCCGGCAATCCGCAGAACCTCATCCAGAGCTGTAAGGCGAACGGCCCGTAGCTCAGGTCCTGAGGACGACCTTCCCGAAGGTCTGACGCTCCTCGATCAGGCGGTGCGCTTCGGCCGCCTGGTCGAGGGGCAGCTCGTGGTCCACGACCGGGCCGCTCAGGCTCCCGTCGCCGACGAGGCCGATGATCTCGTCGAGCTGCTCGGGGGTGACGGCCGCTGCGCCGCTCCCGATCACTCGCAACCGCTTGCCGACGACGGCCCACATGTTCACGGACACCATCGGAGAGTCGAGTGCGCCGCAGGTGACGAGGCGCCCGGTCGGCTTGAGAGCAGAGAGGCTGAGCTCGAAGCGGTCGCCGAGGACGGGGTCGAAGACGACTGCCGCGCCGAGGTCGGCAATCTGCTCGTCGTCGTAGGCCAGCGGCTCGGCGCCGAGCTCGCGGATGCGCCCGTGCTTGCCGCTACCGGCAGTCGCAAAGATCTCCGCTCCGAGATAGCGGCCGATGTCGATCGCCGCCTGGCCGGTCCCGCTCGAGCCCGCCTGTACGAGCAGCCGCTCGCCCTTCTGCAGGCCCGCGTCGTGAAGGCTCGCCCAGGCCGTCTTGTAGGCCACGCCGATCCCTGCCGCCCGGGCGGCGTCCAGCGAATCGGGAATGGGACGGACGCTCTCTCCCGGCGCGGCGATGAGCTCCGCATAGGTTCCTCGTGAGCCGGTCACCAGGACCCGCTCGCCGGTGTCCTCTCGCGTGCCGGCCCCGTCGAGCCCGGGGACATAAGGCGGCGTCGCTCCGCTCGCCTCGGGCGCCTGCCGCTGGTTCAGGTCGAAGTGGTTGATCCCGGCCGCCTCGAGCCGGACGAGCACCTGGCCGTCGGCCGGTTTCGGGTCCGGCCAGTCCGCCTCGTAGCGCAGGACTTCGGGCCCCCCGCCTTCGTGGACGACGATCGCTTTCATAGCGCCTCCTTGCCCTTGACCCGTCGATCGTAGTCGCGCTCAAGCGATCACCTTTGGATCCCGATAAGTCCCGTATGGCTCCGGCAAACCGGCTTCAGGCCCTGCTCGACGTTTCGCACAAGCTCTCTTCGACCCTCGAACTGAGCGAGGTTCTGCGTGCTTTCACGAACCAGGCGACCGAGCTGACGGGCGCCACAGCTGCCGAGATCTCCTTCTGGGATCACGAGCGGGACGAGCTGGTCATGCTCGTCGAGTACCTCGAAGGCTCGAACGAGATCACGGAGGAAGGCGGCCAGACCTACCGGCTCGCCGAGTTCCCGGCGACGAAGCACGTCCTCCAGACGCAGGAGCCGATCCAGATTCGCGTTTCGAACGAAAGCGACGATCCGGCCGAGCGTGCGCTGCTCGCGGCGCGCGGGCAAGGCGCTCTGCTCATGCTTCCGCTCATCTGCGGGGGCCAGACGATCGGGATGATGGAGATCGTCGACGAATCCGACCGCGCGTTCGATGCGGCGGACGTCGACTTCTGCCAGGCTCTCTGCAACGTCGTCGCGCCCGCTGTCCAGAACGCGATGCTCTACAAGGAGATGAAGGAGCTCGCGGCGCGCGACAAGCTCACCGGGCTCTACAACCGCCGGCTCTTCGAGGAGCAGTTCGACGCCGCCGTCGCTCGGTGCCAGCGCAACGGGGAGCAGCTCAGCCTGCTCGTCGTCGACCTCGACGGGCTCAAGCGCATCAACGACCTGGGCGGGCATCCGGCCGGGGACGAGGCGCTTCGTGCCCTCGCCGAAGCGCTCACCGAATCCTGCCGTGCGGGCGATATCCCGTGCCGGCTCGGCGGAGACGAGTTCGCCATCATTCTCTCGGGCGCGACCCCGGACGACGCGATCAAGGTCGCCGAGCGCGCGCAGGAGGCGCTGATCCACAAGGGCCCGTACAGCTTCTCGGGCGGAGTTGCCCGCGCGGCGACGAACCTCGGCTCCTCGTACGACCTCTACCGCTCGGCCGACATCGCCGCCTACCGGGCGAAGGCCGCGGGCGGCGCCCGGACATTGCTTGGCGTCGAGGCCCGAGCAGCCAGCTAGGCCGTCGCGGCGGCGCGAGTCTCCTCGCGCGCGGCGATCGTCTCGCCGATCACTTCGAGCATCGCCTCGATCGCCGGCGAGCGGCCGCCCGCCCGGTTCACCGCGTAGACCTTTCGCTTCAGCGGGCTGAGCGCGACCGGCCTCGCCTCAACGCCCGGGTAGAGCGTCTCGAGCGCGAGCTCCGGCGCGAGCGCGATCCCGACGCCCGCGGCGACGAGCCCTTGCCACACGCCGTGGTCGTCGCTCTCGAAGCCGATCGAAGGCTCGAAGCCGGCCGCGCGGCAGGCGCGCGAGACGAACTCGTGGCACGAGGAGCGCGCAGTCGACGAGATCCAGGCCTCGTCGGCGAGCTCGTCGAGGCGCACGGCGCGCTTCTTCGCAGCGCGGTGTCCCCGCGGCAGGACGAGCCGGATCGGGTCGTCGAGCAGGTGTGTCTTCTCGACGGAGTCGTCCTCCGGCAGGGGCACGAAGTCGTATTCGTAAACGAGCGCGAGGTCGAGCTCGCCGGACTTCACGCGCGCGATGCTCGCGAGCGCGTCCGCCTCGGTCAGGGAGAGCTCGACGGCCGGGTAGCGGCGCCTGAACTCGCCGATGGCGCGGGGCATGATCGTGGCGTACGCGGTCGGGAAGGACGAGAGCCGGAGCATCCCGCCGCGCAGGCCCGCGATCGCCTGAATCTCGGCCTCCGCGGCTGCGAGGCTCGCGACGATCCCGTCCGTGTGGGCGACGAGGGCTCGTCCGGCTTCGGTCAGCCGGACCGAGCGCGGCCCGCGTTCGACGAGGGCGACTCCGGCCTCCCGTTCGAGCGTGGCGATCTGCTGCGAGACCGCAGAAGGGGTGAAGGCAAGGGCCTGCGCCGCGGCGGCGATCGAGCCATGCTCCGCGACCGCGCTCAGAACCCGCATCCGTCGAACGTCGAGCATAAGTCAATCTTAGTCAACCACAAGAAGATTCAGTGGTGGTGATGCTCACTCTCTGGCAGCGTTCAGCGGAGTGAAGACGGTTCGCTCGGTCGGGTTTCCGCTCGGGCTCGCGTGGTCGCGACTGCGGCACCGGCCCGGCCGTGCCCTGCTGCTCGCGCTCGGCGTGGCGGCGGCCGCGGGCGCGCTCGCGATCGTGCTCGGCGGCAGCCTCGTCGCGCAGGACGTCTCCGCGGGCCGGGCGCTCGGGGCGGTGCCCGAGTCCAAGCGCGCGGTTGCCGTGACGTACGCGGATCTCGGCCTCTCGCGGAACGGCGTCACGCGCGCGGAGCTCGAGCCGCTCGTCGTGCGCACGCTCTCGGGCCTCGCGCCGGGGAGGCCCGCGCGCGCGCTGCAGTTCAAGCTCCTGCGAATCGGCGGCGCGCTCACCAACCTCGGCGGCGTCGACGACGTCTCGCGCTGGGTGCGCCTCACATCGGGCCGCTTCCCGCGCGAGTGCAGTCCCGAGCGCTGTGAGGTCGTCCAGCTCGGCGGCACCGGCGAGATCGCAAGCGCGCCGGGCCTCCGCTTCGTCAAGGTCGGCGAGGGCGTGCTCTCCTCGCCACTGCCTTTCGGCCTGCTTCCCGGCGCGAAGGCGACGCGCGTGGGAGAGTCCTTTGGAGTCTCCGAGCCGCCGTTTCTCCTGGCGGAGGGTTTCGACGAGCTCTCGGCGCTTCCCGAACTCCAGTCCATCTACAGGACGTACGCCTGGTCGGTGCCGCTCGCGCCGCGCAGCATCCACCCGTGGGAGATCGACGGCTTCGAAGCTCGCGCGGCGCGGGCCGAGTCGACCCTCCGCGCCCGCTCGCTCTTTCTGGACCTCTCCGCGCCCGTTCCGGAGTTGGCGGCCGCGCGGGAGACCGGTCAGGTCGCCGGGCGCCGGCTCCTCCTCGTCGGCGGACAGGTCGCGGCGCTCCTCCTCGCTTTCGCCGTGCTCGCAGCGGTCGGCATGCGTCGCGACGTGGAGGCGGCGCGCCGGCGGCTGACCTGGTTCGGCGGCCGCCGCTGGCAGGTGCACCTCGTCACCGCAGCCGAGACGGTTGCCGTCGCGCTCGTTGGCGCGGTCCTCGGATGGGCGATCGGGAGCCTCGCGACCGCGGTGCTCGCCGATCAGGCTGGATCGCCGGCAGGGGCGGTGCTGGGCCATTCTGCGCTTGCGGGCTCCGGACTCGCCGCCGCAGCCGGACTTGCCGTGGCCGCCGCGCTCGTCCTGATCGTCGTCCTCAGCGTCCCGGGTCTCTCGCTCGGTGGGCGCACGTTCACTGCGCTCGATGCCGCGGCGCTCGGTGCGCTCCTCGCGGTGATCCTCGCGTTCGCGCGCGGCGACGCGGACGCGCGCTCGCTCGGTCAGGGCGGAGCAACCGGGACGCTCCTCCTGCTTCTTCCCGGCCTCGTCACCTTCGTCGTCGCCGTGGCCGCTGCGCGACTGCTCGTTCCGGGACTGAGGCTGCTCGAGCGCCTCGCCCGTGGGGGAAAGATCCAGGTGCGGCTTGCCGCCCTCTCGCTTGCGCGGAGCCCCGGACGCGCGGCGGTCGCGGTCACGTTTCTCGTCGCGAGCCTGGGCCTCGGCCTCTTCGCGGTGGTCTACCGCTCGACGCTCGACGACGGCCTCTCCGCGCAGGCCGCCTACGCCGTGCCGCGTGACTTCACCGTGCGCGAGGACCTCTCGCCTGCCGGGCTCGTCGCGCCGCTCGAGGCCGCGCCGGTTTCGAGCTACGAGGCCCTCGGTGCCGACGTCACACCGGTGCTCCGGCGGACGGCGAGTGCGGGCGGACCAGGGCAGCTGACTCTCCTCGGCGTCCCTGCCGAGTCCATCGCCGGACTCGACGGCTGGCAGGACCGCTTTTCGCCGCTTTCGCGCGACGAGCTGATCGACCGGATCCAGCCCGACCCGCCGCCGGTTCTCCGCGGCGCGCCGCTCCCCGCCGACGCATCGGAGCTCGCGCTGCCGTACGCACTGCGCGGAGGAGCGGTGGCGCTGACCGCTGTCGTGTACCAGCCCAACGGGCTCTTCAGCCGCATCAAGCTCGGGACGGCCGACCGGAGGAGCGGGACGTTGCGCGCCACGATCCCTCCGGACGCGCACCGCGGCCGCGTCGTCGCACTCGAGCTCGGGCGGGCCTTCTCGGCCGAGGGGCACGGCGATTTTGCGCGGGTCGACGGTGTCCTCACGCTCGAGCCGATGACCGCAGGCGGGAGCGCGATCACCGACTACGCCGGCTGGAAGGGGCTCGACAACGTCGACGCAAACGGCTCGAGGCTCCGCTTCCTGCTCTCGAACGAGGCGGCAGATCCGCGGTTCCAACCGGTGCAGGCGAGCGACTCCGCTCCGCCTCCGGTCGTCGCCACTCCGGGCCTGGCCGCGGCCGCCGGCTCGGGAGGAATCATCCCGCTCCGCCTTCCCGGCGGCTCGGTGCCGGTGCGAGTCGTGGGCACGATCCAGCGGTTCCCATCGGTCTCGGGCGACTTCGTGCTCGGCGACGAGCGCACGCTCTTCGTCGCCATGAACGCGGCGAGCCCCGGCACCGCAGTTGCCAACGAGCTCTGGCTCGAGGGGCCGGCCGGTCTCGGCGCGCGCCTTCAGCGGCCGCCGTTCGCCGCGCTTTCCGTCTCTTCACGCGCGGACCTCGAGGACAGGCTCCGTGCAGATCCGCTCGCCCGGGGCTCGCTCGCCGCACTGACGGGAGCGGCGATCGTCGCGTTCCTGCTCGCCCTCGTCGGCCTCGCCGTCCTCCTCGCCGGGGACGCGCGGGACGAGCGCCGGGAGCTCTTCGACCTGGAGACCCAGGGCGCCGGCCCGGGAACCCTCAGGCGCCATCTTCGCCTCCGCGCCGTTCTCGTCGCGTCCCTCGGCCTGCTCGGCGGCCTCGCCGCGGCCGCGCTGCTCGCCGTGCTCGCGGTCGACCTCGTCACGCTGACCGCCGGCGCGTCGCTGCCTGAGCCGCCGCTCGCGATCGCGGTGGACTGGCGCCTCGTCGCGCTCGCGTGTGCGGCGTACGCGGCGCTCACGGCCGGTCTCGTCGCGCTCTCGACCAGGAGGGCGGTGTGAGCGCCGTCGAGGTCCGCGACCTTTTCCGCGTCTACTCGACGCCGGAAGGCCACGCCGCCGCCCTTCAGGGGCTCACGCTCTCCGTCCAGGAGAAGGAGGTGCTCGTCGTGCTCGGCCCGAGCGGGTCGGGGAAGTCCACACTCCTCCGCGTGCTCGCCGGGCTCGAGCGGCCGTCCGCGGGTAGCGCCCAGGTGTTCGACGCCGACCTCGGGAGGCTCTCCAGCCGGCGTCTCGCCGAGTACCGCTCGCGGACGACCGGCTACGTCGAGCAGCACTACTCCCGCTCCCTCGACCCCGACCTGACCGTCCGGGAGCTGGTCGGGGTCCAGCTCGGGCTCGGCGGCGCGGGACGCGACGAGCGCGAGCGGCGAGCGGACGAGCTGCTCGAGCGCGTCGGTCTGGCGGAGAAGCGTGGCGCCCACTCCGCCGAGCTCTCAGGAGGAGAGCAGCAGCGCGTCGCCGTCTGCGCCGCGCTCGCGCACCGGCCGCGGCTCCTGCTCGCCGACGAGCCGACCGGTGAGCTCGACGCCGCGAGCGCGGGCCTCGTCTACGAGGTGATCGGGGAGCTCGCCCGGGAGCACGGGTGCACGACCGTCCTCGTCAGCCACGATGTCGAGTCGACCGCCATTGCCGACCGCACGGTGCGCGTCCGCGACGGGCGCGTCAGCGAGGAGGCCGGGCGCGGCGACTCGGAGACGCTCGTCGTCGCGCGCGGAGGCTGGGTTCGGCTTCCGGAGGAGCTCCTCGTCCGTGCGCGCATCGGCTCGCGCGCCAAGGCCGAGCTCGGCGATGCCGGAATCGTCGTCTCCGCCGCAGGCGAGGAGGCGCAGCCGCGGTCGCAGGACGGCGGCGCGCCGGCCGCGGCATCCGGCGAGAACGGCACGGTCCTCGCCGAGGCGCGCGGAGTGGGCAAGCGCTACGGGGAGGGCGCGCGCGAGACCGTCGTCCTCGACGGCCTGGACGCCGAGTTCCGGGCCGGGCGGCTGACGGCTCTGACCGGGCCCTCCGGTTCGGGCAAGACGACGCTCCTCCACATCCTCGCCGGGCTGCGCGACCCGAGCGCCGGTGACGTGAGCGTCCTCGGCCGTCCGCTGGCGGAGCTCGACCGGGAGAAACGGGCGGCGCTCCGGCGCGATCCGATCGCGTTCATTCCGCAGGACCCGGGTCTGACGCCGTTCCTGAGCGCGCGCGAGAACGTCGAGGTCGCGCTCGCGCTACGGGACCTCGGCGCGGACGAGGCGAGGAAGCGCGCTCTCGAGGCGCTCTCGGCCATCGGCCTCTCCGAGCGGGCGGAGCAGCGAGTCGGCCGGCTCTCGGCCGGAGAGCGTCAGCGTGTCGCGATCGCCCGCGCGCTCGCGGCGGAGGCGAAGCTCCTGCTCGCCGACGAACCGACCGCCCGGCTCGACGAGGCCAATGCACTCGCCGTCGGCGCGCTGTTCGGGCGCTATGCGCGGGAGCACGGCGCAGCGGTCGTCTGCGCCACGCACGACCCGCTCGTCGTCGCGGAGGCGGACGACGTGCTGGCGCTCTAGCAGTCCGCGCTGTCGCCGTTCGCGCCGGGCAGGCGTTCGAGGAGCCCGGCCAGGCTCGCCAGCTCGTCCGAGCTGAAGCGCTCGACGAAGAGCCGGTGCACTCCGGCGAGGTGCGTCGTGCGCGCGGCCTGGAGCTTCTCGTTCCCCTCCGGCGTCAGCTTGGCGTAGACGACGCGACGGTCCGTGGCGCACGCCTCCCGCGTCACGAACCCGGACCGCTCGAGGCCGTCGAGGAGCCGCGTGATCCCGGATGGTGTGAGGAGGACGCTCGACGCGAGGTCGACCCGGCGCATCGCCTGCTCGGGCGCCCACGAGAGGTGCAGCAGGACCTCGAAGTCGTTGATCGTGAGCCCGTGGTCCGCGACGAGTTCGGTGTTCAGCTTCCCGACGATCGCGGAATGGGTTCGGAGGAACCTGACCCATGTGTCGAGCTCGATTCCGCGGGAAACGGCCTGCGACGCCACACCCCCACCTTATCGCGAGGTCGCCCGGCTGAGGATCCCGTGGAGCGTTTGGAGGTCTGCCCTCGACAGGCTCGCGATCTCGGGGGGCGGCTCGCCCATCTTCTCGAGCGCCCGCCGCCGGAGCGTGCGGCCGGAGCGGGTGAGCACCAGCGCCTTCACGCGGCGGTCGGAAGGATCGGCGCGGCGCTCGACTGCTCCTCGCGCCTCCAGCCGGTCGACGATGCCCGTCACGTTCGATGCGTCGCACCGAAGCATGTCGGCAATCTCGTGCATCGGCGTCGGGCGGTGCGGATCGAGCCGGCGCAGGACGATGGCCTGAACCGGAGTGAGGTCGAGCTGTGCGACGGCCTCGACGAACCGGGTCCGCTGCTTGAGCATGAGCTCCCAGAGGATCTGCCAGGCCGCCTCGGCGTGGGCGGGAGTCTTCGTCTCTGCCACTGTCATCTTAACAAATATACTTGAGGGTATCTATCCTTGACTAGATCAACTATCAAGGTAGCCTAGAGGCGTGTCTGGAGAGCACGGCATCGAAGCGAAGGGACTCGTCCGAGAGTTCAAGAAGGGCCCCCGCGCAGTGGACGGGATCGACCTCGTCGTGCACCCCGGCGAGATCTACGGCTTCCTCGGTCCGAACGGCGCCGGCAAGTCGACGACGGTGCACATGCTGACGACGCTGCTTCCGCCCACCGCAGGAACGGCCACCGTCGCCGGCTACGACATCGTCCGCGAGGGGCCGCAGGTGCGCGCCGCGATCGGCGCGGCCCTCCAGGAGGCTGCGCTCGACCCGCTGCTCACCGGGCGCGAGCATCTGCGCCTGCAGACGACGCTCCAGGGCATCCCGCGCTCCGAGCGCGCCGAGCGGGGCGACCTTCTGCTCGAGCGCGTCGGCCTCTCGGAAGCGGCAGACCGCAAGGTGCGGGGCTATTCGGGCGGGATGAAGCGGCGTCTCGACCTGGCGCTCGCGCTCGTCCACTCGCCGCGCATCCTGTTTCTCGACGAGCCGACGACGGGTCTCGACGTCCAGAGCCGCACGGCCCTCTGGGACGAGGTGCGGCGCCTTGCCTCCGACGACGGCGTCACCGTCTTTCTGACGACGCAGTACCTCGAGGAGGCGGACGTGCTCGCCAACCGCGTCGGGATCATCGACCACGGCCGCATCGTCGCCGAGGGAACGCCGGCTCAGCTCAAGGCGGACGTCGGACGGCCGACCGTCGAGGTCGTCCCCGCAGACCCCGAGGAGAAGGAGCGCACCGCGGCGATCCTCGCGCGCTTCGGCGCGCCTTGTGCGGCCATTCAGGGGGTCGCGGTTCGGCTGCGGTCCGGCGAGGCCGATCTCGTCGAGATCGTCCGTGCGCTCGACTCCGAGAGCCTGAAGGTCGAGCACCTGCAGCTCCACCAGCCTTCGCTCGACGATGTCTTCCTCGCGAAGACGGGCCGCTCCCTCGAGGGTGCCGGCGAGGAGGAGGAAGAGCCCGAGCTCGCGCTCGAGCCAGCATGAGCAACGCGTTCGCCGAGCAGGTCGGCCAGCTCGCGCGGCGGTCGGTCGTCCGAACAGCGCGCCAGCCCGCGAACGTCGTCTTCCCTCTCGTCTTCCCGCTGCTCCTCTTGTCCGTGAACGCGAGCGGCCTCCAGTCGGCGACTCGCCTCCCGGGCTTTCCGACGGACTCCTACCTCGCGTTCGCCCTCGCCGTGCCGTTCATGCAGGGCGCGCTCTTCGCGACCATGAACGCGGGCACCGATCTGGCGCGCGACATCCAGACGGGATTTCTGAACCGGCTCGCGCTCACGCCGATGCGCGGCATCGCGCTCCTCGGGGGCCAGCTCGGGGGCGTCATGGCCATGACCGCCGTTCAGGCTGTCGTGTGGATCCTGACCGGCCTCATCTTCGGCGTCCACTTCGCCGCCGGCGCGGGTGGCATCGCGCTTCTCATCGTCTTCTCGCTCCTCCTGGGCCTCGGCTTCGGTGCGCTCGGCGCCTTCCTCGCCCTTCGCACCGGCTCGGGCGAGGCGGTGCAGGGCATGTTCCCGGTCTTCTTCGTCTTCCTCTTCATCTCGTCGATGGCGATGCCGCGGAACCTGATCGAGATCGAGTGGTTCCAGACCGCCGCGACGCTGAACCCGGTCTCCTACCTGATCGAGGCGATCCGCAGCCTCATCGTCATCGGCTGGGACGCCGAGGCGCTCGCGCTCGGTTTCGGGATCGCCCTCCTGATCGCGGTGGTCGCGCTCGCCCTCGCCTCGGTCTCCCTGCGAACGAGGCTGACGCGCTCATGAGGACGCTGCACGTCGCCGAGGGAATCGCGTGGCGCGTCCTCCACAACGTGTTCACGAACCCGTCGCTCCTGATCCCGTCGCTCATCTTCCCGCTCTTCTTCTTCACGGCCTTCGCCGGTGGGCTGTCGCGGATCGACCAGGTGCCCGGATTCGACTATCCGCCGGGCTACACGGCGTTTCAGTTCGTGTTCGTCCTCCTCCAGTCGGCCGCGTTCGGCGGCGTCTTCACGGGCTTCGGCATCGCGCGCGACTTCGAGAGCGGCTTCGGCCGCAGGCTTTTGCTCTCGGCGCCGCACCGGAGCGGAATAGTGCTCGGCTACGCCGTCGCGGCTCTGGTGCGCTGGCTCACCACCGCACTCGTGGTCACCGTCGTCGCGTTGCTCGTCGGGATGAACGTGGGGGGAAGCGGGATCGACCTCGTGGGGCTCTACACGCTGGCCGCGTTCCTGAACCTGGCCGCGATCCTCTGGGCGACGGGAGTCGCGCTGCGCCTGCGGACGATGCAGGCCGGGCCGGTCATGCAGATGCCGGTCTTTCTCCTGCTCTTCTTCGCGCCGGTGTACGTGCCGCTCGCCCTGCTGCAGGGCTGGATCCACGACGTGGCCACCTACAACCCCCTCACGCGGGTCCTCGAGGCCGGGCGCGGCTTCCTCGCGGGCACCCCGACCGAGGTCGGGCTCGCGTTCGGGGTCGCGATCGCCCTCGCGGCCGCCTTCGCCTTCTGGGCGCTACGCGGCTTGAGAAGCGCAGAACACGCCGGTTAGGGAGGGATCAAGCCTCCGCTTTCGGAGGACGATCCTCCGGAGGAGCCGGTATCCTGCGGCCTCGGGGAACGAAGGGCGAAACGCCCAGCCAACGAACGTACGCCCAGTGTTGTCGCTCGACCTCATCGCCCGTCTCGTCGTCGCGGTCGCCCTCCTCTGGGCGGGCGTGTCGAAGCTCTTGGCGCGCGACTCCTCGTTCCTCGCCCCGTACGGCGTCCCGCTTCGCTGGCGCGGCGCCGCCCTGGCCGCCCTGACCGGAGTGGAGCTCGCCACCGGCGTCTTGCTCCTCGCAGGCGTGCAGGCCGCCGCGATCGCAGCCGTCTGCCTCGGAGCCGTCTTCGTCGCCGCGCTCGCGCGGGTCCGCGCCCGAGGCGTTCTCCGTCTCCGCTGCGGCTGCTTCGGCTCCAAGGAGCGGAGCACCGACCTGCTTCTCGGCCGCGCGCTTCTCTTCACGGGCGTTGCCGCCTTCGGCGCGTTTGCCGACGTGGAGGTGGCGCGGCCCTCGACCGACGCGCTCATCGTCGCCGCCCTCGTCGTTCTCGGGCTCGCGGTCGTCGTCCTCGCCGCGCTCGTCCTCGCCCTCTACCGCCAGGTGGGTGTGCTGACCATGCGCGTCGGGCCGGGCATGGCTCTCGAGCTCGCGGAGGAGGGCCCGGCGCTCGGCGACACCGCTCCCGAGCTCGACGGTCTCACCCGCGTGGGAGAAGAGCTCGTCGCCTTCTTCAGCGCGGACTGCCGCCTCTGCCGCGCGATCGCGCCTGGGGTCCGGGCCTTCGAGCGCGAGGGAATGCCGGTGCAGACCGTCTACGAGCACGAAGAGCCGGCCGTCTTCGAGCGCTGGAGCGTGCCCGGGACGCCGTTCCTCGTCCACGTCGTAGACGGGTTCGTCGCCGCGAAGGGCACGGTCAACTCACTCGAGCAGCTCGACGGGCTCGTCGCGCTGGGTGCAGCGAGGATGGAACATGCGCCGGCCTGACGGGCTCCTCGACGGCGCGGCGAGGGCCCTCTCGACACGGCTCGCCTCCGGGATGACCAGGCGCTCCTTCCTGGGCCGCATGGGGGGCGCGATGCTCGCGGCCACGGGCGGCGCGGCCGTTGCGGCCGCCGTTCGGCCCGAGAAGAGCGAAGCGTTCCATTTCTGCGGGCACATCTGGACGACGGGCTCGTGCCCGAACCCGCTCGGCCTCCCGCGCATCGACAAGAACGGCTTTCCGCTCCGGCCGAGTGACGGCCATCCCATCGACAACCTCGGCCGCGCGGTCAACGGTGACGGGTGGGCGATCGACGGCGCGGGCAACCGTCTGCGCGCGCCCGACGGCGAGCTGCTCCCGCGCGCTCCCAGAACCCGCCTCTGCCAGGAGTGGACGAACGAGCATTACGGCCTGCACGCCGTCATGGAGGGGGCGTGGTACCGCTGCTGCAACGGGCAGGTGCGAAAGCTCGTCGACTGCTGCTCGCACAGCAAGAAGCGGATCAACGGGGACGCCTCCCTGACCGGCTACTGCTTCCAGGGCCGCCGGGTGTTCTGCGTCATGTACTACGACTCGGGGCTCCAGTGCTAGCCGTCGCCGCCGCGCTCGCCGCGACCGCGCTCCTCGCGGGAGTCTCGGGCGCCTGGTCGCCCTGAGGACTCTCAATGGTCGAGACCTTCACTCCCGCCGTGTGCGGGAGCCGCACCCGTCAGCGTCTCGCGATCGTGCTCTTCGCCGGCGCCGCTGTTTTGGCCTCGGCCGCCCTCGGCGCCGCGCTCGGGTTCGCCGGGAGCCTCGTCGGGACGCGGCCTGCCCTGATCGCTGCCGCGGCGCTCGCCTTCATCGCGGCCCTCCGCGAGGCGGGCGTCGTCTCCGTGCCGGTCCCGCAGTCGCGAAGGCAGGTGCCGCAGCGCTGGCAGTACGCGCTTCCGCTGCCGCTCTGGAGCGCGGGCTACGGCGCCGGCCTCGGCGTTGGCTTCCTCACCTTCCAGCCGGTGGCGACGTTCTGGGTCGCGTGCGCTGCGGCGCTCGCCCTGGGGCGGCCACTCCTAGCAGCCACCTGCTTTGCGCTCTACGGAGCGGGGCGCGCGTTCATGGCCGCCTGGCCGCGGCGCCGTGAGCCGAGCGGGCCGGCCGCGGTCGAGAGACTCGTGGGCCGGGCTTCCCTCGTTCCGCGGGCGAACGCCGTCGTCCTCGCGCTCGCCGTCGTTCTTCTCGCCGTCGCACCGGCGGCAGGCGCGGCCGTCACGTCGCTCGGGCGCGGGTTCGACCCGGCCGCGGACGGGAAGACCCTCGCGCTCGCCCGGATGAGCTCCGGGACGATCAGCGTGGTGGTCAGCCCGCCCGGCGACCCGGAGGACACGTTCAGCCCGGCGAACGCGCCCGCCTTGAGCGGCAACTACCTCGCGTACGCGGATGACGAGGGAATCAAGGTCGTCGACCTGCGCACCGACCAGATCGAGCGTGAGCTCGACGGGGCGTTTTCGCAACCGGCTCTCGACTGGCCCCACCTCGCCTATGTCCGCGCCGACGCAGGCTACGACCGGCTCATCCTGTCCGACCTGACCGACGCGTTGAACCCGACTTCCCGGAGGATCGCCTCGGTCCGAGCCGCGTCCGATCTCGGCCGGCCGTCGTTGCGCGGCGGCCAGCTCGCCTGGCACCGGATCGGCCGCCACGGTTCGGCAGTCTTCGTCCAGGACGTGACGACGGACAAGCGTCGCGCGATCACCAAGACGGAGCGCTGGCAGGAGTCGAACCCCTCGCTCACGACGAAGCGAATCGTCTGGGTCGAGCAGCGTCCCCAGGGCTCCTACCTGCGCATGAGATGGCTCGGGAGCTCGCGCACGAGGACGCTCATGCGTGTGAAGGGACGCAAGACCTTCCTCTGGACGACGGCGCTTGCGGGCCGGACCGCCTATGTGACGAAGTGGACGCCCTCGACGCGAAAAGCGGTCGTTTTGCGGGTTAATTTCTGAGCGGAGGCTCCCTCTTATGAGGGACGCGCGGACCTAAAGTCCGTCGTAAAGTGCGTGTGCGGGAAACTACCCGCGGGAGAGTAGGACCGAGCGGAGGAGAGAACGAGTTGCGGCAACCGGGACGAATTGCGCGAACTTTCATTGCGGCTACCTGCGCGGCGGTCGCGCTCGCAGCCGTGTCGGCGGGTGGGGCCGGAATCACTGCCCTGCCGGGCTCGCCGGCGACGCCTGACAACCTTTCGGGCCAGCAGTGGAACCTCGAGATGATCGGGGCATTCCAGGCCCAGACGATCACGGGCGGAAGCCCTGACGTCCGCGTCGCGCTGATCGACTCGGGCATCGACCCGGGGCACCCCGAGTTCGCAGGCCGCATCGACATGGCCAACAGCGTCTCCTGCATCACGGGGACGCCGGTCAAGGACCCCACGGGCCTCCTCTGGAGGGACAACGTCGGCCACGGCACGCATGTCGCCGGGCTCATCGCCGCGGGCGACAACGACTTCGGAACCGTCGGCGTCGCGCCGAACGTGCAGCTCCTGATCGTGAAGGTGACCGACCCCGGTCTCCCGATCACGCCCCAGGCGGCGGCATGCGCGTTCGAGTACGTGTCGCAGCAGAACATCGACGTCGCGAACGCAAGCTTCGCCGTCGACAAGGGTGCGACGGGCGCAGCCGACCCGCTGGACTTCTTCTGCAAGAGCGATCCGGTCGACCGCGCCGCCATCCAGTCCGTCGGCGATGCGGTGAAGGACGCGCTCAGGTCCGGCACGACGATCGTCGCATCGGCGGGAAACAACGGCATCGACATGACACAGCCGCCCGGCGGCAAGGGCTGCATCCGCATGCCGGTTCAGCTCCCCGGTGTGATCGGCGTGGCGAGCGAAGGTCGCAACGGCGGCCCCGTCGTCGCGACGCCTCCGGGCCCGTCGAACTTCGGCATCGGCGCCATCGACCTCGTCGCTCCCGGCGGTGACCCGTCGCAGGGCGGAGTCCCCGGCGGCTTGATCCTGTCGACCTTTCCGACGTACATCCCGGTCCCGCCGACCGCGATGCCGAATGTCGTCGACGGGCCGGGCGCGACCTACCGCTACAACGCGGGCACGTCGATGGCGGCCGCGCAGGTCAGCGGCGTCGCGGCCCTCGTGTCGGGCCGCTTCGCGAAGCTGAAGGCCTCCGGCTTCCTGAAGCCGCTGAAGCCCCTCTTCGTCCGGGCGCTGCTCGACCGGACCGCGCAGGCCAAGCCGTGCCCGCCCGATCCGCGCTGTGTCGGCGGCGACCAGTACAACGGCTTCTACGGCTTCGGACAGGTCGACGCCTACGCCGCAGTGACTGCGTTCGGCTTCGACGACTGAGTAGTCGAAACCAGCCTCCTCCTCTATCCTGCCCTCGTTTGCGGCCCCGTCTGACGACGGGAACTGGCAGGCAAAGGGAAGGAGGGCCCTATGCCGAGCAAGGTCGTTCGGCGAGCGGCGGTTGCGGTTGTCGCGGCGTCGCTCATGCTCGCGTTCGCGGGAGTGGCGAGCGCGGCGAAGTACATCGTGCTCTACAAGGCCAAGGGAGTGCCCGCCGACGGTGGTGCAGTAATTCGGAACGCCGGCGGAACGGTTGTGGCGAGTTACGCCCAGATCGGCGTGATCATCGCGAAGTCTTCTAGCTCGACGTTTGCCGCGAAGGTGAGAAAGGACGGACGTGTGGAGGCGGTGTCGGCGACGGCCGGCTTCGCGACCCAACTTCCAGACACGGAGACGCTGGGCGCCGGGCCGCCGGTAGATGGCACGGGGGACGTGCCCGTCTCTGATTCGGACACCCTGAGCGGCCTGCAGTGGGACATGCGCCAGATGGGGGTGCCACAGGCCCACGCGATCACCGGCGGGAGCTCGAGTGTCCTGGTCGGCGATTTGGACACGGGCCTCGACTACACGCACCCGGATCTCGCTCCCAACATCGACTTCGCCAACAGCACGTCGTGCGTCGGCGGGGTGCCGAACCAGAGCCCGACCGCGTGGGACGACGACAACGGACACGGGACGCACACCGCCGGCACGATCGCGGCGGCCGCGAACGGCATCGGCATCGTCGGTGTCGCTCCGAACGTGCGCATCGCCGGCGTCAAGGTCGGGGATCCGGACGGATTCTTCTTCCCCGAGGCTGTCGTCTGCGGATTCATGTGGGCGGCAACGCACGGGTTCGACGTCACGAACAACAGCTATTTCGCAGACCCGTGGCTCTTCAACTGCCGCAACGACTCCGAGCAGCGTGCGATCTGGATCGCGGAATCCCGCGCGATCAAGTACGCAGAATCCCGCGGCGTGACTGTCGTCGCGGCGCTTGGAAACTTCGCCGACGACCTGGCGCATCCGACGCAGGACGTCATCAGCCCCGATACCGGGCCGGGAGAGGAGCGGTCGATTACGAACGCGTGTGTCGTGGTGCCGACCGAGGTCCCGGGCGTCATCGGGGTGACCGCGACCGGTGACCGGCGCCTGAAGTCGTACTACTCCAACTACGGCACCGGGGTGGCGGATGTGGCCGCACCGGGAGGCGACCGCATCCTGCAGGTGACGGCGAACGCTCCGAACGGCCGCGTTCTCTCGACGTACCCGGCGAAGTTCTTCGCGCCGAGTCCGCTCATCGTGCAGGACTGCTCCGTCAGCCCGTGCGCGGTGTACGCGTACCTGCAGGGCACGTCGATGGCTTCGCCTCACGTCGCGGGCCTCGCCGCCCTCGTCATCAGCCACTACGGGAAACTCCCGTCCGGCCAGGTGGCGGCGATCATCCGGCAGACAGCCGACCCGCAGGCATGCCCGGACGCCGCGACGCTCGCGCTCTACGCACCGTTCCCGTCGATGTCGAACGGCGCACCGCAGACCTGCACGGGCGCAGCAGAGTTCAACTCCTGGTACGGCAGCGGGATCGTGAACGCGCTCAGCGCGCTCAGCCAGTAGCTCGTACCTCAACGATTCGAGCGAAGGGCCGGGAAACCGGCCCTTCGTTTTTTGCGCTATTCCTCCTCGAAGGCCGGGAGCTCGAGCGCACGCTCGTACGCGGCGCGGTCGTGCACCGGTTCGCCATGCGAGACGACGACGTGCTCGAACGGGAGCTCGAGCAGCGCGCGGAGCGCGGGCAGTACGCGCTCATCGTGCCACGGCGTGCCCCAGACGCGCAGAACGCCGTCGCGCTCGGTGAGGGCGTCCGCGAAGACGAGCGCCCGCGGCTCGGGAGCCCAGAGCGGCGTCTCGTTCCGGCCGCGCCCGTCGTAGAGGGCGACGAGCCCGCCGGGAAGCTCGGAGCCGGCCTCGATCGGCTCGAGCTCGGTCTCGGGGATGTCGTTCCGCCAGAAGAGGCTCGGCCCGAAAGCGCGCGCCCCGTAGCGCCTGACGAAGAGATCCACGTCGCGCACGTGGTCCGGCTTGAGGACGACGACGAGAGTGGGCGGCGAGGCGTCGAGGCGCTCCCAGATCTCGCTTTCGTCCTCGGGCGGTGCGAGTGGGTCGATGAGCGCGACCTCGCCTCCGGCCTCGATCACCGTGGAGGTGACGTGCGGCTCCCAGCCGGACTCCTCGGTCCAGGCCGGATGCCGAAGGCGCCAGATCCACAGGCCGGGTGCGATGTCGGTCGGTGGCATGCCTCCTTATACTCGGCGTGTGGCCGAGATCGCACACATCTGGCGCTCGCCGAAGCGGCGCGAGCTCATGGAGGAGCTCGAAACAGCGCAGGTCTTCGAGAACGAAGGCGTCGAGGGCTGCGCCCATCGCCGCGGCGGCAAGCGCAACGTCCTCTTCGTCGCGGCCGAGGACCTCGATTCGCTCGGCGTGCCTCCGGGGCGCGTGAAGGAGAACTTCACGGTCCGCGGGGCCGACGTCATGAACTGGCCGGTCGGCCAGCGCCTCCTCGTCGGCGACGTCGAGTTCGAGATCTCGATGGTGTGCGACCCGTGCGAGCTGATGGAGGAGATCCGCCCCGGCCTGCAGGCCGAGCTCGAGGGGAAGCGGGGGATGCTGGCCAAGGTCCTGAAGACCGGCCGCGTCACCCGGGGCGACGAAGTTACGCTGCTTTGACGGCGGCGACGAGCTTCTCGACGGACGACTTCGCGTCGCCGAACAGCATCGCCGAGTTCGCCTCGTAGAAGAGGTCGTTGTCGATCCCGGCGAAGCCCGGGTTCATGCTGCGCTTGAGGATGACGACGTTCGCAGCCTGGTCGACGTTCAGGATCGGCATGCCGTAGAGCGGGCTCTCCGGGTTGTCGCGCGCGGCGGGATTCGTGACGTCGTTCGCCCCGATGACGAGTGCGACGTCGGTGCGTGGGAACTCCGGGTTGATGTCGTCCATGTCGTAGAGCTGCGGGTAGGGAACCTGCGCCTCGGCGAGGAGGACGTTCATGTGCCCCGGCATGCGGCCCGCCACGGGGTGGATCGCGTACTTGACGTCGACGCCGCGCCCTTCGAGCAGGTCGGCCAGCTCGCGCACCGCGTGCTGGGCCTGCGCGACGGCGAGCCCGTAGCCGGGGACGACGACCACCCGCTGCGCGTAGGCGAGCATCACCGCGGCGTCGTCGGCGGTCACCTCGCGGTAGGACTTGCCGTCGGTCGATGCGGCGGCCGCGGCTCCCCCGGCCGGCACGGCCCCGAAGGCGCCGAAGAGCACGTTCGCGATCGAGCGGTTCATCGCCCGGCCCATGAGGATCGTGAGCAGCGTGCCCGAGGCCCCGACGAGCGTCCCGCCGATGATGAGGGCGGTGTTCTCGAGGACGAAGCCGGCCGAGGCGGCGGCAAGGCCCGTGAAGGCGTTCAGGAGCGAGATGACGACCGGCATGTCCGCCCCGCCGATCGGCAGGACGAGCATGACGCCGAAGAGAAGCGCCCCGAGGAGGAGCAGCACCATCCAGATGCCCTGCTCGGTCGAGCCGGCGGCGATGCCGAAGCCGAGCAGCGCGGCGAAGAGCACGCCGTTGACGATCTGCTGGCCGGCGAAGGTGATCGGGCGGCCGGGCAGGACCTCCTGCAGCTTGCCGAAGGCGACGAGGCTGCCCGAGAACGAGACCGAGCCGATGAGCGCCGAGAAGAGCATCGCGCCGATCGAGTCGCCCGAGAGGTGGCCGGGATCCGGCGCGATCCGGTGGTACTCCGCGGCCGCGATGAGGGCGGCGGCACCGCCGCCGACGCCGTTGAAGAGCGCCACCATCTGCGGCATCGCCGTCATCTTCACGAGCCGTGCCGAGACGACCCCGATCACGGTCCCCACGGCCATGCCCACGATGATCAGCCAGTAGCTCGTGACGTCCTCATCGAGGAAGGTGAAAAAGATCGCGATCCCCATCCCGACGGCCGCGATCCAGTTGCCGGAGCGCGCGGTCGGGGGCGAGGAGAGGCGGCGGATCCCGACGATGAGGAGCACCGCCGCGACGAGATACGTGAAGTTGATCGCCGTCTGCGACAGCGCAAGGGGCGGGGTCACTCGGACTCCGGCTTCGAGGGCTTGCGCTTGAACATCTCGAGCATGCGGTCGGTGACGAGGAAGCCGCCGACGACGTTGATCGTCCCGAAGACGACTGCGACGAACGCGAGGGCCTTCTCGAGGTCGGAGTCGGCCGAGCCGGCGATGAGCATCGCGCCGATGAGGACGATGCCGTGAATCGCGTTCGTCCCCGACATGAGCGGCGTGTGCAGCATCGTCGGGACCTTCGAGATGATCTCGATGCCGATGAACACGGCCAGGACGAAGACCGTGATGCTGTTCAGCAAGGTCATGCTCATGCCGCTTTGGGCTCCTTGAGCACGCGGCCCTCGTGGGTCACGCAGGTCTCGCGGATGATCTCGTCCTCGAAGTCGAGCGCGAGCTCGGAACCGCCGCCGAGCAGGTGGTTCAGGAACGTCCAGACGTTGCGGGAGTACATCTGGCTCGCGTGCAGCGGCATCGAGCTCGGCAGGTTGAGCTCGCCGACGACGGTGACGCCGCTCTCCTCGATCGTCTCGCCGGGCTTCGTCAGCTCGCAGTTCCCGCCCGCCTCCGCCGCGAGGTCGACGATCACGGAGCCGGGCCTCATGCCGCGCGCGGCTTCGGCCGTGATGAGGACGGGCGCCTCGCGGCCGGGGATGAGAGCCGTCGTGATGACGGCGTCCGACTCGCCCACGTGGCGGGCGATGAGCTCCTGCTCGCGCTCGTGCTGGTCGTCGGAGAGGGCGACGGCGTAGCCGCCCTGGCCCTCCGCGCCCTCGACGTCGAGCTCGAGGAAGTTGGCGCCGAGGCTCTCGACCTGTTCCTTCACAGCCGGGCGTACGTCGAAGGCAGAGACGACGGCGCCGAGCCGCCGCGCGGTCGCGATCGCCTGCAGGCCGGCGACTCCGGCGCCGAGGACGAGGACCCGCGCGGGCGGGATCGTCCCTGCGGCCGTGGTCAGCATGGGCATGAACTTCGGCAGGTGGTCGGCTGCGATCAGCGTTCCCTTGTAGCCCGAGACCGTGCTCTGCGAGGAGAGCGCGTCCATCGGTTGCGCGCGGGTGATGCGCGGGATGGAGTCCATCGAGAACGCCGTCACGCGCCGCTCGGCGAGGTCGCGCACGAGGTCGCCGTTCACGAGCGGCTGCAGGAAGGCGATGAGAATCTGGCCGTCGCCGAGCCTCGCGATCTCGCCGTCCGAGGGCTGCTGCACCTTCGCCACGACCTCGGTGCCGGAGAAGGCGTCGCCGGCGATCTGCGCGCCGCTCTCCTCGTACGCCGTGTCGAGGAAGCCGGCCTCCGTCCCGGCACCCGACTCGACGACCACCTCGACGCCTGCTTCCGCCAGGCGCTTGGTCGAATCGGGCACGAGGGCGACTCGCCGCTCGCCTGAAGCGGTCTCCTTGGGGACGCCGACCTTCATGCCGCGCGCAGTTTAGTGCCCCATCCAGCGATACACGCCTGCTTCTCGCCCGCGATCACGCGTCGCGCTGCGTCGTCCTCGGTCGCCCCGGTAATCACGTTACCGGGGCTCCCTGCGTCCGAGCAACGCTTGGTGCTCGCAACCGAGAAGCGGGGCAGCATCCCTGGAAGGAGCACTAAGCTCCGGGGGTGGACGACTGGCTCACAAGCGCGCGTGACCGGCTGGCGGAAGCGGCCGGCGAAGAGCCGTCAGGGCTCGACCTCTCGCAGGCCGACACCGACGAGCTCCTCGAGCTCGCGCGGATCGCGGCGCACGAGAGCGGTGAGCGCATCAACGCACCGCTCCTCTGCTACCTCGTCGGCCTCGCGCGTGGCCGCAACGGCGGAGATCTCGCCGCGCTCGTGGACGCCACGGTCGGCAAGTAGCCCGATAGGCTCCGGCACGTGCCGGATCTGAGTGACCGCACAGCCGTCGTCACGGGCGCCTCGAGCGGCATCGGGGCCGAGACCGCGCGCGCTCTCGCAGGCGCCGGCGCACGCCTGGCGCTCGGCGCGCGGCGGGCGGATCGCCTCGAGGAGCTCGTGAAGGAGCTGCCCGGCGAGGGCCACGTAGCTCTTCCTCTCGATGTCACGGACGCCGAGAGTTGCGAGGGCTTTGTCTCTCAAGCGGCGAGCCGGCTTGGCCGGCTCGACGTCTTGGTGAACAACGCCGGCCTCGCGCTCGGCCGCACCTCCGTGGAGGAGGGAAGCGACGACGACGACCGCCAGATGTTCGAGACGAACGTCCTCGGGCTCCTCCGCATGACGCGTCTCGTCCTCCCGCACATGGCGGACGGGCGCGGGCACATCGTCAACCTCGGTTCGTGGGCGGGGCGCGAGGCCTACCCGCAGGGCGGCATGTACGTCGGCTCGAAGACCGCCGTGCTCGCGCTGACGCGAGTGATGCGGAAGGAGCTCGTCGGGCGCATCAAGGTCTCGACCGTCGATCCGGGCATGGTCGGCGACACGGAGTTCTCCGACGTGCGCTTCCGCGGCGACCAGGAGCGCAAGGAGGCCGTGTACCAAGGGGTCGACTACCTCACGCCGGCCGACGTCGCCGACTGCATCCTCTTCGCGGTCACGCGGCCCGACTACATGGTCGTCGACGAGATGGTGATCAAGCCGCTGCAGCAGGCGAGCCAGGACGCAATCGTCCGCCGCTAGACGCATCGTGCCACTGACGATTCTCGAGGGGTCGACGTTCTGCGTGTCGGACGAGCGCGGGGACATCCTCGACCCCGTGATGGGCCTTTTCGCCGACGACACGCGCTTTCTCTCGCGTTGGGTGCTCACGATCAACGGCAAACGGCCGCTGCAGCTGTCGTCTGACAAGGTCGAGTACTTCTCGGCCGCGTTCTACCTCCGGAACCCGATCGCGGGCGGCCTCGAGCAGGACGCCCTCTCGATCGGCCGCGACCGCTTCATCGGCGACGGGATGCAGGAGCACATCGTGGTCGTGAACCACTCGCAGCAGCCGGTCGAGTTCGAGCTCGCGCTCGAGATCGGGACGGACTTCGCGGACATCTTCGCCGTCAAGGAGCACGATTTCGCGCTCGGCCATCCCGACACCGCACCGCCGCTCCCGGGCCTGGCGCACTCGGAGTTCGAGAGCGACGGAAACCAGTTCGTCTTCACGGACGGGCCGACCCGGCTGACCCAGGTTCTCCTCTCCGAGCCGGGCAACGTGAACGGCAACTCCGTCCGCTATGCGATCGCCCTCGAGCCGCGGCAGGAGTGGCGGCTGCGCGCGGACGTCATCCCGTCGGTCGACGGCGTCCGCGTCGCGCCGGCGAGAGCCGAGCGGCGGTTCGGGGACGAGATCTCGCGCGTGCGCTCGTCGCTCTCCGCCTGGCACCTGAGCGTCCCGCAGCTGCAGGCCTCCTGGGAGGAGCTCGACGCAAGCTTCCGGCAGTCGGTGGCGGACCTGGCGTCGTTGCGGATGGACGAGGACCCGCGCGTCCCGGGCCAGCTCCCGGCGGCCGGCATGCCCTGGTTCATGACGGTGTTCGGGCGCGACACGCTGCTGACCTGCCTCCAGACCCTCCTTTTCGGCCCCGAGCTCGCGCACAACGCCCTGCGGGTCCTCGCCGAGCTGCAGGCGACCGAGGACGACCCGGCGATCGACGCCGAGCCGGGGAAGATCGTCCACGAGGTGCGCCACGGCAAGGGCGCCGACGCGTGGTTCCCGCGCTACTACGGCACCGTCGATGCGACCCCGCTCTACCTCGTCCTTCTCTCCGAGGTCTGGCGCTGGACGGACGACGTGGCGCTCGTCCGCGACCTGCGGGAGCCGGCGATGCGCGCGCTCAAGTGGATCGACGAGTTCGGCGACCTCGACGGCGACGGGTTCATCGAGTACAAGCGCCGCTCGGAGCGCGGGCTCGTCAACCAGTCGTGGAAGGACTCGGGCGACTCGCAGCGTTTCCACGACGGACGTTTCGCCGAGGCGCCGATCGCGCCGTGCGAGGTGCAGGGCTACGTCTACGACGCGAAGCGCCGAACCGCCGAGCTCGCGCGCGAGGTGTGGCGTGAGCGCGACCTCGCAGACCGGCTCGAGCGGGAGGCCGAGGAGCTCCGCTCGCGCTTCGACGAGGCTTTTTGGTGCGAGGACCGCGGCGGCTACTACGCCCTCGCGCTCGACGGCGACAAGCGCCGCGTCGACTCGTTGACGTCGAACATCGGCCATCTGCTCTGGAGCGGGATCGTCCCGTCCGAACGGGCTGACGCGATCGTCGACCAGCTGATGGGAGACGAGCTCTGGTCAGGATGGGGCGTGCGGACGATGTCCGCCGGCGATGCAGCCTTCAACCCGCTCTCGTATCACAACGGAACGGTCTGGCCCCACGACAACTCCATCATCGCCTGGGGGCTTGCGCGCTACGCGCGGTGGCCGGAGGCGCAGCGCATCGCCCGCCGCATGCTCACGGCCGCAGGCCACTTCCAGCACCAGCTCCCCGAAGTTTTCGCAGGGTTCTCGCGGACGGCGACCCCCTTTCCGATCGCCTACCCGACGGCTGCGCGCCCGCAGGCGTGGGCGGCCGGGACGCCGGTGCTCCTCCTCCAGCTCCTGCTCGGCCTGCGGCCCGACCAGCGCACGGCGGCGATCGTCTCCAACGCGCCTCCGGAGTTGCCATCATGGCTCGGGTCGCTGAAGCTCTCCGGGGTACGCGCGTTCGGCCGGCCGTGGGACGTTCGTGCCGAAAATGGGGAAGTAACAGTGGAAGAGCGGGAATGAAGATCGCAGTCCTCAGTCCAGTGTGGTTCCCGGTGCCGCCGACCCGCTACGGCGGAATCGAGTGGATCGTGTCGCTCCTGGCCGAGGGCCTCGTCCGGGCCGGGCACGAAGTTTCGCTCTTCGCCTCGGGCGACTCGAGCACGCAGGCGGAGCTCGTCTCGGTCTACGACGAGGCGCCTTCCGAGAAGATTGGCACGACGCAGGTCGAGCTCCGGCACGCGCTCTCCTGCTTCGAGCACGCGGACGAGTTCGACGTCATCAACGACCACAGCGGGCCGCTCGGGGCCATGCTCGGGGGCGCCGTGGAGACCCCGGTCGTCCACACCGTGCACGGGCCGCTCGGCGGGGAGCCGGGCCTCCTGTACTCCTCGCTGAGCAAAGTCTGCCCCGAGGTCGGCCTGATCTCGCTCTCCATGAACCAGCGCAAGCCGCTCCCGGACCTCAACTGGGTGGCGAACTGCCCGAACGCGCTCGAGCTCGAGGTCTATCCCGTGCATCCGCGCAAGGGCGACTACCTCCTCTTCCTCGGGCGTATGAGCCCCGAGAAGGGCGCGCATCGCGCCATCGAGGTCGCCAAGGAGACCGGCCTGCCACTCCTCCTCGCCGGGAAGATGCAGGATCACGCCGAGAAGGCGTACTTCGAGGAGCACGTGCGCCCGAACCTCGGCTGGGGCATCGAGTACCTCGGCGAGGTCGACCAGTCGAAGAAGGTCGACCTCCTCCAGAACGCGCGCGTCACGCTCTTCCCGATCGAGTGGGAGGAGCCCTTCGGGCTCGTCATGATCGAGTCGATGGCATGCGGGACTCCCGTGATCGCCACGCGGTGGGGCGCCGTCCCCGAGGTCATCGACGACGGGCGCACCGGCGTCATCGTCGAGGACTACAAGGAGATGCCGGACGTGATCGACCGCGCAGCTGCCCTCGATCCGATGGAATGCCGCCGCTACGTCGAGGAGCGCTTCTCTTCGGAGCGCATGGTGCGCGACTATGAAGAGGCCTACGCGAAGGCCCTCGAAGGCGCGGCGGCGGCCGCCTAGTCGCGCAGGTACGCCAGGACGAAATAGAGGAGCTGGGTGAGCGCGGCCAGCGCGCCGGCGACGTACGTGAGCGCCGCAGCGGTCAGCACCTTCTGGACTCCGGCCGACTCGTCGGCGGTGACCAGGCCGAGCGTTCTCAGCTGCTGGCCGGCCCGCTTGGACGCGTTGAACTCCACCGGGAGCGTGACGATGTGGAAGAGGACGGCGACCGCGTAGACCAGGATCGCGATCGTGATCAGGTTCAGCGCGTTCAGGAGCACGCCGGCCATGAGGAGCCAGATCCAGGTGTTCGACGCGATCGCGACGACAGGGAACATGGCGCCCCGCAGTCGCAGGGCCGTATAGCCCGCCTGGTGCTGCAGCGCGTGGCCGCTCTCGTGCGCGGCGACGGCTGCCGCGGCGACGGTCTTCGGGTCGTAGACCGGCGGCGAGAGGTGGAGCGCCCGCTTCCGCGGGTCGTAGTTGTCGGAGAGCGCGCCCGCGCCGGAGCGGTCGACCGGCACCTGCTCGAGCCCGTTTCGGTCGAGGATCTGCCGCGCGACATCCGCGCCCGTCAGCCCGGACATGAGCTCGACGTGCGAGTAGCGCTCGAAGGTCTTCTTCAACCACCACTGCACGGCAAGCCCGATGAGCAGGGTCGGGACGAGCAGCAGGATGTAGAGCCCCCAGTCGTTCATCGCTCTGATCTTAGGTGGAAGCTAGGACGGGCTTGCGACGATCGTCGCAAGCGCGTGCTCGAGATCGGCGACGAGGTCGTCGGCCGACTCGATCCCGACGGAGAGGCGCACGAGGGTCGGCGGCACGGCGAAGGGCGCGTTGGCCGTCGACGCGTGCGTCATCTGCGCCGGCTGCTCGATGAGGCTCTCGACCCCGCCGAGGCTCTCGGCGAGCTGCCAGACCTTCGTCTCGCCGCAGAGGCGGATGGCGGCGCCTTCCGAGGCGGCGAGGAACGAGATCATCCCGCCGAAGTCCGCCATCTGCCGGGCGGCGATGTCGTGGCCGGGGTGGTCCGGAAGGCCCGGGTAGAAGACCTTCTCGACCGCATCGTGCTCGGCGAGGAAGGCCGTGATCCGGCGCGCGTTCTCGCAGTGCTGGCGCATGCGGACCGCGAGCGTTTTGAGCCCGCGAAGCACGAGCCAGGCGTCGAACGGGCCGGGGATCGCGCCGAGGGACTTCTGCAGAAAGCGCAACCGCTCTGCGATCGTCGGGTCGTTCGTCGCGGCGAAGCCGCCGATCACGTCCGAGTGGCCGCCGAGGTACTTCGTCGTCGAGTGGACGACGATGTCGGCGCCGAGCTCGAGCGGGCGCTGCAGGTACGGCGTGGCGAAGGTGTTGTCGACGACGACGAGCGCGCCGACGGCGTGCGCGGCCTCGGCCGCGGCCGCGATGTCGATCACGTTCAGCAGCGGGTTCGTGGGCGACTCGAGCCAGACGATGCGCGTCTTCCCATCGAGGTGCTCCGCGAGGCGGGCTCCGATCTCCTCGGCCGAGAGGTAGGTGAAGTCGTAGCCCTTGGGCTCGTAGACCTGGGAGAACATCCGGTAGACGCCGCCGTAGACGTCGTTCACCGAGACGACGCGCTCGCCCGGGCTGACGAGGTGCATGATCGTCGTCGTCGCGCCGAGGCCGGACGAGAAGGCGAGGCCGTGGTCGGCGCTCTCGAGCGAGGCCAGGCAGGTCTCGAGCGCGGTGCGCGTCGGGTTGCCCGAGCGCGAGTAGTCGTAGCCCTTGTTCTTCCCGACCGCCTCCTGGACGTAGGTGGAGGTCTGGTAGATCGGCGTGATCACCGCCCCGGTCGCGGGGTCGGGCTCCTGCCCTTCGTGGATCGCGCGCGTCTCGAAGTCCATGGCCTGATCGTATCCGTGCGCCGTGGACCCGGTCCGAGAATTGCACACCGGGGTCAGACCCCTCTGTGCTTTCCCGACATGGCGAAAAGGGCGTTTCGCCGCAACCTGCGGCATTCCTCAGCGGAGCGCGCCTCGGCGGTTTTCCACAACGGGGTCAGACCCCGGTGTCTGGAACGGCCACGTCCGGGGTCAGCCTCCGGACACGTCAGGAGAGGAGAGTCGCGCCCTCCGCTGTGATCGTCCAGTGGGGGTTGTGCGCGACCTCCCAGGGGTGGCCGTCCGGGTCGATGAACACCCCTGAATAGCCGCCCCAGAAGGTCGGGGCGCCCGCGCGCGGGATCTCGGCGCCGGCCGCACGCGCCTCCTCGATCACCGCGTCGACCTCCTCCGGCGAGCGGCAGTTGTAGGCGAGCGTGATGCCGCCCCAGCCGCCGGGATCCTCGACGCCGCTGTCTTCGGCGAGCTGGTCGCGGCCCCAGAGCGCCACGATCATGCCGCCGGCCTGGAAGAAGACGACGTCGTCCGCTGGCGCCGCGCCCGACTGCCAGCCGAGCGCCTCGTAGAACGCGCGCGAGCGGGCAAGGTCGGAGACGCCGAGCGTCACGAGGCTGAGCCGCTGGTCCATCAGGCCTGGCTCTGCCGGCTCGCGAGGTATTCGAGGAGGTCGGCGCGCGTGAGGACTCCGACCGGCCGGCCACCACGCGCCACCACGACCGCGGGGTTTCCGGCGGAGAGATCGGCGAACACGGTGTCCACGGACGCGCCGATCTCGACCGCGGGGAGCGGCGGCTCCATGGCGGCGGCGATGTCCTCCGAAAGCGCGTCCTGGTTTCGGAAGACCCGGTCGAGGAGGCCGCTCTCCCGAATCGACCCGACGACGTCCGCGAGCGAGGCCGCCTCGTCGCCGTTCCGCACGACCGGGATCTGCGAGATCCCGTAGCGCTGCATGAGATCGATCGCCTCGCCGACCTTCTGGTGCGTCGCGACCGTGACGAGCTCGGGCACCTCGGGCTCCTCGTCGCGTTTGTAGGTGAGGACGGCCTGGATCGTCGCGGCCGGCGCCGAGCGCTCGAGGAAGCCGTGCTCGAGAAGCCAGTTGTCGTCGTAGACCTTGGAGAGATAGCCGCGCCCGGAGTCGGGGATGATGGTCACGAGGGTCGCGTCAGGCCCGAACCGGTCGGCCACCTGGAGCATCGCCCAGACCGCGGTGCCGCCCGAGCCGCCGACGAGGATCCCCTCCTCGCGGGCGAGCCGGCGCGCCGTTCGGAACGAGTCGCGGTCGGAGACCGTGATGAACTCGTCCACGAGCGACGGGTCGAACGTCGTGGGCCAGAAGTCCTCGCCGATGCCCTCGACGAGATAGGGGTGGACGTTGTCCGGGTTCGAGAAGATCGAGCCCTCCGGATCGGCGCCGACCACGAGCAGGTCCGGCTTTTGCTCCTTGAGATAGCGCGCCGTGCCGGTGACCGTCCCGCCGGTCCCCACCGAGAGGACGAGCGCGTCGATCTGGCCGCCGGTCTGCTCCCAGAGCTCCGGCCCGGTCGTCTCGTAGTGCGCCTGCGGGTTGGCCTGGTTCGAGTACTGGTCGGGCTTGAACGCCCCGGGGATCTCCTCCGCGAGGCGGTTCGAGACCGAGTAGTAGCTCTCGGGCGATTCGGGCGGCACCGCGGTTGGGCAGATGACGACCTCGGCCCCGTAGGCGCGCAGGAGCGCGCGTTTCTCCTCGGCGATCTTGTCCGGCATCACGAAGACGCAGCGGTAGCCCTTGAGCGCCGCGGCAATCGCGAGGCCGACGCCGGTGTTCCCGCTCGTCGGCTCGACGATGGTGCCGCCTGGCGCGAGCTTCCCGTCCCGCTCGGCCTGCTCGATCATCTTGAGGCCGATTCGGTCCTTCACGCTTCCGCCCGGGTTCAGGTACTCGAGCTTGGCGAGAAGCGTGGGCTGCGCGTCGCGCGAGAGCCGCTGCAGGCGGACGAGCGGCGTCGAGCCGACGAGGTCGAGGACGGTGGGGTAGTCGCCGGCCATCGGCCGTAACGATACGGCCTGTGTCCTCGCTCGTCAGTCTCGCCATGCTCGCAGCCGGCGTCCTTCTCGTCGTGGCCGGCGCCGAGCTCTTCTTCGAGGGGATTCTCTCGGCGGCAAGTCGCTTCGGCGTATCGGCTTTCGCGCTCACCGTCGTCATCTCGGGTTTCGAGGTCGAGAACCTCGCCGCCGGCATCGCCGCGAACCTCAACGGCCTCCCGAATGCGGCTGCGGGGACCTTCCTCGGCGGGACGACATTTCTCGCTTTGGCGGTCGCCGGCTTGGGAGCTCTCATCGCGCCGCTCGAGGCGCGCCTTCCCCGAGCCGCACTCGTCTGGACGGCCGCCGCGCCGCTCCCCTTGCTCGCCTTCGGCCTGGACGGAACGATCACGCGACTCGAAGGGGCGGCACTCGTCGCGTGGTTCGCTGTTGCTCTCCTCGGTCTCTGGCGCGCCGGCCGTTCGCTCCTCGGCGCGGGAGAAGTCCCAAAGAAGCGCTTCCTGCTGGCCCGGATCGCCGGGGGGCTCGCCGTCCTCGGCATCGGGGGCGAACTCGTCGGCGAAGGCCTCCGCCGGGTCGTCAGCGGCTTCGGCGTCTCCGAGAGCCTGCTCGGCAACACCGTCCTCGCCGCGAGCGTGGAGGCGGAGGAGGTCGGTCGAGTCGCAGTCCCGGCCCGGCGGGGCCGCGCGGACGTCGCAGTCGCGAACATCCTGGGCACGATCGTCCATTTCGCCTGCTTGAACGCTGGATTGATCGCGCTCGTGCGGCCCCTCCAGCTGGACGATGCATCACGGTTCTTGCACCTTCCGGTCGCAGCGGCGAGCCCGGCTGGCTTCGCTTGCCTCTTCGCCTTCCGCCAGGGGCTCGGTCGCATGGAGGGTGCGCTCCTCCTCGGGCTCTATGTGGTCTACCTCGCGCTGGCGATCGCCGTCAGTGCCTGAAGTGGCGCCTGGGCGCGAAGACGATGGTGCCGCCGGCGTCCTTGACCGCCGCGACGACCTCGTCGTCCCTCTTCGATCCGCCCGGCTGGACGATCGCCTTGACCCCGGCCTCGAGCGCCAGCTGCGGCCCGTCCGGGAACGGGAAGAAGGCGTCGGAGGCCAGCACCGCACCCTCGAGCGAGTGCCCGTGCTCGCGCGCCTTTGCGAGAGCGATCTTCACCGATTCGACCCGGCTCATCTGGCCGGCGCCGACACCCAACGTCTGCAGGTCGCTGGCGATCACGATGGCATTCGAGTTGACGTGCTTGCAGATGCGCCAGGCAAAGAGGAGGTCGCCCCAGAGCCGCTCGTCGGGCTGCTCGCCGGCGCGAAGCTCCATGCCTTCGCGGTCGTCGACCTCGCCGTCTGCGTCCTGGACGAGGAAGCCTCCGAGCACGCGCCGGTAGTCCCGCTCGCCGAGGGTCGCGCGCCGGCGCTCGCGGTCTTCGAGGATCCTCGTCGCCGGCTTCCGCTTGAGGATCTCGACGGCGTCGGCGGTGTACTCCGGGGCGATGAGCACCTCGACGAACTCGTCGGCGAGCCGCTGCGCGAGCGGCGGGTCGACGCGCCGGTTCACCGCGACCACGCCTCCGTACGCCGACACCGGATCGGCCCCGTAGGCCTTCGCGGCCGCGTCGTCGAGGGAGGAGGCGACGCCGACTCCGCACGGGTTCCCGTGCTTCACCACGACGCAGGTCGGGAGCTCGAACTCGCGCAGCACGCCTCGAGCCGCGTCCAGATCGGCCAGGTTGTTGAAGGACAGGTCCTTGCCGGAGAGCTGCTCGACGCGCGAGAGGAGGTCGCGGCGTGACCCGATCTCGACGTAGTAGGCGGCCCGCTGGTGCGGGTTCTCCCCATAGGGGAGCTCGCGCTCGCGTTGCAGCGCAACGATGAGCTTCGGCGGGAAGGTCTCGCGGTCGCCGAACCAGGTCGAGATCGAAGCCTCGTAGGCCGCGGTGTGAGCGAAGGCCTCGGCGGCGAGCTCGCGGCGGGTTGTCGCGTCGATCTCGCCGGTCGCCTGGATCTCGAGGAGGAGCGAGTCGTAGCGCCCGACCGAGCACACCGGCGCCACGTGCTCGAAGTTCTTCGCCGCCGCGCGCAGCATCGCGGGGCCGCCGATGTCGATCATCTCGACGGCTTCCTCCTCGCGCACGTCCTTGCGCCCGGCGACCTGGGCGAAGGGGTAGAGGTTGACGCACACGAGGTCGAAGGGCTCGATCCCGTGCTCTTCGAGGGCATCGAGGTCGGCCTTCACGTCCCGCCGAGCGAGGATCGCCCCGTGGATCTTCGGGTGCAGCGTCTTCACGCGGCCGCCGAGCATCTCGGGGACGTCGGTGAGCGCGTCGACCGGCGTGACGGAGAGGCCGAGCTCGGAGATGTAGGCCGCCGTCCCCCCGCTCGCCACGAGCTCGACGCCGAGCTCGGCGAGCCCGGTGGCGAAGCGGTCGAGGCCCGTCTTGTCGAAGACGGAGATGAGCGCTCGCCGGACTGCCATCAGGGCTGGGAGCTTATGGCGCCTGCCAGATAGAGCCTGACCGCCTCGGGCAGAAGCCGGTGCTCGATCGCATGGAGCCGCTCGTGGAGGCTCTCGACGGTGTCGCCCGGCTCGATTGCGAGGCGCTCCTGCGCGATCACAGGCCCCGTGTCGACTCCTTCGTCGAGGAAGTGGATCGTGACGCCGGTCTCCTTTGCACCTGCGGCGAGCGCTTGCCCGACGGCGTCGAGGCCGGCGAAAGCCGGCAGCAGCGAGGGATGCACGTTGATGCAAGGAAAGCGCCCGAGGAAGCCGGGTGTGAGGAGCTGCATGTAGCCGGCGCAGACCACGATCTCGACCCGGTGCTCGTCGAGCCAATCTGCCATCGCCTCGTCGCGCGCCGCGCGGTCGTCGAACTTCTCCTCCGGGAAGACCGCGACAGGAACCGAGGCCCGTGCGGCGCGTTCGAGCGCCTGCACGCCGGGGGTGTTCGACGCGACCGCGGCGACCGGCAGCCCGGCGTCGAGGAGCGCCTGCAGGTTCGTGCCGGCTCCCGAGACGAGAACGCCGATCACCGAAGGCGGCCGATGACGAGCCCCGCTCCCGCGTCGGCCTCCGGCACGACCGCGCACATGCCGATGCCGAGGTTGAAGACGCGCCGCTGCTCCTCCTCCGGCACACCCTGCTCGTCGAGCCAGGCGTAGACGGACGGCCGCTCCCACGAGCTCCAGTCGATCTCGGCGCGCATCCCTGGCGGAAGTACGCGCGGGAGGTTGCCCATGATCCCGCCGCCCGTCACGTGGGCGAGCGCGCGCACATCGGCATCCGCCCGCAGGCGGCGCACGTCCTCGAGGTAGAGCCGGGTCGGCGGCAGGAGGAGGTCCGCGTCGAAGTCGCCGTCGCCGACCAGGCTCCGGACGAGGGTGAATCCGTTCGCGTGCAGGCCGGAGGAGGGGAGGCCGAGGACGACGTCACCGAGCTGGCAGCGCGAGCCGTCGATGAGATCGGAGCGGCGCACCAGCCCCACGCACGCGCCGGCGAAGTCGAGCTCCTCGTCACGGTAGATCCCGGGAAGCTCGGCACTCTCGCCTCCGAGGATCGCGCAGCCGGCCTCGCGGCAGACAGAGGCCGCGCCCTCGACGAGATCGGCGACCTCCTCGAGATCGAGCGACCCGGAGGCGACGTAGTCGAGGAAGAAGAGCGGATCGGCCCCCGTGGTGATGACGTCGTTGACGCAGTGCGCCGCGAGGTCGACCCCGGCGTCGAAGAGCCGACCGGCCCGGCGCGAGAGGATCAGCTTCGTCCCGACGCCGTCCATCGTCGCGGCCAGCAGGTGCTCGTCGTCGAGCGGGTGCAGCCCGGCGAAGCCGCCCATCGAGCCGCCGGTCGAGGCCACCGCGGCGCGCAGCCGCTCCACGACCGCCTCGGCCTTCCCCAGGGACACACCGGCGGCCTCGTACGAGCTCATGCGAGCACCTCGGCCACGAGCTCAGGGCGCCCTTCGGGCCCCGCGGGGAGGAAGCGCACGATGCTCTCGCCGAGCTGCACGCTCGTGCCCTCGCGCTCGAGCAAGAGGATCTCCGCGAGCGCGACCGCCTTCTCCTCGGGGTCGTGCGCGCGCAGGTGCAGCTCTCCGATCTGGAGCTCGTCGGCCTGCGCGAGCGCGTCGTCGACCCAGTCGCGCGGCGGGTGCACCTCGAGCCGGTAGCCGGCCTCCGTGGTCACGAACGTGCGCTTCCCGGGGTGATCCTGGATCTTGAGCCCGAGCTCGCGCGCTCGGTCGAGAACCGTCTCGTAGTCGTCCTCCTCGAGCGCGATGCCGAGGTGGTCCACGCGCGGAACGTCCCAGTGCCCCGGCTGCAGGACGACGTTCACGGCACCGCGCCCGACCTCGACGAGCCGCAGGCGAAAGCCGACCTTGTCGAGCTCCTCCCAGGACGTCCCCGCCTCGAACCAGTGCGAGCTTTCGCCACGCCAGCCGTAGCGGCCGATGAGCTCGAAGCCGAGCTTGCCGAGATACCGGGCCTCGAGCAGCCGGACCTTGCTCGTCACGAGGTGGTAGTGGAACAGGTGCACCGGCCGCCCCATCGTATCGGCGGAGGATTCGGGCGTCCCGCGGGGAACGGGGCGAGCATGACGCAGACAACTCCCCCTCCGCCTCCGACCCAGGGCTACGGGCAGCCCTACTACGGAATGCCGACGATGCCCGCCCCGAACGGCGAGCTCGTCGTCTTCCTGCTCGTCTGGGCCGTGGTCTTCATCATCACCGTCGCGTCCGACCGGGTCGACTGGCCGGAGTTCACGACGGCGACGGTCTTCCTCGCCGCCGCGTACATGATCTCCCGCGGCATCGCCAAGGCCGGCAAGGTCCTGGAAGGTCACTGATCCGGAGGGCCGGCCCGACCGGCCCTCCCTTCGGCCCGCGCGTCCAAGAGTCGCGCGTTCCTGGTTGCTCAGCTGCGCAGAACGGCGTAGCGTCTTGGACGTGGCGTCGAAAGAGCACATGCTCACCGTGCAGGGCATCGCCGAGCTTCCCGGCCTGGGGCTCACGGTCGCGGCCGGCGCCGAGGGGCTTCGCAACGAGGTCAGCTGGCTGCACGTCTCGGAGCTCGCAGACCCGACCGAGTTCCTCGAGGGAGGGGAGTTCCTCCTCACCACCGGTCTCGGCGTCGGCGAGATGGCGACGACCCAGCGCGCCTACCTGCGGAGGCTGGCCAAGCACGGGCTCGCCGGCCTCGGGTTCGGAATCGGATTCGGCTTCCCGGCGGTGCCCGTACCGATCGTGGAGGAGGCGAACAAGCTCTCCTTCCCGGTCGTGATCGTCCCGTACGAGGTGCCGTTCGTCGCGATCACGAAGGCGGCGGTCACGCACCTCGCCAACGAGCAGCTCGAGCAGATGACGCGCGCGCTCGAGGTGCACGAGCGGCTCGCCGCGGCCGTGCTCGAGGGCCGCGGCCTGCAGGCGCTTCTCGCCGTCGTCTGCAACCACCTCGGCTGCAGCCTCGCGCTCATCGACGAGCAAGGGCGCGTGGTCGCGGAGCGCCACGCACGCACACGCCTCGGTTTCGAGAACGCGATGGAGCTGCCGGTGGTCTCTCCCGGCGAGGTGGTCACCCTCAAGGCGGCACGCGAGGAAGGCGAGTTCGGCGAGTACGACCGCCTCGTCCTCCATCACGGCCAGTCTGCGCTCGCGTTCGAGCTCTCGCGCAGACGCGCCGTCAGCGCGGCCGAGCTGCGCCTCGCCGGCGACCTCCTCGAGGATCTCGAAGACGACCGGCTCGACGACCGCGAGGCGGCTCGCAGGATGGCCGCCTTCGGCCTCGAGGCCGACCGCGACTACGCCGCGCTCCTCGCCGTCCCGCGCAACGGCCTCACGAGCGAGCGACTGCGCGACGAGGTCGCCGAGGAGCTCGAACGCGGCAGCGTGCCGTACCTCTCCACCGCACGCCGCGACCGCGCGGCCTTCCTCGTCGGTGCCGAGAGCGAGCAGGACGTCCTCACCCTGGCACACCGCGTCGTCGCAGCGGAGCCGATGGCGAGAGTCGGCGTCGGCCGCCCGTCGCAGGGACGCGGGCTGGGGAGGAGCCTGCTCGAGGCGCGCGCGGCACTCGATGCGGCGAGCGGCGAGGTCGCCTCCTACCAGGACCTCGGCTCGCTCGAGCTCCTGCTCAGCCTCCCCGACGCGGCGCTCGAGGCCTTCGTCGACCGCGTCCTCGGCCCGGCCGCGTCGAACACCTGGCTCGTGGAGTCACTGACCGCCCTCCTCGACGCCGGCTGCCGCTGGAGCGACGCCGCCGACGAGCTCGGCGTCCACCGCCACACGCTTCGCTACCGGATGGACCGCCTGCGCGAGCAGACCGGCCGACACCCCGACGATCCCCAGCAGCGCATGGAGCTCTGGCTGGCCGTGAAGGCCAAGCAGGCTCTCGCTGCCCGCAACGGAAGGAGCGCTTCTTGAGCACCAGCACGGATCACCTCTGGCGACACTTCACGGCGGCCGGCGCACCGCAGCTCGTGATCGAGCGCGGCGAAGGGTGCACCATCTGGGACTCGGAGGGGAACCGCTATCTCGACGCGCTCTCCGCTCTCTACTGCGTCAACATCGGCTACGGCCCCTGGCCCGAGATCACGGAGGCGGCGCAGAAGCAGCTCGACCAGCTCCCCTTCTTCACGAACTGGGTCGGCTTCGCGACGCCGCCGGCAATGGAGCTCGCCGACAAGCTCACCGAGCTCGTGCCCATCGACGTCGGCCGCATCTTCTTCGTCGGCGGCGGCTCCGAGGCGATCGAGACCGCGCTCAAGGTCGCGCGCCAGTACCACCGGCTGCGCGGAGAGCCGACCCGCTACAAGTTCGTCACGCGCCGGAGCGCCTACCACGGGACGACGATGGGCGCGCTCTCCATCAACGGCAGCCCTGCGCTTCGCTCCCAGTTCGAGCCCCTGCTGCCCGGCTGCCTGCGCGCGCCGATGCCCTACCGCTACCGCTGCCCGTACTGCTCGGAGGAGTCGCGCTGCAACCTCCAGTGCGCCGACGAGATCGACTCGATCGTCCAGAACGAGGGGCCGGAGACCGTCGCCGCGGTCATCCTCGAGCCGGTCCAGAACTCGGCAGGCTCGATCACGCCGCCGGAGGGCTACTTCGAGCGCGTGCGCGAGATCTGCGACGAGCACGGTCTCCTGCTCGTGGCCGATGAGGTCATCTGCGGCTTCGGCCGCGTCGGCGACTGGTTCGGGACGACCCGCTACGGCATCGAGCCGGACATGATGACCGTGGCCAAGGGCATTACCTCCGCGTACGCGCCGCTCGGCGCGCTTATCGCCAACGAGCGCACGATCGAGCCCTTCTTCGCGGAGAAGAAGACGGCGTTCACGCACGGGATCACGTTCGGCGGCCATCCGCTCTCGTGCGCGATCGCGCTCGCGAACCTCGAGGTCTTCGAGAAGGAGGACCTGGTCGGCCGCTCGCAGACGCTCGGCCCCGAGCTTCGCGAGCGCTGCGAGCTGCTACTCGAAGAGCATCCCATGGTGGGCGACGTGCGCGGCGACGGCTACTTCTACTCCCTCGAGCTCGTGAAGGACAAGGAGACGAAGGAGACGTTCACGCCGGCGGAGCGCGACGATCTGATCAAGACGTTCCTGCTCCCGCGGACGCGCGAGCTCGGCGTGTACATGCGCTTCGACGACCGCGGCGAGACGTGCGCGCAGTTCGCGCCGCCGCTCGTCGCCGGGCCGGAGGAGTTCGACGAGATGGTGGGCGTCCTGCGCCAGGTGCTGGACGAGGCGTGGGACCGCGTCAATACGAGAGTGGAGGCATAGGACATGGCCACGGCTGTGAAGACGCTGCAGAACTTCGTCGCCGGCGACTGGGTCGAGGCGACCGGAGACGAGGCGCGGGAGATCGTCTCCCCGGTGACGGGCGAGAAGCTCGCCGACGCGCCGAATGCGAGCGAAGAGGACATCAAGCGGGCCGCGAAGGCGGCGCGGGAGGCGCAGCCGAAGTGGGCGGCGCTCTCCGCCTGGGACCGCGCGAAGGTCTGCCACGCCATCGCCGACCTGATCGAGGAGCGCAAGGAGGAGTTCGCGCGCGAGCTCTCGCTCGAGCAGGGGAAGCCGTACACCGCCGAGGCGATCCCCGACATCGAGGAGACCGCGGAGAACTTCCGCATCGCCGCCGAGGACGTGAAGCGGATGGAGTCCGCCGTCATCCCCTCCCAGGACGTGAACAAGCGCATCCTCACCTTCCGCAAGCCGAACGGCGTCTACGCGGGGATCACGCCGTGGAACTTCCCCACGCTCATCCCGGTCGAGCTGATCGCGCCGGGGATCGCAGCCGGAAACGCGATCGTGATGAAGCCGTCCGAGTGGACGCCCATCGCGATGGCCAACTTCATGCAGATCATGGCCGACGCCGGCCTCCCCGAAGGCGTCGTCAACGTCGTCTACGGCGACGGCAAGGTCGGCGAGCGCCTGATCCAGGACGAGAACGTCGACTGCGTCGGCTTCGTCGGCTCGCACACGACCGCGGAGAAGATCGTCCGCGCCGCAGGGCTCAAGCGCTCGCTGATCGAGGCGAGCGGGAACGGTCCCGTCGTGGTCTGCGCCGACGCCGATCTCGAGGCCGCCGCCAAGGGCGCAGTCTTCGGCGGCTTCTTCTGCGCCGGCCAGGTCTGCTGCGCCACCGAGCGGGTCCTCGTCGACGAACGCATCCACGACGAGTTCCTCGCAGCCGTGGTCAAGGAGGCCGAGGGCTGGAAGCTCGGCGATCCCTTCGACGACGACACGCTGGTCGGCCCCATGAACAACGAGCCGACCGCGCAGAAGATGGACGCGCACCTCGAGGACGCGCTCGCCAAGGGCGCCGAGATCGTCGTGGGCGGCTCGCGGGACGACGACCGGCCGACGAGTCTCTACTACCAGCCGACCGTGGTCGATCGCGTCGGGACCGACACGCTCATCAACCGCGACGAGACGTTCGGGCCGATCGTCCCGCTGATCAGCGTGGCGAGCGACGACGAGGCGATTGCGGTCGCGAACGACTCGCACCTCGGCCTGCAGGCGGCCGTCTACACGACGAGCCTCCAGCGCGCGTTCCGCTATCTGGACGACCTCCGCGTCGGCAACGTCGTCGTCAACGACTCGACGGACTACTGGGAGGCGCACGAGCCGTTCGGCGGAGCCGCCGGCACGAGGACGGGCTGGGGCCGAATCGGCGGCCGCTACACGATGCTCGACATGACCGACCTGAAGACCGTCGTCCTCGACGTAGGCCTGTCCAAATAAGCCACCGGGGTCTGACCCCTTTCTGAGGCTACTCGAGGGTTGGGAGACCGGAGGCGCGTGGCGTTCGCCGTCCTCTTCGCGCTCGCTGCGCTCGACGCCGCGGGCTACAGCATCATCGCGCCCGTCGTTCCCGAGATCGGGGATGCGACGGGCGCCGGGCCGGCGGTCATGGGTGCCCTGGTCGCCTGCTTCGCGATCGGCCAGATGGTCGGCTACCCGCTCAGCGCCCGCCTGCTGCAGCGGGTGCATGCCCGGGCCGTTCTCCTCGCTTCGCTCTCCCTGACGATCGTCGGCGACCTCGGCTTCGTCTTCGGTGAGAGCCTCGGCGTGTACTTCCCGGCTCGGCTCGTGCAGGGGATCGGGGCGGGCGGCCTCTGGATCGGGACGGCGTTCGCCATTCTCGAGCGCTACCCGGGTGAGGAGTACAAGCGGCTCAGCGGGATCCTCGCCGCCTACGGCCTCGGAGCGATCGCGGGCCCGGCGATCGGAGGAGTCGGAGGGATCAGCGGGCCGTTCCTGCTCCACCTCGTGCTGGTGACGGCGCTCACCCTGGCGCTCCTGGCGATCGGTGCCCCGAAGAACACGGCCAAGTTCGGCTCCGACCGCGCCGCGCTCAGGACGCCGGGCTTCATGCTCGCCTCGGCCGGGATCCTCATGGTCGCGCTGACGCTCGGGACCTTCGACGGCCCCATGCCGCTCCACTTCGGCGAGCAGCTGAGCCAGGGCGAGATCGCCGCGCTCTACGTCTTGGCCGCGCTCGTCTCCTCGGGTGCCGCCGCGCTCGCGGGCCGCCGGCCGCCGCGGCTGATGCTCGGCGCCGCGACCGTGCTCATGACGCTTTCGATCGCCCTCGGCGGCTCGACCGAGGTCATCGGCCTCTGGGTGGTCGTCGCGATTCTCTGCGGGATCGGCGTCGGGGCGGGGGATGCGGGCTCGCTCGGCGTCCTCCTCGAGTCGATCGGGCTCGACCGCATCGTCCTCGCCATGGTCGTCTGGTCGCAGATCTGGGCGATCGGCTACCTCGTCGGCCCGGCGATCGGCGGAGGTGTGGCCGAGGCGTTCGGCTACGGAGCCTTGGGGCTCGTGCCGCTGGTGGCGAGCATGTTCGTCTTCGTGGGGTTCGCCAGGGTCCGGTCCGAGCCCGCGGCGGCCTGACGCTCGAAGCGGAGCTTCGCGAGCTTGAGGTCGTCCGGGATCTGCGTCGGGTAGTCCCGCGTGAGGCAGGCGCGGCAGAAGGTGCCTTCCGGCCTGCGCGTGGAGTCCTGCAGGCCCTCCAGGGAGAGGTACGCGAGGCTCGTCGCGCCGAGCTGCTCCCGCACCTCCTCGACGGCGCGCCCGCCAGCGATCAGCTCGTCCTCGTCGGCCATGTCGATCCCGTAGAAGCACGGCGAGACGATCGGAGGCGAGGAGATGCGCAGGTGCACCTCGAGCGCGCCTTCCTCGAAGAGCATCGCGACAATTTTGCGAGTCGTCGTGCCCCGCACGATCGAGTCGTCGACGACGACGACACGCTTCCCGGAGACTTCGGCGAGCGGGTTGAACTTCGTCTTGATCCCGTGCTCGCGCAGTGCCTGGTCGGGTTGGATGAACGTGCGCCCGACGTAGCGGTTCTTGATCAGCCCTTCGGCGAACGGAATCCCGCTCGCACGCGCGAACCCGATCGCTGCAGGGGTGCCCGAATCGGGGACCGCCATGACGAGGTCGGCCTCGACGGGCGCCTCGGAAGCCAGCCGCTCGCCCATCCGCACGCGCGCCCCGTGGAGCTCGACGCCGCGGAGCTTCGTGTCCGGGCGGGCGAAGTAGATGAACTCGAAGATGCACAGGGAGCCGCCGCCGGCGGGCTCGACGGCCTGCCGTGCCTCGTAGCCCGATTCGTCCACGATCACCATCTCGCCGGGCGCGAGCTCGCGCTCGACCTCGGCGCCGAGGAGGTCGAAGGCGCAGGTCTCGGAGGCCAGGAGCCAGTCGTTTTCGAGCCGGCCGAGGACGAGCGGCCGGATCCCGTGCGGGTCGCGGAAGCCGACGAGCTTCCCCTCGGCGAGGAGGACGGCCGAGAAGGCTCCCTCGATCTTCGCCATCGCGCCCGCCACGGCCCCTTCGAGCGGCCGCTCATCGCGCGCGATCAGCGCTGCGATCACCTCCGTGTCGGACGTGGAGCGAAGTCGCGCGCCTTCGGCGAGGAGCCCGGCCCGTAGCTCGCTCGTGTTCGTGAGATTGCCGTTGTGCCCAAGCGCGACGGTGCGCGCGCGTCCCTGCTGGATGATCGGCTGCGCGTTCGCCCAGTGCGTCGAGCCGGTCGTCGAGTAGCGGGCGTGCCCGACGGCGACCTGCCCGGTCAGGCCGCGAAGCTTCTGCTCGCTGAAGACCTGCGTGACGAGACCCATGTCGCGCAGAGCGGTGACACGGCCCTCGTCCGCGACCGCGATTCCGGCCGACTCCTGGCCGCGATGCTGCAGCGCGAAGAGGCCGAAGTACGTGAGCCGCGCAACGTCGCGGTCGGGGGCGTGGATGCCGAAGATCCCGCACATCAGACGTATCCTCCGGCGCGGGCGAGATCCGCGAGCTCGACGCCGAAGAGCTTCGAGCCTCCGGCTTCGCCGATCCGGCGGTACGGCATGCCCTCGAGCGCCGATTCGTCCTCGGAGCGGCACGCGACGACTGCCTGGCCTCCGCCCTCGCCGAACCAGACGACGGCGTCGTCCTCGAGCTCGACCTGCGCCCCGACCCCCGACCAGAGCGCCAGCTCGGCGAGCGCGACCGCGAGCCCTCCCTCGGCGCAGTCGTGGGAGGCGGTCAGCGTCGGGGCTGCGCGCCAGAGGAAGCGGACGAGCGCAGCCTCGGCGCCGAGATGAGGCCGCGGAGGCCTGCCGGCGGCGCCGCCGAGAAAGCGCGACTGGTACTCGGAGCCGTCGAGCGAGAGCTCCGGCGCGCCGATGACGTAGACAGCGTCGCCTTGCCGCCAGCCCGACGGGACGCGTCGCACATCGGCGACGAGGCCGACGCATCCGACGACCGGAGTCGGATAGATCGGGAAGCCGTCGGTCTCGTTGTAGAGCGACACATTGCCGGAGACGACCGGGATCCCGAGCGCCTCGCATGCGAGAGACATGCCTTCGATCACCTCGGTCAGCTCCCAGGCGATCTCCGGCTTCTCTGGATTTCCGAAGTTGAGGCAGTCGGTGAGCGCGAGCGGCTTCCCGCCCGCGCACGCGACGTTACGCGCGGCTTCGAAGACGGCGAGCATCGCGCCGGTCTGCGGGTCGAGGCAGGCGATCCTGCCCGAGCCGTCGAGGGAGGCGGCGAGGCCGCGGTGGGACGGGCGCAGCCGCAGCACGGCGGCGTCGAGCCCGGGCCGGCGGACGGTGCGCGAGCCGACGAGGTGGTCGTAGCGGCGGTACACCCAGGAGCGGCTCTTCAGGTTCGGCGTTCGCAAGAGGTCGACGAGCTCGGCCGGCTCGGGCTTGATCGCGCGGTGCGCGATCGGCGCCTGCAGCTTCCGGGGCCGTGTGGAGACGCGGTAGCGGGGAGTCTCCTCGGTGAGGAGCTCGGCCGGGATCTCGCCGACGACCTCGTCGTCCCAGAACATCCGCAACGCGCCGGAAGCGGTGACGACGCCGATGTCGGCGCATTCGAGCTCCCAGCGCGCGCACACCTCCGCGACCGCGTCGGGCCGGTCGGTGACGCAGACCATGCGCTCCTGGCTCTCCGAGATCATGACCTCGACGGGCTCCATGTCTGCCTCCCGCAGGGGCACGCGGTCGAGATGGACGTCGATGCCCACGCCGCCCCTCGCCATCTCCGACAGGGACGATGCGAGGCCGGCCGCGCCGAGATCCTGCAGCGACTGCACGAGCCCGCTCTCGACGAGCGCGAGGCTCGCCTCGATGAGCTTCTTGCCGGTGAAGGGGTCGCCGATCTGGACGGACGGGCGCTTGTCCTCGTCCTCGTCGGAGAGCTCCTGGCTCGCGAGCACACTCGCGCCACCGATCCCGTCGCGTCCCGTCGTCGCGCCGAACAGGAGCACGTGGTTGCCCGCGCCGCCGGCTTCCGCGCGCGTCACGCGATCCGTCGGGAGGAGGCCGACGCACATCGCGTTCACGAGCGGGTTCGAGGCGTAGGTGTCGTCGAAGACCGTGTCGCCGCCCACCGTGGGCACGCCGACGCAGTTGCCGTAGTGGCCGATTCCGCCCACCGCACGGCCGAACTCGAACCCCGGACTGCCGAACCGCAGGCCGTCGAGGAGCGCGATCGGGCGGGCGCCCATGGCGACGATGTCGCGGAGGATTCCGCCGACGCCGGTCGCCGCGCCCTGGAACGGCTCGACGGCGGAGGGGTGGTTGGGGCTCTCGACCTTGAACGCGACGGCCTCGCCTTCGCCGAGGTCGACGACGCCTGCGTTCTCACCCGGCCCCTGGAGGACGCCCGCGCCCTCCGTCGGGAAGCGCTTCAAGAGCAGCGCCGAGTGCTTGTAGCCGCAGTGCTCGGACCAGAGGAGCGAGAAAACAGCCAGCTCGAAGTCGTTTGGCCGGCGGCCGAGCAGTGTCTCGATACGGTCGAACTCCCCGTCCGTGAGGCCGAGCGCGCGATGCAACGGGCGGTGAGCAACGGAGCTCAAGAGGCCTCCCCAACCATATCGAGTCGAGCGGAAGGCGAGGAGGCCTTTCGTCGTTAGGGTCCAAGTCGTGCGCGGCTACGTCGTGATGCTCGGAGTCCTGGCCGCTTCCTGGGGAGCGTCGTACCTCTTCATCAAGGTCGCGGTCGAGGACCTCGAGCCCGCGCCGATGATGTGCCTGCGGCTGATCCTCGCCTTTGCCGCGCTCTTCCCGGTCCTCGCGTTCGCCTCGGGCTTTCGAGGTGCGGTCTCGGCGATCAAGGAGACCGGGCGCGGGGGCGCGTTGCTCGGCCTCATCAACATGGCGATTCCTTTCACGCTCATCGCGTGGGGGGAAAAGCACATCGACTCCGGGGTCGCCGCGATCGCGAACTCGACGGTACCGATCTTCGTCGCGCTCCTGGCCATCCCGTTCCGACCCAGCGAGCGCGTGACGGGAATGCGTCTCTTCGGCGTCCTTCTCGGCCTCGTGGGCGTCGGCGTCCTCACCGGTCTCGACCCGGAGGGGGGCTGGTGGGCGATCGCCGGAACGCTCGCGGTGGTCCTTGCGTCATTCTCCTACGCCTGCGCGAACCTCTATGCGCCGGCCCGCTTCGGCCAGACGGAGCCGATTGTCGTTGCCGCGACGACGACCTTCTGGGGGATGATCCTGCTGCTCCCGGTGTCGCTCTTCCAGCTTCCGGACGAGATGCCGGGCTGGAAGGCGCTCGCCTCGGTCGCCGCCCTCGGCCTCATCGGGACCGCGTTCGCCACGTTGATCCTCTATCGCATGCTGAATACGTACGGCTCGTCGCGCACCTCGCTCGTCACGTATCTCCTCCCGCCGATGGCGCTCTTCTACGGCGTGACGATCCTCGACGAGCAGATCCACCTGAACGCGGCGCTCGGCCTCGTCCTCATCCTCGCGGGCGTCGCGCTCGGCTCGGGCATCTTCAAGGTCGTGCGGGGCCGCCGGGACGAGCCCGCCCCGGCGACCCCACGCGCTTGAGCTCGATCAGACGCCCGTAACCGCGAACCAGCTGCCGCCGCCCGACGTCACGAAGACGATCGGGGCGAAGCACGGCGATGGAAGCGCGACCTTGGCGTTGATCTCCGCATCCCCGGTCGTGGTCGCCGGCACCGGGTCGGTGGAGACGTTCACCGTCGTCGGCAGGCCTGCTGCGTCGCTCGAGAGACAGCTGACGACTCCTTTGAACGTCGGCGAGGGATTCGCACCGCTGCTCACGAGGACGAGCCCCTCGACTTCGATCTTCAGCCTCCCGTCAGCGCGGAGCTTGCCTTCCGCGGACTCGAGCTTCCACGGAACACCGCCGCCGTTCACGCCGCGGACCGGGTTCGTCGGCCCCGTATAGGGCGGCACGACCGGCGCCATGGTGTCGAACTTGAGGACGGTGCGCGCGTCCCCGCTGGACACCGCCGCTGTCACGCCGATCGCGGCCACTGCAACCACGGCGGCGAGGACTGCCAAGAGCTTCTTCATCCCGTCTCCTTCCCTCGAGGATTCTCGGGACCTGCATACGCAGCCCGCCCGGCAGCGGTTCTTTGTCGTTCGCTAGGCTCGCGGGCGATGGAGCTCATCCACACCTGCTACCGCATCACCGATCCCGAACGGTCGGTCGCGTTCTACGAGGCGCTCGGCTTCGAAAAACGACGCGAGCTGCCGATCCGCGACGAGGCGGTCAACATCTTCATGGGCCTCCCGGGGGACGGTGACCGGCTCGAGCTCACCCACAACTTCGGCGTCGACTCCTACGAGCTCGGCACCGGTTACGGGCACGTCGCGCTCACCGTGGACGACCTCGACGGGACGCTCGCCGAGCTGGCCGGGCAGGGGATCGAGCCCGAGCGCCCGCCGTACAGGGTGCGTGAGGGCGGCTCACGGCTTTGCTTCGTCCGCGACCCGGACGGCTACCGGGTCGAGCTGATCGAGCGGGCGTAGTCGGCGAGCCGGGTCGGCCCCGGCGATTCCGCTTCCTGAAGGGCCCGTTATGCTCCCGCACCACAGCGGGACGACTGATCGATGTCGTTCAGTCGTGAACTGGGGAGGTAGGGAACATGTCCGTATTTGCACGGGCGCTCGGGCGCAGGCACGTCCGAGTGCTTGCAATCGTCGCCGTCGCGTTGGCGACAGCGCTGCCCGTCGGCAAGGCGCAGGCTGCGCCTTCGCAGGCGGATTGCGACGCTCGCGCGAATAACACCCCGGAGAAGATCATCGAATGCATCCGGGTCGGCCAGGTGCGGGCACATCAGGCCGCGCTCCAGGCCATCGCCGACGCAAACGGAGGGAATCGCTTCGCGGGGCTCGCCGGCCACAACGCGTCGATCGACTACGTCGTCGACCGGGTCGAAGCGGCGGGCTGGAACGTCCATCTGCAGGAGTTCGACTACACGGCATACCGCGAGCTCGGGCCTTCGGCCCTGCAGCAGACGGCGCCGAACTCCATCACATACGTCGAAGGGACCGACTTCGGCGTGATCGACCAGTCGGACCCGGGAGACGTCACGGCGCCGGTCACCAACGTCGATCTTCAGTTCGGGCTCGGCAACGGGTCGACCAGCGGTTGCGAGGCGTCGGACTTCGCCGGCTTCCCGGCGGGGAACATCGCCCTCCTTCAGCGCGGCGTCTGCACCTTCGAGCTGAAGGCCGAGAACGCCGCGGCCGCCGGTGCGATCGGGATCGTCATCTTCAACCAGGGGAACACGCCCGACCGGATGGGCATCCCGCCGGTGACGCTCACGGCCAACAACACGAGCGGCATTCCGGTGATCGGAATCACGTATCCGCTCGGCGACGAGCTGGCGCACACGCCGGGTCTCAACATGCGGGTCTTCGCCAACACCGAGCGCATGACTCTGCCGACCGCGAACGTGATCGCGGAGAAGACCGGCGCGAACGACGACAACGTCGTCATGGCCGGAGCGCACCTCGACTCGGTGCTCGCCGGACCGGGGATCAACGACAACGGCTCCGGCAGCGCCGTCCTCCTCGAGGTGGCGGAGCAGCTCGCGCACGTGAAGCTGCAGAACACCGTTCGGCTCGCGTGGTGGACCGCCGAGGAGAGCGGTCTCGTGGGGTCGACGAACTACGTCAACAGCCTGAGCGAAGAGGAGCTCGGACGGATCGGGCTCTACATGAACTTCGACATGGTTGGGTCACCGAACTACATCTTCATGACCCAGGACGCCGATCAGTCGAGCTTCACGGGTCCGGTCATCCCGGACGGCTCGGTGGCGATCGAGGATCTCTTCGAGTCCTTCTACACCAAGCAGGGTGAGCCCTACGACGACGCCGCGTTCGACGGACGCAGCGACTATCAGGCGTTCATCTTGAACGACATTCCAGCCGGCGGTCTCTTCACCGGCGCGGAGGTTCCGAAGACCGCGGAGCAGGCGGGAATCTGGGGCGGCACCGTAGGTGCGCCGTTCGACCCGTGCTACCACCAGGCCTGCGACACGTTCGCGAACAACAACAATCACGCCCTTGCCGTCAACGCCGATCTGATCGGCACGGCGGTGCTCATGTACTCGTACTCGACGAAGTCCGTGAACGGCGTGGCGGGGAAGAAGATCCCGGGCACCTTCCGTCTCCCGGCTCCGGCCGGCTCGGAAGGGACGTTCGTTCCGTAGAACCCGGACGACGGGAGGGGGCGGCCGGAGCGGCTGCCCCCTCCTCGGTTTCGGCTCAACCGGCGGCGCACGGCGGTTGGTACTCGCCGACGAGGACACCGTGGCCCACGAGCGCGACCCCGAAGACCTCGACCCCGGGTAGCTCGTCCCAGAGCCGGCCGCACTCGAGCGCCGAATCGGAGAGCGCGTCGTCGAGGTAGAAACGGAAGCCGTCGGGGAGCAGGGGGAGCAGGGTCTCGAGGACGGCCCAGCGCGAAAAGGGCCCTCCTGCCTTGCTCGGCCCGTCGATGAAGACGAGGTCGGGAGGGTCTGCTTCGAGTCCGGCAAGGACCGCCTGCGGGAGGTCGTACGCCTTGATCGTGCGACCGGCGATCGTTCTCTGCACGAGGGGCGCGTGCTGGATGGTTGCGAGCTCGGCCAGTTCGAGCTCGGAGACGAGCGCACGGGACTCCGCACAGAAATCCTCGTTCTCCTCCACGGAGACAACGGCCGGCCGGCGCGCTCCGGGCGCGCTCTCGGCCATGTAGCGGGCGAGGCAGGCCGTGCTCACGCCGCTGCCGAATTCGAGGATCCGCCTGGGCGGGACGGCGCGGATCTCGCCCTCGACCAGGTTCATGGTCTGCGCGGAGATCGTCCAGTCGCCGAGCCGTCGGTCGGCGAGGCGCTCCGAGAGGAAGGGGTTGTCGAGCGCCGTTCCTCGCCTGACGACGCTCGCCGCGCGGAACGTGAGGATGTTCGGCCGGCCGCCGAACCGACGGAGGCGGAGCAGGGTCGGCAGAGGCACCGGTCTCCCGCGGGCCCAGCGGCGCAGCGCAGTCTTCGCCAATCGGACGATTGCCCGCCTCGGGAGCGAGCGGGCGGTTTCCGCGCTCGTCAAGGCCCCACGCGCGAGCGTAAGAAGCACTTACTCTCGCGCCAAGAAATTGAAGTGGTGGTGATGCTCACGATTAGGGCAAGCTCAGTAGGTGGCCGGTTTCATCCTCCGACGTCTGCTCTGGACCATCCCCATCCTCTGGGTGGTTCTCACCATCGTCTTCTTCATGATGCGCTCGATCGGCGGCGACCCCTTCCGCCATGGCCCGATGCTCGGGCTCTCGAACGCGGGCTGGGTCAAGTACGGCGACTACCAGCCCGAGGCCATTCGCCGAAACCAGCGTGAGAAGTATGGGCTCGACCTCCCCTGGTACCAGCAGTACGCCAACTATCTGAAGGGCGTCGCGACCCTCGACCTCGGGCCGTCGCTCTCGTTTCGCTACATGCGCGTGACCGACATCATCAAACAGATGGCGCCGCGCTCGTTCGAGCTCGTGCTGTTGGCGTTCGCGTGGGCAATTCTCATCGGTATTCCGGTCGGAATTCTGGCCGCGCTGATGCCCGGGTCGATCTTCGACTACGCGGTCCGCATCCTGACCGGTCTCGGGATCTCGCTCCCCAGCTTCCTCGTCGCCACGCTCCTCGTCTACTACGTGTCGGTGAAGCTCGCCCTCTTGCCGACCTCGGGCTGGGATGCCGGCTGGCAGAACAAGGTGCTCCCGACCTTCACGCTGAGCCTCGTCCCGATGGCCTACTTCGCTCGGCTGCTGCGCGGGTCGATGCTCGAGACGCTAGAGACCGACTACGTGCGGATGGCGCGCGCGAAGGGGCTGTCGGCGAGGCGCGTCGTCGGAGTGCACGCGCTCCGAAACTCGCTCCTGCCCATGATCACCGTCGCCGGGCCGATGTTCGGCGCCATGATCACCGGCTCGTTCATCGTCGAGAACATCTTCTCGATCCCGGGGATCTCCAAGTACTTCGTCGCCTCGGTCATCGCCCGCGACTACATGGTGGTCATGGGCGTGACGATCGTCCTGGCGGTGCTGATCGTCTGCCTGAACCTGTTGGTGGACATCGCCCACCACATGCTCGACCCCCGGCTGCGCGAGGCCTGAGCCGCTCGCGGCATCTCCTCCGGCGCGAAGGCGACACGAAGCCGGCACATTCGGCGCGCCTCACGCGCGCCTTTGCGCTCTAGCCTCGGGTTCATGGCGAAAGCGACGACACCATGGGGACAGGCGGAGGTGCTGGAGGAGTTCACCGTGCAGCAGCGCGCGGGTGACCGGCGCTTCGCCACGATCGTTCAGCTGCTCGTCGACGAGAAGGGGAACGAGCTCGTCCGCTTCGCCTATTCGACCGACGGCACGGCTCGGAGAGGGCCCGTCACCCTTCGCGGCCGCGACCTCGAGCGCTTCCGCGCAGCGCTCGCCGACCATCCGGCGATCGGAGGAGCGCTCGGAATGGCTGCCTAGGCCCTCGTATAGAGCCGCTCTCGAGCGGCATCCACGAGCGACGCGAGCACGAGCGCGCCGTCTCCCGACCCGAGCAGGGGATCTACAGCGTGCTCCGGGTGCGGCATGAGTCCGAGCACGTTCCCGTTCGCGCTGATGACGCCTGCGATGTCGCGCTCCGACCCATTCGGGTTCGCGCCCTCCGCGTAGCGGAAGACGATCTGGTCGTCATCGAGGTCGTCCGGTGCGTGGTAGCACCCCTCACCGTGCTTCACGGGGATCACGAGCTCCTGCCCAACCTCGCACCGGGAAGAGAACGGCGTGTCGGCGCGCTCGACCCGGATGTGCACGTCCGCGCAGACGAACTCGAGCGACGCGTTCGGGCGAAGCAGGCCTGGAAGCAGGCCGGCTTCGCAGAGGATCTGGAACCCGTTGCAGATCCCGAGAACGAGCCCGCCCTCGTTCGCGAACGCAGTTACGGCCTTCATGGCCGGCGAGAAGCGTGCGATGGCGCCGCAGCGCAGGTAGTCGCCATAGGAGAAGCCTCCGGGGAGGACGACCGCATCCACTTCTGGGAGCTCGTCCTCCGCGTGCCAGACGAGGCGGGACTCGGCGCCGAGCGCCGTCAGAGCCCAGGCAGCGTCCCGGTCGTCGTTCGAGCCTGGGAAGACGACGACTGCGATCCGAGGCGCGACCTCGCTCACTCGGCGACCTCGATCTCGTAGCTCTCGATCAGGGGGTTGGCGAGCAGCCGCTCACACATGCGCTCGATCTCGCCGCGGGCCTCCTCTGCAGTGGCTGCCCGCACGTCGAGGTCGATTACGCGGCCGACCCGCGCCTCGCCAACCGGGAAACCGAGCTGGCGGAGCGAGCTCTCGACGGCCTCACCCTGCGGGTCGAGGATCCCCGCTTTCGGGCGGACGAGGACGGTTGCCCTCATCGCAGGACGACCTCTGGGTCAGCGAGGTAGTCGCCGAACGGGATGTCGGTGAGGCGCTCGAAGGCCTCCACGTACCGCGCGCGCGTCTCGGCGACGACCTCCTCGGGCAGCTCCGGGCCCGGAGCCGTCTTGTCCCATCCGAGCCGTTCGCAGTAGTCGCGCACGTACTGTTTGTCGAACGAGGGCTGCGGCCCCCCTGGCGCGTACACGTCTGCCGGCCAGAAGCGCGAGGAATCCGGCGTGAGGGCCTCGTCGCCGAGAACGAGCTCGCCCTTGTCGTCGAAGCCGAGCTCGAACTTCGTGTCGGCGATGATCACGCCGCGCTCGGCGGCGTAGTCGGAGGCGAACCGGTAGAGCTCGAGGACGATCCGCTCGACCTCGGCCAGGCGCTCCTCGCCGATGAGCTCGGCGGCGCGAGCGTGGTCGATGTTCTCGTCGTGGCCCGTCTGTGCCTTCGTCGCCGGCGTGAAGATGGGGGTGGGCAGCCGGTCCGACTCCCGCAGGCCGGCGGGAAGCTCGTGGCCCGAGGTCGCGCCCGTGGCGCAGTAGTCCTTCCAGCCCGAACCGGCCAGGTACCCGCGCACGACGCACTCGATCGGCAGCATCTCCAGCCGCTTGGCCTCGGTGGAGCGGCCGTCGGGACGCAGCGCGAGGAGGTGGTTCGGGACGATCTCGCGCGTCCGCGCGAACCAAAAGCCCGAGAGCCCCGTGAGCACGCGGCCCTTGTCGGGGATCTCGGTCGGAAGGACGACGTCGAAGGTCGAGATGCGGTCGCTCGCGACGAGCAACAGGCGCTCGGCGTCGAGCTCGAAGATCTCGCGAACCTTGCCGCTCGCGACGTGGACGGCCGTTTCAGGCATGAACTGGTTCCTCCTTGCGGGTCATGAGGGTGGTTAGTCGGTCGAAGACGACGTCGACGTGCTTCAGCGCGTCGTCCAGGTCGAAGGCGGCGTCGAGCGCCTCCGGCGAAAGTTTGACGTCGCGGTCCTGCTCGAGGAGCCCCCGGAGGTCGAGGCCTTCGTCCCACGCGCGGAGGGCGTTGCGCTGCACGAGCCGGTAGGCCTCGTCGCGCGAGTGGCCGGACTCGACGAGGGCGAGGAGCACGCGCTGGCTGAAAACGAGTCCGTGGGAGGAGTCGAGATTGGCGCGCATGCGCTCCGAATCCACGATCAGGGCCTCGACGAGCCAGGTGAGCCGGTCGAGCATGTAGTCGAGCGCGAGGAAGGCATCGGGGATGACGACTCGTTCGGCGCTCGAGTGCGAGATGTCCCGCTCGTGCCAGAGCGCGACGTTCTCGAGCCCGACCGTCGCGGCCGCGCGGACGACGCGCGCGAGACCGCAGAGCCGTTCCGCAACCACGGGGTTTCGCTTGTGCGGCATCGCGGACGAGCCTTTCTGTCCGCGGCCGAAAGGCTCCTGAACCTCCCGCACCTCCGTGCGTGCCAGGTGCCGGATCTCGGTGGCGAAGCGTTCCACCGACGCGGCGCAGAGGCCGAGCGCCGAGAGGAGCTCCGCGAGCCGGTCGCGCGGCACGACCTGCGTGGAGACCGGTTCGGGCATGAGGCCGAGCCGCGCGCAGGCGACGCGCTCAACCTCGGGATCGCCGCCGCCGTACACCCCGACCGCCCCGGAGATCTTGCCTACGCTGATCCCGGCGAGCGCGCGCTCGATCCGGTCGCTCTCGCGCTCGAGCTCGAACGCCCAGCCGGCGAGCTTGACGCCGAACGTGATCGGCTCGGCGTGGACGCCGTGCGTCCGCCCGACCATCACGGTCGCGCGGTGCTCCTCGGCACGGCCCACGACGGCCGCTTGCGCCTTTTGCAGCCCCTCCAGGATGAGGAGGCAGGCCTCGCGCGATTGGAGCGCGAGCGCGGTGTCGAGGACATCCGAGGACGTCAGCCCGAAGTGGAACCAGCGCCCATCGTCGCCGAGCTGTTCGGCGACGGCGTCCACGAACGCGGCCAGGTCGTGATGCGTGCGCTCCTCGATCTCGGCGACGCGCTCAGGGGTCGGCGGCTCCGCATGCTCGCGGATCCGCGCGACCGCGTCGGCGGGAACCGCCCCGATCTCGCTCCAGCCCTCGAGCGCGGCGAGCTCGACCTCGAGCCAGCGGGCGAGCTTGCCCTCGTCCGACCAGACGTGCTGCATGGCCGGGCGGGAGTAGCGCGGGATCACCCGTTCGATTCTAGAGCGCGTGGTGGGGGAACCGGCGGAAAGCCGAGCGCGACCCGCGCCCGTATTGTGACCATGGCGATGATCAGCAGGAAGAAAGTCCTCGTCATCGAGGACGAGCGCCCGATCGCGGAGCCGCTCGCGGATGCGTTGCGGCGCGAGGGCTTCGACGTGCGGCTCGCCGAGACGGCAGCCGACGGCCTCGAGTCCTTCTCCGCCCAGGGGGCGGACATCGTGCTGCTCGACGTCATGCTCCCGGACGGCGACGGGCGTGACGTCCTCCGCCAGATTCGGCAGACGTCGCGGGTTCCCGTCGTCATGGTGAGTGCGCGCGGCGAGGAGATGGACCGCGTGCTGGGCCTCGAGCTCGGGGCCGACGACTACGTGACGAAGCCGTTCAGCGCCGCCGAGCTGGTCGCCCGCATGCGCGCGGTCATGAGGCGAACCGCCGCAGAGCCCGCCGGCGACGACCGGGGAGGCTCCCTCGAGATGGGCGAGGTGACGATGAACCTCGACACGAGGGCGGTCACGGTGGGAGGCGAGCCGGTCGAGCTGACGGTCAAGGAGTTCGAGCTGCTGCGCGTCCTCCTCGAGAGCGCGGGCCGGCTGGTGAAACGCAACGACCTCGTCTCGGAGGTCTGGGACCCGAACTGGTTCGGCTCGACGAAGACGCTCGACGTCCACGTGAGCTCGCTGCGCAAGAAGCTCGGCGACGACCCCGCCGAGCCGCGCTACATCCACACCGTTCGCGGAGTCGGCTTCCGGTTCTCGTCGGCGGACGAGCTCGAGCCGTGAGCTTCCGCACCCGCCTCGTCCTCGCGGCCGCCTACCTCGTCGCCGCGGTCGTCCTCGCGCTCGAGATCCCGCTGGCGCTCAGCATCGAGCGTCGCGCGGATTCGGACTTCCAGGCCGACGTGCTCAGCAACACGGCACTGCTCGCGGCCCGCATCTCCGACGACGTCGCGGCCGCGAACCGGGCCGGTTCGAACCCGAATGCGCTGGCCGTGACGAGCGCGGTGGACGAGACCGCGGCCGGCCTCGGGCAGCGAATCGTCGTCACGAGTGCGAACGGGCGCGTCCTGACGGACAGCGCCGACCAGGCCGCGCCGGGATCGAAGTTTGCGACGCCGGAGCGTCCGGAGTTCAGCGTCGCACTGGAGGAGGGTCGGGTTGACTCGCGCCGCCGCTTCAGCGACACCGTTGGTGGAGACCTCCTCCTCGTGACGGTCCCGGTCGTCCACCAGGGTCTGGTGATCGGCGCGGTTCGGGCCTCCGCGTCGCGCGAGTCCGTCGTCGACCGCGTCCATCGCAGCTGGATGCGCCTTGCCGCGATCGGGCTCGCCGTCGTCGCCGGCGCCTTTCTCCTCGCGTGGTTCCTGGCGACGACGGTCTCGCGCCCTCTGAGCCGGTTGCGCGACACCGCGAGCGAGCTGGGCGAGGGAAATCTCGACGCGCGTGCGCCCACCGACGGCCCGGCCGAGCTCGCGGCCCTCGGCGCGTCGTTCAACCGCATGGCGGGTGCCCTGGGCTCGAGCATGCGCGCGCAGCGCGACTTCGTCGCGAACGCCTCGCACCAGCTCCGCACGCCGCTGACGGGAATCAAGCTGCGGCTCGAGGCCATCCGGGCCGAGGGCGGCACGGCCGGCGAGAACGCGGCGAAGGCGGAGGAGGAGCTCGACCGGCTCGAGGCGCTCGTGGACGACCTCCTCGATCTCGCGGGCGCTGCGACCGCGCCTCCCGCCGGCACGGACGTCGACCTCTCCGCCGTCGTCGAGGAGGCGGTCGAGCGCTGGCAGGCTCCCGCGTCCGATGCCGAGAAAACGGTCGCGGCCGGTCGCCATGAGCGGGCAGTCGTCTTCGCCGACCCGGGCGATCTCGCGCACGTGGTCGACAACCTCGTCGAGAACGCGTTGCGCTACACGCCGTCGGGAACGCACGTCACGGTCGAATCCGACGCCGCGAACGGCCGCGCGGTGCTCGTCGTCGCCGACGACGGGCCGGGAATCCCGGACGAAGATCGTGGCCGCGTCTTCGAGCGCTTCTACCGCGGGTCGAACGGCCGCCGCCTCGGACCGGGAACCGGGCTCGGGCTTGCGATCGTCGCCGAGCTCGTCGAGCGCTGGGGCGGCGAGGTAACGCTCGGAGAGGGCCCCGGCACGAGGATCCAGGTGGCCTTCGGGCGCGCACCTGCCGATCGCTGACCGTGCCTTTACCGATTCTGAAGACGGCCGCTGCTACGTTCAGGACATGCCGCGTCTGACCACCCTGCTCGTTGCGATCGCCGGTCTCGCCCTGCCCGTTGGGCTTGCCCTCGCGGTGTATCTCAGCTCGGCGAGCACGATCGCCGCGACGCCCGTCGCCGTGCCGGTCGCGACGCAGGGCAAGGCGAATCCCAAGGCTCTCGACGACGACTCGAAGAAGTCCGAGAAGGAGCGTAAGGGCGACGACAACCCCCACTCCTCGTCCAGTGGAACCACGTCGGGCGGCGGCACGACCACGGACGACCACGGCGGTTCGGGCGGCAACTCCGGCCCGGGCGGCGGCGGCTCTGACGACAGCTCGACGTCGAACAGCGGCTCCGGCTCCTCGAGCTCGGGGCACGGCTCGGACGATTCGGGCGGCGACGACTAGCTCGCCGGCTGTCTGAACCAACTCTTTACCTGCGCCGACCGAAGCTTCACCGGAAACGCGCCCGCGCTTGAACCGGGCCTTTCTACGGTGAGGGAGTAAGCAATTCGACGGAGGTCATCAGAGTGAATTCCTTCAACAAGCTTCTGCTCATTCTCGCCACGGTGCTCGCCGTCGGTGTCGGCGTCGCGGTTGCGGCGGGCACGAACGGCGGCTCCAGCTCGGATCCCGGCTCGACCGTCATCGACGTGAAGGGGCCGTGCGACGAGGCCGAGCACGCGAACGACCCGCGCTGCGCGGGCGCCCAGGTCCCCGAGGACAACGACGCGGACGATCAGGGCGAAGATGCAAACGACGATCGCGGCCGCGGTCGCGACCACGCCGAGGACGACGCTGTCGTCGGCGACGACGACGATGCCGGCGAGGACCTGAGTGGCCCTTGCGACGAGGCAGAGCACGCGAACGATCCGCGCTGCACCGGCGCCGGCGCGGGTGCCGGCGACGACGACCAGGGCGGGATCGAGGACAACTCCGGCCCCGGGTCGAGCCACGACCAGGACGACGACAACTCCGGCCCCGGCGGCGGAGGCGACGACGACTCCGGCCACTCCGGCCACGGAGGCGGAGACGACGACTAGCCGCAGAGCGGCACGACCACTCCGACGGGGCCCGCATGGGTCCCGTCGTCGTTTTAGCCGGCGGTCGCGGGCGCGCCCGGGCCGGGGTAGCCCCCGCCCTGGGCGAGGATCTTCGCCGCGAGGATGGCGGCGTTCCGCGCGCCGTTCAGCGAGACGCAGGCAACGGGCACGCCGGGAGGCATCTGCACGATCGAGAGGATCGCGTCGAGGCCGCCGGCTGCGGTCTTCGACGAGGTGAGCGGGACTCCGATGACGGGCAGCTCGGTGTAGGCGGCGACGGCGCCCGGGAGCGCGGCCGACATCCCGGCCCCGGCGATGATGACGCGGACGCCGCGTAGCGCGGCGGTCGAGGCGTACTCGGCCACGCCACGCGGATCGCGGTGGGCCGAGAGCACGCGCAGCTCGTTGGAGATGCCGCGCTCGTTCAGCTCCTCGACGGCCGGCTCGATGCCCTCGCGGTCGGATTCGGAGCCGATGAGGATGCCGACGAGCGGCCCCGCGTCCTCGAACTCCTCGAGCGCGGCGAACGGCACCTCGTGCAGATGCGACTCAGCCTGCGACATGGACGCCCTTCGCCGCGATGTCGGTGCGGAACTGCGCTCCCGGGAAGTCGATCTGCTCGACCGCGGCGTAGGCCTGCTCCCGCGCCTCCGAGACCGAGCTGCCGGTGCCGACGATGTCGAGCACACGGCCTCCGGCCGAGACGAGCTCGCCATGGCGGAGCGCCGTGCCCGCCTGGAAGACGAGCGCGCCGGTCGCGCCCGCCACCTCGACGCCGCCGATGGGGACTCCGCTCTCCGGGTCGTCCGGATAGCCGCCCGCTGCGACCACGACGGCAACCGCGGCCGTCGGCCCTGCCTCGAGCTCGACGCCCGAGAGGTCGCCGTGCGCGGCGGCCGCGAGCGCCTCGAGCAGGTCGCCCTCGAGCCGGGGGAGGAGCGCCTGCGTCTCGGGGTCGCCGAACCGGCAGTTGAACTCGAGGACGCGAGGGCCCGTGTCGGTGAGCATCAGGCCCGCGTAGAGGAGGCCGACGAAGGGCGTGCCTCTGCGCGCGAGCTCTGCGATGACCGGCCGGTGTACGAGGTCGGCAAGCTCCTGGACGTCGTCTTCGCCGAGCATCGGCACGGGGGTGTAGCTCCCCATGCCGCCCGTGTTGGGCCCCTCGTCTCCGTCTTGGAGCCGTTTGAAGTCCTGGGCCGGTGCGAGCGGCACGACTCTTTCGCCGTCGCAGAGCGCGAAGAGCGAGACCTCTTCGCCCTCGAGCAGCTCCTCGACGATGACGTCGCCTCCCAGCGCATGGGCCCGCTCGAGCGCGGCGTCCGCATCGTCCTGCGTCTGGCAGACGAACACTCCCTTGCCGGCGGCGAGGCCGTCCGCCTTGACGACGCACGGCGCGCGCGTCTCGTCGAGCAGTGCTGCGGTCGGAATGTCCGCGGCGGCGAGCACTTCCTTGGCGAATGCCTTCGACCCCTCGATCTGGGCGGCCGCCTTGCTCGGGCCGAACACCGCGACGCCTGCCCGCCTGAGCTCGTCCGCGACCCCCGCGACGAGCGGCGCCTCGGGCCCGACGACGACGAGGTGGATCTCGTGCTGCCTGCAGAGCCCCAGCAGGCCCTCGACGTCGTCCACCCTGATCGGATGGCAGCGAGCGAGCGCCGCGATTCCGGGATTGCCGGGCGCCGCGTGCAGCTCGCTGAGCCGCTCGCTCTGCGCGATCTTCCAGGCGAGCGCGTGCTCGCGGCCCCCCGACCCCAGGATCAGCACTTTCACGAGGGCGAGTTTAAGGTCGGAGGCGGGTGTTTCAAATACCGTGCGCGCGCGGTAGAGCATTCGTATGGTCGAACCTGGACTTGACCGCCACGAGTGGGAGACCGAGTGGCAGCAGCTCGAGCCGCTCGTCGTCGACTCGCCCGCCGAGGCGCTTCCCGAGCTCGACGATCTCATCCGGCGGATGCTCGTCGAGGCCGGCTATCCGGTCGACACGCCGGACCCGGTCGACGACGAGGGCATCGACCCCGAGGTGCTGGGCTCCTACCGCGCCGCCCACGAGGTCAGGATGCTCCTCGACCGCGGCGAGGACTTCGATCCCGGTGACGTCGGTCAGGCGATCGGCCTCTACCGCGAGATCTACGAGCACGTCTTGAACCGCGACGCAGACCTGAGCTAGCCCGCAGCAGCACATTGTTGGAGGGAACCGTTTGCGCGCTTTAGTATCCGCGCACCGGCCCCCTGACCAGGAGGAGAGTTCGTGGCGACAACCGACCTCGAGCGCTTCGTCGACGCCGACGGGCGCGCTGAGCGAATCAAGGAAGTCCGCAAGCGCATCGACGCGGAGGACATCTCGTACGTCTACTACCAGTTCCCCTCGGTCACGGGGCGGATCATGGGCAAAGGCGTCCCCGCGCCCCACTGGGAGACGATCGCGAACAAGGGTTTCCAGCTCGTCTACGGCGCGACCGCGAACCTCTTCATCGACCGGCACGGGAACTACATCGGCTACGGGCCGGAGGCCGCCGAGCTCGTCGGCATCCCCGAGCCGGAGACCTTCGCCGTCCTCCCCTGGACGGCCGGTGACGGCAAGAAGCTCGCGCGCGTGTGGTGCCAGTGCTTCCGCAACCGCGAGGAGCGCGACGATCCGGGCGCCTTTCTGACGTCGGACTGTCGCGGCAACCTCATCCGCCAGCAGGCGGAGTTCGAGGAAGCGACCGGCCTGCACCTCCGCGCCGGCACGGAGCCCGAGATGATGTGGCTGAAGCTGAACGACGACGGCACGCCGTCGGTCGAGGGCGTGACGAAGCCCTACTGCTACCACATCGACCAGTTCTCCGAGCTCCAGCCGATCATCAACCAGGTCGTCTCCTACGGCCAGCAGCTGGGGCTCGACATGATCCAGGGCGACCACGAGGACGCTCCCGGCCAGATCGAGCTCAACTTCGGCTTCGACCGGGCTGAGCGCGCTGCCGACAACCTCTCCACCTTCCGCCAGATCTGCAAGCAGGTCGGGCGCGAGCTCGGGGCCTTCCCGTGCTTCATGCCGAAGCCCTTCATGGGCGTCTCGGCCAACGGCTGCCACCACAACATCTCCATCTGGCGCGGGGACGAGAACGTCTTCATGCCGGAGGGGGAGGACCAGCAGAAGCCGGGCCAGCACGGGCTCTGGGCGATCGGCGGGATCATGGCGCACCAGCCCGCGCTGACCGCGCTCACGTGCTCCACCGTCAACTCGTACCGCCGGCTCTGGGACACCGGCTTCTGGGCGCCGGTCTTTGCGGACTGGGGCTACCAGAACCGGACGACCGCGCTACGCGTCTCGGCGCCCGGCCGCTTCGAGTACCGGACCGTCGATTCGGCGGTGAACCCGTACCTCTCGCTGTCCGTTCTCCTCGCTGCGATGCGCGACGGCATCGAGCGCAAGCTCGATCCCGGCGAGCCGGAAGAGCGCAACATCTACGAGGCGATGGAGGCCGGGAAGGAGGTCAAGCGCCTGCCGATGACCTTCGGCGCCGCGCTCGACGCGCTCGAAGAGGACGACGTGATCAAGAACGCGCTTCCAGGTGACATGTACCGTGTGTTCATGCACTACAAGCGGGACGAATGGGAGCGGCACTGCGCCCAGGTGAGCGACTGGGACGTGAACGAATACCTCGACGTCCTGCCCTAGAGAGGGCTCGAGAGCATGTGTGGAATCGCAGGCATCATCTACCGCGACGGGACGCACGACATCGGGCGCGACATGACGCGGATGCTCCAGTCCATGAAGCATCGCGGGCCCGACTCGACCGGCTACGCGCTCTACGGTCCGCCCAACGACGGGCTCGCCGTCATGCGCTACACGCTGGCCGACTCGAACACCCCGCGTGACTTCGAGTTCGACGAGCGGCTCGAGCGCCACCAGGGCCGGGTCATCCAGCGCCTCAAAGCGGCGGGCGCGGAGATCCGCGAGCACGAGCAGGAGACGGAGTACGCGCACCGTGTCACGTTCTCGTACGACGGCGACCTGAAGGACCTCACCGACCGGATCGAAGACATCCCCGACGCCGAGGTGCTTTCGATCGGGCGGTCGCTCGAGATCATCAAGGACCTCGGCGATGCGGACACGGTCTGCGCGCAGTACGAGCTCGACGACTTCGGCGGCACCCATGCGATCGGGCACGTGCGCATGGCGACCGAGTCCGACGTGGACATCTCGGGCGCGCATCCGTACTGGGCCTATCCGTTCAAGGACGTCGCCGTCGTTCACAACGGCCAGCTGACGAACTACTTCCAGTGGAAGCGCCGGCTCGAGCGTTCGGGCCACCGCTTCCAGTCCGAATGCGACTCGGAGATCATCGCCGTCTACCTCGCCGAGAAGATGGCGGAGGGCGCCGACCTCGAGGCTGCGATGCGCGACTCCCTCGAGGAGCTCGACGGCGTCTTCACGTACATCGCCGTCACGGACGACGCGCTCGGCGTCGCCAAGGACGAGATGGCCGCGAAGCCGCTCGTCCTCTACGAATCGGAGGACGTCGTCGCGCTCGCCTCGGAGGAGATCGCCATCCGTGCGGTCCTCGACCGCGAGATCGACACGTACGACCCCTATGAAGGCGAGGTGATGGTGTGGCAGCGGTAGGAGAGCAGCGGATCACCTACGACGCGCGCGGGCTCGCCGAGCCGCACGCCGAGGCTCCGCGCACGGCGAAGATCGAGGACGGCAAGGCGACCTTCGACGCGCACGACCTCTCCACACGCCTGATCAACCTCGAGCTGCGGCGCCTGCTCTACGAAGAGGGGATCACGGACGTCACCGTCCTGAATCCAGGCGCGAAGCACTCGCTCGGCGTCGGCATCCTCACGCGCTGCAAGATCACCTTCGACGGCTCGCTCGGCTACTTCGGCTGCGGGCTCATCGACGGGCCGGAGATCCAGATCAACGGCCGCGTCGGCTGGTCTGCCTGCGAGAACATGATGTCGGGCGTCGTCGTGGTGGAAGGGAACGCCGGCTCGCTTACGGGGGCTGCGCTCCGCGGCGGCGACCTCGTCGTCAAGGGCCAGGTGGGCGCGCGCTCCGGGATCGACCAGAAAGGCGGGACGATCCTCGTCATGGGCGATGCGGGCTCGATGACCGGCTTCATGATGCAGCGCGGCCGTCAGATCCTCTGCGGCAACGTCGGGCCCGGCCTCGGCGACTCCATGTATGACGGGACGATCTATGTCGGCGGCAAGGTGAAGTCGCTCGGGATCGACTGCGTCCCCGGCGAGTGGACCGATGCCGACACGGAGTTCGTCAACCGCAAGTTCTCCATCTACGGGCTCGGCGATCCGCCGGAGTTCCAGAAGTTCGTCTGCGGCAAGGTGCTCTACAACTACGACAACCTCGAGCCGGCCGAAAGGAAGCTCGTCCTATGACAACCAGCGACCGCTACGACCAGGTCGGCCAGAACATCGGGACGGATCAGCCAGAGCGCCGCACGGTCCTCGGGCGCAGCCCGATCTTCACCCCGGAGGTCCTGAACGACATCCACATGAAGGCCGAGCTCGGCCGCTACCGCATGCGCGGGTTCTCGATGTTCAAGAAGATCCCGCACTGGGACGACCTCATGTTCATGCCAGGCACGCTGACCCGGTTCGTGATCGAGGGCTACCGCGAGAAGTGCCAGACGAAGACCGTCCTCGGCGCGCGCTTCGCGAAGAACCCGATCGAGCTCGACATTCCCGTCTACATCACCGGCATGAGCTTCGGCGCGCTCTCGCTCGAGGCGAAGATGGCGCTCGCGAAGGGCGCGTCCATGGCCGGCACGGCGACGTGCTCGGGTGAGGGCGGGATGATCCCGCCGGAGCGCGACCTCTCCACGAAGTGGTACTACCAGTGCATCCAGAGCCGGTACGGGTTCAACCCGCACCACCTCATGCTTGCGGACGCGTGTGAGTTCTTCATCGGCCAGGGCTGCAAGGTCGGCCTCGGCGGCCACCTCATGGGCCAGAAGGTCACGGAGCAGGTGGCCGAGATGCGCTCGCTCCCGCCGGGGATCGACCAGCGCTCGCCGGCGCGGCACCCGGACTGGCTCGGCCCCGACGATCTCTCTCTGAAGATCCAGGAGATCCGGGAGGCGACCGACTACCAGATCCCGATCCAGCTCAAGCTGGGCGCGGCGCGCGTGTACGACGACGTGCGCATGGCGGCCAAGTGCGGGCCGGACATCATCTACCTCGACGGCGCCGAGGGCGGTACGGGCGCAGGCCCGCACATCGCCACCGAGGAGACCGGCATTCCGCTGATGGCGGCGATCCCAGAGGCGCGGCGGGCTTTGGAGGACGTGGGCCTCGCGGACGAGATCGACCTCGTCGTCGCGGGCGGGATCCGCAACGGGGGCGACGTTGCCAAGGCCCTCTCGCTCGGAGCCAAGGCGGTGGCGATCGGCCACGCCGCACTCGTCGCGCTCAACTGCAACAAGGAGATCCCCGGGGTCACCGACTACGAGGGCACGATCGGTGTCCCGGCCGGCGAGTGCTACCACTGCCACACGGGGCGCTGCCCGGTCGGGATCACGACGCAGGATCCCGAGCTTCGGCGGAGACTCGTCGTCGACGAGGCGGCGGAGCGCGTCTACAACTTCCTCCACACGCTCACGCTCGAGGTGCAGATGCTCGCGCGCGCGTGCGGTAAGACGAACGTGCACTCCCTCGAGCCCGAGGATCTCTGCGCGCTGACCGTCGAGGCCGCCGCGATGGCGAAGGTGCCGCTCGCCGGCACCGACTGGATCCCGGGAGTCACCGAGGAGCGCGCGCTGCAGAAGATCGAGCGGCTCCTCGAGAAACACCTCGAGTTCCCCGTCGACTACCTGCCGGAGTCCAGCGAGGACATGGCCGGAGCGGCCGACTGATGGCGGCTCGAGGCGAGCCCGAGAAGATCAAGGACATCGACTCCGAATACCTCTCGGGGAAACGTCAGGCCTACCAGGAGAACATCTCCGAGCTGGACGACGTCGATCTCGAGGCGGCCACACCGGGCCAGGACATCAATTGGCTCGAGGATGTCGAGCTGCTCGAGGAAGAGGGCACGCCCGCGGTCTTCGACCGCTACTCGAACTCCTTCATCCGCATCTACTTCGCGATCCCCGAAGGGCGCGAGAACGAGATCGCGCGCAAGGTGCTGGTCAAGCACCTGCAGTCGGGGAACTCTTACGGGATCCAGCTGAAGGAGAAGCACACGAAGTTCCCCCAGCCGGAGCTCGGCCCGTGGGTCGAGGGGTCGAAGACCGTCGGCGCCGACTACCACCCGCCGGTCCTCGAGGGCTGGGAACCACCGGCGCACTAGCCGTGGCGCAAATCGGCCCGCCGACGCCTCCGCCGCCGCCTCCGAAGGACCGGGCGCCGGATCCGCCGGTGGGCAGGCCGGGAAGCCTGGCCGCGCTCGTCGCGGGCCTCGTCGTCTTCGCGCTCGGCGTTCTGCTGCTGCTGCTCTTGCGCTGAGGCGCGGCGAATCACTTCGGGCCCAAGCCCTGTCCGTTCGGGACACCGGGGTCTGACCCCGCTGTGGAGCGTGTGTATCGGTTCCGTCGCAGGTTCGGGCGCACGGAGCGAAGACGCGCTCGCCTGCAGCCGGCTCTTTTGGACACCGGGGTCTGACCCCGGTGTGGACGAAGCAGAGGCGGACGGGCGCCACAGCCCCGCCCGCCCCACGCCGAGCGTCCGAGGGGGAGCAAGGACGCGCTGCCCTCCATACGCGGTCCGTTCACAAACGGATGGGCTGATGCGAGACTCCGGCCGTGGAGCACCGCATGTTCATCGCCGGCGAGTGGGTGGACGGCGAGTCCGGCGAGCGCATGGACGCGACGAGCCCGGCGACGGGGGAGAGCCTCGGCAGCGTTCCGGCAGGGTCGCGTGAGGACGCGCAGCGCGCGATCAAGGCTGCCAACGCCGCCTGGCGTGGCTGGGCGGCGCGATCCGCGTTCGAGCGCGCCGAGGCGATGGAGCGGATCGCCGCGGTCGTGGCCGGGCGGCGCGACGACCTCGCGCGCACGCTGACGCTCGACCAGGGCAAGCCGCTCAAGGCCGAGGCCTACGACGAGGTCGACGAGCTCGAGCAGTACTGGCTCATGGCGGCCGCCGACGCGCGGAGGCTCGAGGGGACGATGCCGCCGTCGGTCAGCGCCGACAAGCGCGTGCTCGTCTACCGCGTGCCCAAGGGCGTCGTCGGCGTGATCACGCCGTGGAACTGGCCGTACACGATGCCTGCCGAGGTGATCGCACCCGCGCTCGCGGCGGGCAACGCGGTCGTCTGGGTGCCCGCGCCGACGACGTCGGTCGCCGGTGTGAAGCTCGCCGAGTGCATCGCCGAGGCCGAGCTCCCCGCCGGTGTCTTCAACTTCGTCACCGGGCAGGGCGCCGTGGTGGGAGACGAGATCGCCGGCAGCACCGACACGCATGCGGTCGGCTTCGTCGGCTCGATCACGACGGGCTACAAGGTCGCCGAGCGGGCTGCCGGGAAATCGCTCCTCCTCGAGATGGGCGGGAACGGGCCGGTGGTCGTCCTCGAGGACGCCGACCTGGACAAGGCCGTCGCCGCCACGCTGGTCGCCTCGTTCCTCTGCGCGGGCCAGAGCTGCACCGCGGGCGAGCGCTTTCTCGTCCACGAGTCCGTGCACGATGCCTACCTCGACAAGCTTGCCGCCGCGATGGCGAAGGAGATCCGGCTCGGGGATCCCTTCGCGGACGAGACGACCATGGGCCCACTGAACAACGAGCCCGTGGCGGAGAAGATGGACCGCCACATCGGCGAGGCGGTCGAGCGCGGGGCCGAGGTGGTGTCGGGCGGCAATCGCGCGTCGGGGTATCCGACCGGTCTCTACTACGAGCCGACGGTTCTCGCCGGCGTGACGCACGAGATGAAGGTCTCGACGGAGGAGACCTTCGGGCCGATCGTCCCCATCGCGACGATCCGGGACGAGGAGGAGGCGCTCGCGCTCATCGACGCGTCGCCCTACGGCCTCCTCGCGTCCGTCTTCACCCAGGATCTGCGCCGCGGCATGCGCTTCGCCGAGGCCGCGCGCGCCGGCTGGGTGAACGTCAACGAATCGTCGAACTACTGGGAGAGCCACCTGCCGTTCGGCGGCCGGGCCGGCTCGCGGAGCGGGATCGGCCGCGTCGGCGGGCGCCATCCCTTCGAGACGTTCACGGAGACGAAGACCGTGATCGTCGAGCTCTAGCCGAGTACCTCGGCCAGCTTCGTCGTCGGACGCAGGCCGCGAATCTCGAGCGTCGTGCGGCGCCTGAGGATGTCCTCCGGCGTGCACGCCCACTCACGCCGCTGCGCGTAAACGGCCTGCGCGGCGATGTCGGGCGCCTCGGGGTTGAGGCGCTCGAGCAGCGAAGGATCGTCGGCCGCCTCCTCCAGCACCTCGGCGGCGAGGCTGCCGTAGAGATGGGACAGATGCGAGCGGAGCGCCGGCTCGAGGCCGGGATGCGCGCGGGCGAGGTGAACGCCCGCCTCTCCCAACCCCTCGGCGCCCGGCAGCGGGACGGGGCCGGCCGGAAGGCGGTGCAGCCCGAGCTCGCCGCGCACCTGCCCCAGCGCGTCGAGCGCGATGCGGCGATACGTGGTCA
>DASSBN010000027.1:0-7468 GCA_035698665.1 Gaiellaceae bacterium
GGACCACAATGGCTTCTCGCACCAGGACCCCGGCTTCATCGACCACGTCGTCAACAAGAAGGCGGAGATCATCCGGGTCTACCTGCCGCCGGACGCGAACTGCCTGCTCTCGGTCGCCGACCATTGTCTGCGCAGCCGCGACTACGTCAACGTCGTCGTGGCCGGCAAGCAGCCGGCGCTCGACTACCTCTCGATGGAGGACGCCGTCGTGCACGCCACGCGCGGCATCGGGATCTGGGAGTGGGCCTCGAACGACGAGGGCGTCGATCCGGACGTGGTCATGGCGTGTTGTGGAGACGTGCCGACTCTGGAAACGCTGGCCGCTGTGGATCTCCTGCGCCGGAACGCTCCCGACCTGCGCATCCGCGTCGTCAACGTCGTCGATCCCATGCGCCTCCAGCCCGAGAGCGAGCATCCGCACGGGCTCTCCGAAGCGGAGTTCGACGCGCTCTTCACGACCGACAAGCCGGTGGTCTTCGCGTATCACGGCTACCCGTGGCTGATCCATCGGCTCACGTACCGGCATGCGAACCACCGCAACATCCACGTGCGCGGCTACAAGGAGGAGGGGACGACGACGACGCCGTTCGACATGGTCATGCTGAACGACCTCGATCGCTTCCATCTCGCCATGGACGCTCTCGACCGGCTGCCGCAGGTTCCGGGCCGCGGCCGCATCCAGCAGGAGCTCTCCGACGCTCGCCTCCGTGCCCGTGCGTGGACGCGTGAGCACGGCGAGGACCACCCGGAGATCAGCGGCTGGACCTGGCCGTACTGACGGCGTGGGCTCGATCCTCGTCGTCAACGCCGGCTCGACGAGCCTCAAGCTCCGCGTCGTCGACGAGAACGAGGAGGCCCGCGAGGCCGCCTCGCTGGCGGAGGTAGCGGCAGCCGAGCTCGACGCGGTCGCCCACCGGGTCGTGCACGGCGGGCGGCGCCTCCGCGAGCCCGTTCTGATCGACCAGGGGATCCACGAGGAAATCCACCGCCTGGAGCCGCTCGCGCCGCTCCACAACGTCCCGGCCCTGCGTGGGCTGGACGACGCCCACGAGGCATTCCCGAGCCTCCCGCACGTGGCCGTCTTCGACACGGGCTTCCACGCCACGATCCCCGAGGAGGCGGCGGCCTACGCCGTGCCGGCCCGCTGGCGCCACGAGTGGGGGATCCGCCGGTACGGGTTCCACGGTCTCTCGGTGCAGTGGAGTGCCGAGCGGGCCGCGGAGCTGCTCGGCGGCTCCGCCTCGCGCCTCGTCGTCTGTCACCTCGGCGGGGGGTGCTCGGTCTCGGCCGTGAAGGACGGTCGGTCCGTCGACACGACAATGGGGTTCAGTCCTCTCGAGGGTATCCCCATGAACACACGCTCCGGGTCGGTCGATCCCGGAGCGCTCCTCTACCTCCTGAGGTCGGGCCTCGTCGGCGTCGACGAGCTCGATCACGCGCTCAATCTCGAATCGGGGATCGAAGGGCTCGGCGGGGGCGCGCTCGGAGCCCGCGAGCTCGAGGCCGCTGCGGAGGCAGGGGATCCCGTCGCGGAGCTCGCGTATGCCGTCTTCGAGCATCGCGTCGCCGGCGCTGTCGCCTCGATGGCGGCGTCCGCGGGTGGGCTCGACGCGCTCGTCTTCACGGCCGGCATCGGAGAGGGATCGGTGGGCGTCCGTGAGCGCGTGTGCGCGCGGCTCGGCTTCCTCGGTGTCGAGCTCGACGCCTCTGCGAACGCCTCCGCCGTCCCCGACTGCGACGTCGCGGCCGACGGTGCCGCGGCGCGGGTGTTCGTCGTCCACGCCCGCGAAGAGCTGATCGCCGCCCGGGCCGCGCGGAACGTGCTGCGGGAAACCCGAACCGAGCCCTAGGGAGCGCCCGCATCGAAGTTCGGTACGAGACCGGATGGCGCTCGGCTCCTTCCGAGTGACGCTTCAGACAGCGAAATCGGAAGGAGACCGAAAATGACGAAGAGAAAGATTCTCGAATACGGCGGAGTCGCCGCGGGCGTGGTCATGATCGCCATCGGCCTCGTCTCGCTCGTGCTCGCAATCGACGGGCGGAACGAAGTTCGCTCGAGCCTCAAGCAGGAGGCCATCGTCGGTTCCCCCGACATGACCCCCGATGCGATCGCGAAGGAAGCCAAGGAGGCAGGGCTTCCCGCGAGCATCAAGCTGCCGACCACCAGTGTCGCCAACGAGACGATCGACACGGGTGCCGAGGCCAGGGTCTTCGCGCAGTACATGCGGATCCACGCGCTCGAGTCGACCGGTGGCCTGACCTATGCGCAGATGGGCCGCTTCCAGTCGGCCGCGAATCCCGACGATCCCGCCGGGACGAATGACGAGGCCGCGGCTGCGAAGGATGAGAAGGGCCAGCCGGTCTCGAACGGCGCTCGGAACATCTGGGTGACCGAGACGTCGCTCGCGACCGCCCTCAACGTGTCCTTTCTTGCGGAGAACATCGCGATGTTCGGCATCGTCGTCGGAGTTGCGCTCCTGCTCTCGGGCATCGGCTTCATGATCCTCGCCCTCGGCGGCGCGCTTCGCCGGCAGGCGGCAGAGACGAGAGCTGTCGCAACCCCGGTGATGCCGGTCACAGCGACGAAGTAGCACTCACGCACGCTCGCTTCGAAAGGGCCCGCCCAGCCGGGCCCTTTCTCTGGACCAGCTCCGAACGGCTACTCGGTCGCGTGCCCGGGCGCGAGCACGTAGTCGCCCCCACCCCGGATCTCCTCGTAGCGCGAGAGCTGCATGACGACCTGGTCGACGCAGAAGTCGTCCGAGCACTCGCAGAGGAAGGAGAGGATCTCGTCTCCACGGCCACCGAGTGCCGCGACGCGTTCGTTGACGTCGCGCAGAAGCTCGCGGGAGAGCGTTCTACGGTCTGACCCGGAGGGCATGACTTCACCGAAAACGATACTCCTCCAGCCTCAGCCAGCAAAAGTCCAGCCGGTCTACGCCGTTGACTTTTGCCGGGAACCTCAAGAGGTGCCCCCGACAGGAATTGAACCTGTGCACGCGGTTTAGGAAACCGCTGCTCTATCCACTGAGCTACGGGGGCGCGGCGACTCAGCGTAGCTCAGCTTGAGGAGGGGCTCACGGGGGGAACCCTGGGTTCCCCCCGTACCAAACCGCTGCTCTATCCACTGAGCTACGGGGGCGCGGCCTCAGCGTAGCTCAGTCCGCCGCGCCCCCAATTCCTTGCCAGCTAGCGGAACCGAGCCGGGAACTGGCGGATGATTCCCGTCGAGAGCATGTCGGCCATGCCGAGTGCCTGGACATGGATCTCGTCGTACGCCGCGACATCGGCGGCCCAATCGCCATGCAGGCGAGCGAGCGCTTCCTGCGTGGTGAGGGCGAGATGGTCGTGCAGCATCGCCTTCATGTCTGCGAGCGGCCACGAACGTGGGTTGGCGGCCGCGAGGAAGGCGGCGATGTCGTCCGCATTGGCGGTCCAGCGATCCTGCGCGTCGGCGACTGCGGAATTGTCGCCCGCCTTCGCCGCTGCGACCAGGTCCGCGGCGATGAGGATGTGATCGCGGAGAAGCTCCGAGAGCTGCTCGCCGGCGGCGTCGCCGTAGAACGGCTTGATCGCGTCGCCGATGTCGTCCTGGTTTTGCAGCAGCCGACCGACGGTCGCGTCCGTATCCGGAGAGTCCGTCGTGAGGCTGATGATGGCGAGCCTCGTCCACGTGACGTGGTCCTCCCAGAGCTTGCGCATGTCGTTTCGCAGCGCGAGCTGCTTCTGGTTGACGACCGGGGTTGCGGTGCCGTGGCTGCGGCCATGCGCTGCTGCATCGTGGCCGTTACTGATCGCGAGCGCGACGAGGGCGCTGAAGAGAGCGATGAGCATCGTTACTGCAAGCGGAATCGGGCGGCGAGCGCCTTCTCTGCTCATGAGGTTGTCCTTTCCTGGAGGTGAAGGAGGCCGGCCGGCCGGCCGAGCAAAGCGACCGCCGCGACCAGCCCGAATGCTTCGACGGCCTTGGTGACGAGGCCGAGCCCGTCGACGGGCTCCGCCTCTGGGTGGAGAAGCGGGACTCCGGTCGAGACCGCGAGGCCATAGGCGACGATCAGCCCGGCCAACACGGTTGCGCCGCCGAGGACGGCACGCTCGCCCGCACCAAGGGACAGAGCGACCACGAGAACCGTCAGGACGACTGTCGAGGCGAGAAAGCCGCCTCCGGGGCCTGCTCCCTCCGCAAGGTGCTCGGGGACGAGGGCGCCGTGAATCCCGGCGCTGATCGCGCACGAGACGATGAGAACGTCACGCTCGAGCTCCTGACGACGTATCCGAGAATCACGGTGCGGCATCTGCGGTCCCCTTCGATTGCCTGTCGAAGGGTTCGTGTTCGACCGGCAGCGGGTCTTACGCGCAAACCGCGGCCTGGCTAGGCGCGCGCCAGGATCTCGTTCGCGTAGAAGCGGAGGAAGCCGTCTTGCTCCGGACCGATCTGGTGCACGAAGACGTGGTCGTAGCCGGCGTCCTCGTAGCGCTTGATGTGCTCGCGATGGCGCTCCGGGTCGGGCCCGCACGGGACGACCTCGGCCATGTCCTCCTTCGAGACCATCTGCACGGCGTCCTCGAAGTCGGAGGGCCGCGGCAGCTCGCGCCCCAGCTCGCCCTCGAGCGCGATGTTCGCCCAGAGCCGGTGGGCGGTCTCGAGGGCCGCGTCCTCGTCCTCGCCCCAGCAGCAGTGCAGCATCCCGTAGCGGGGCTTGCCGTTTCCGCCGTTCGCTTCGAAGACCTCGACGACCTCGGGATCGGGCGCGCTGTTCACGAGCGCGTCCCCGTGCTTCCCCGCGATTTCGGCGGCATTGGGCGCACCGGCCGCGATCGCGAGCTGCACCGGGTCGTCGGGAAGGTTGTAGACGCGCGCGTGGTCGACCGTGTAGTGCTTGCCGCGATGCGTCTGCTCGCCGCCCTGCCAGAGAAGGCGCATGACCTCGATCGCCTCCTCGAACATCTCCAGCCGCAGGTCGGCGGCCGGCCAGGCATCTCCGAGGATGTGCTCGTTCAGGTTCTCGCCGGTGCCGATCCCGAGTGTGAAGCGGCCTGGCATGAGGCACGAAGCCGTCGCCGCCGCCTGGGCGACGATCGCCGGATGGATGCGGATGAGCGGGCACGTGACACCGGTCGCGAGGCGGAGGCTTTCGGTCGCCTCGGCAATGCCTCCGATCACGCTCCAGACGAAGGGGCTCGAGCCCTGCGCGTCGACCCAGGGGTGGAAGTGGTCGGAGATGAAGGCGTAGTCGAAGCCCGCCTCCTCCGCGCTCCGCGCCAGCTCGACGAGCTCGCGCGGGCCCCAGTCCTCGCTCGCGAGTGCGACTCCGATCTCGGGCATCGGCTCCCGCTTACCTCTTTCCCGCGCCGCTAAACGGTCAGGGGACGATGCGCCGGCGCTCGCCGATCGCGTCCTCGGCCCAGTCTTCGATCAGCGACATCAGCCGGTCTTCGCGGCCCGCCGCGCCAGGCGGCAGCTCGACGTAGACCTGGTGCACCGTCGCCTCGACGTCGGAGGCGAACTCGAAGCGCTGCTCGGAGACGATCTCCACGGAGTCGAGCTCCTCGAGCAACGACTGCGCGAGACGGTAGATCTCAGCCTCGGTCGCCTCGCGGCCGGAGTAGACCCCGAAGTTGACGACGAGCCGCGGCCCCGCACGGCCCTCTCCGGTGAACACGAGCGTCGAATCGGTCACGCACCGCTCATACCCTCTCTGGGCTCCCATCTGAACATCCGAACCGCGAGGACGAGGCCCGCGAGCCCCCAGCACGCGACCACGACCACCGCTCCGGCATGTGACGAGAGCGCGTCCTCCTCGAGGAAGACTGCGCGCATGAGCTCGAGGAGGTATGTGAGTGGCAGGACGTCCGCGATCGCGCGCAGGAACGCCGGCATGGCCTCGGTCGACCAGAAGACGCCTGAGATGAAGACCATCGGCAGGTAGATCGCGTTGACGATGGCGGAAGACCCCTCCGCGCTCTTCACGAGCCCGGTCAGCGCCAGGCCGAGCGCGGCGAAGGCGACCGTGCCGAGAAGCACCGTGAACACGAACGCGCCCGGCGACTGCGGCAGGTCGGCGTCGATGAGGAAGCGACCGATGAGGAGCTGGATGACCGTCTCGAGCCCGATCACGAGGAGTGTCGAGGCGATGACGGCGCTCATATAGACGCGTGGGGGCAGCGGCGTGCCGCGCACCCGCTTCAGCACACCCGACTCCCGCCGCACGACGAGCTGGATGGCGAGCCCCGCGAACGCCGTCGAGACGATCCCGTAGCCGAGGAGCCCGGCGAGGAGGTAGGTGCCTGCGTTGACCCCGCCGATCGTGTCGCGGTCGCCGTAGATCGACCCGAGGAGCACGAGGAAGATGATCGGGAGGAGAAAGGTGAAGAAGGCGGCCTCTCGACTGCGCCAGAAGATCCTCTGCTGGGCGGCGAGCTCGTGGAGAAAGAGCCTCATCCGACCTCGGCCTCCTCTCGTGTGAGCTCGAGGTAGAGGTCTTCGAGGGAGCGGCGCCGCACCTCGATGTCTTCGAGCTCGAAGCCCTCGGCGAGCGCCTGGCCGGTGAGCTCGTGGAGGACGCGGGTCGGCTCGTCCGTGGCGACGACGAACTCCTCGCCGTCGCGGCGGTAACGGATCTCGACTCCGGCCGCGCCCGAGAGAAGCTCGCGCGGCGAGCCCGTCGCGACAATCCTCCCGTCGCGGAGGATCGCGAGGCGGTCGGCAAGCGTCTGCGCCTCCTCCATGTAGTGCGTGGTCAGGAGGATGCTCTTGCCGAGCGCGCGCAGGTCGCTGATCGTCTCCCAGGCCTGGCGCCGCGCCGCGGGATCGAAGCCGGTCGTGGGCTCGTCGAGGAAGATCAGCTCGGGGTCTCCGACGAGTGCGAGAGCGAGGTCGAGGCGCCGCAGCTGTCCTCCCGAGAGCGTTCGCACGCGCGCCTCGCTCTTCTCGCGCAGGCCGACGAGCTCGATCACCTCGGCGACGTTTCGGGCCCGCTCGTAGTAGCCGGCGAAGAGCTCGAGGATCTCGCGGACGGAGAGGAGCGGGTAGACCGCCGAAGACTGGAGGACGATACCGATGCGCGCGCGGAACTCGCTGCCGCCGCGGGCCGGATCGACTCCGAGCACGAGGGCGGTGCCGTCGTCGCGCTTCCGGTAGCCCTCGAGGATCTCGACCGTGGTCGTCTTCCCGGCGCCGTTGGGGCCGAGAAGGGCGAAGACCTCGCCTGCCTCGACGCGGAAGCTGACGCCGTGCAGGACTTCGCGCGACCCGTACGACTTCTTCAGTCCGGAGACCTCGATGGCGCTCACGGGGCCAGAATACTGACCGCTTCCGGGCCGGCCGCGCCTACACTGCGGCCATGAAGGCCCTCGCTCTGGCAGCGTGCGTTCTGGCGCTTGCCGCGGTCGCCGGAAACGCTTCTGCAGCCTTCCAGTCGTCGATCAGCCGCCTCCCGCCCGACGTGCGCGAGCGAATCGTCGGCTC
>DASSBN010000028.1:0-5689 GCA_035698665.1 Gaiellaceae bacterium
CAAGCGCGTCCTCGCCATCGAGGACGGGCCGACGCTCACCCACGGCGAGATGACCTACGGCGCCGCCGTGCTCGCGGCGAAGAAGGGAGGCGCCTCCGAGCTCGTCGACCCGCGTCCCTTCGCCGTCGGCTCGATCAAGGAGACCTTCGCGAAGTATCCGCACATGACCCAGCTCCTCCCGGCAATGGGCTACGGGCGCAAGCAGATGGAGGAGCTTCGCGAGACGATCGCCCGCTCCGACGCCGACCTCGTCCTCATCGGGACGCCGATCGATCTCCGCCGCATCATCGAGCTGGACAAGCCCGCCCTCCGGGTCACCTACCGCCTGCAGGAGATCGGCGAGCCGACGATCGCGGAGCTCCTCGCCGAGCGCGGCATCATCGACTCGGCCTAGCCGGCACAAGGAGCCCTTGTCGGTGCGGGCGAATAAGCACCCGCTATGGCCCTGACCGTCGTCGCTCTGGGAGGAAACGCGCTACTCGGTCCCGGCGAGCGCGGAACGGCGGTCGAGCAGCGGGCGAACCTCGCCGCCACCTTCGAAGCAGCACGCTCGATCCTCACCGAGGGCCCCGTCGTCATCACGCACGGAAACGGGCCGCAGGTGGGAAACGAGCTCCTGCGCCAGGAGCTCGCGAGCGCCGAGGCGCCGCCGCTTCCTCTCTACGTCGCCGTCGCGCAGACCCAGGCCGAGATCGGGGCGCTCGTCGCCGCAGAGCTGGAGCCGGTCACCGGCAAGCGGGTCGCGGTCGTGCTCACGCGCGTCGTGGTCGCCGAGGACGACGTCGCCTTCACGAACCCGACCAAGCCGGTCGGCCCGTTCTACGACGCCGACCGGGCGGGAGAGCTCGAGCGCGAGCGCGGCTGGGCGGTTCGGGAGGACGCGAACCGCGGTTGGCGGCGCGTCGTTCCCTCGCCGAAGCCGCTCGCCGTGCTCGAGCTCGAGCCGATCCAGACGTTGCTCGAAAGCGGCACGCTGGTCGTGGCCGCGGGCGGCGGCGGGATTCCCGTCGTCGCGCGCGACGGGCGCCACGACGGCGTCGACGCGGTGATCGACAAGGACCACGCCTCCGCTCTCCTCGCTGCCGCGCTCGGCGCCCACCGCCTGGTCATCCTCACCCAGGTGCCGGCGGTCTTCACGGGCTTCGGGACGGATGAGCAGCGTGCGCTCCACGAGCTCGTCCCCGGCCGCGACGACGGGCTCATCGAATCGCTCCCGGCGGGCAGCATGCGCCCGAAGGTCGAGGCCGCGTTCCGGTTCGTCTCCGAGACGGGCGGCGAGGCGCTCATCACGAGCTCGGATGCGCTCGCAGCCGGCGAGCCGGGAACCCGTGTCGTCGGGCTCTAGGATGCGCGCATGATCTCGGCGCAGCTCAAGGGGCGCGATTTCCTGCGCGTGAACGACTGGGACGCGGACGAGCTCCTCCAGGTCCTCGACCTCGCCGACCGCCTGAAGGCGCGGCAGCGGGAGCGCGTCGAGCACCGGCATCTCGAGGGCAGGTCGCTCGGGATGATCTTCCAGAAGCCCTCGACGCGAACGCGCGTCAGCTTCGAGGTCGGCATGTTCCAGCTCGGCGGCACGGCGCTCTATCTCTCCGCCGGCGACCTGCAGCTCGGGCGCGGCGAGACGGTCAGGGACACGGGCACTGTGCTGTCGCGCTACCTGGACGGGATCATGATCCGCACCTTCGAGCAGTCCGACGTCGACGAGCTCGCGGACGCGGCCGACATCCCCGTGATCAACGGCCTGACGGACGACTTCCATCCGTGCCAGGCGCTCGCCGACGTGATGACCATCAGGGAGCGGCTGGGCGCCTTCGAGGGCGTGCGCGTGGCGTATCTCGGCGACGGAAACAACGTCTGCAACTCGCTCATGGTCGCCTGCGCCAAGCTCGGCATGGACTTCGTCGCGGCCACGCCTGCAGGCTATGAGCCGAGCGACGAGGTCGTCGGCTGGGCGAAGGCCGCCGCCAATGTCTCGGGACGCTCCGTCGAGCTGACGAATGATCCGCGGGCCGCCGCCGAGGGCGCCGACGTGCTCTACACCGACGTCTGGACGAGCATGGGCCAGGACGAAGAACGCGAGCGAAGGCTGAACGACCTCGCCGGCTTCGGCATCGACGACGGGCTGGTCCAACTCGGCAGCGAGCGCGCGATCGTCCTGCACTGCCTGCCGGCCCACTACGGCGAGGAGATCACGGAAGAGGTGCTCTACGGGCCGCGCTCGGCCATCTGGGATCAGGCCGAGAATCGCCTGCACGCGCAGAAGGCCTTGCTGGCCCTCGTGATCAGGTAGCCCGTGCTCCCGCTCAGGGACAACGTCCCGACCCGGCGCTTCCCGGTCGTGACGGTGGCGATGATCGCGGCCAACTTCGCGGTCTGGATCCTCTACGAGCTGCAGCACCTGAACCGGGCGATCCTCGACTTCGGCTACTTCCCGTGCGAGCCCGTCGGCGACTGCTCGGCGCCCGGAGGCACATGGTGGACCGACGTCTTCACCTCCATGTTCATGCACGGAGGCTGGGAGCACATACTCGGCAACATGCTCTTCCTCTGGATCTTCGGGAACAACGTCGAGGACACCCTCGGCCGGCCGCGCTTCGTCGCCTTCTACCTCACGGGCGGGGCCTTCGCGACCCTGAGCCAGACCATCGTCACGCTGCAGGCCGGATCGGCCGAGGCCGCGCGCATCCCGAACGTCGGGGCGAGCGGCGCGATTGCCGCGGTGCTCGGCGCCTACCTCGTCCTCTTCCCCGGCGGACGCGTCTTCACCTGGGTGATCCCGTTCTTCTTCTTCGAGCTCCCCGCCATGCTCTTCCTCGGCTTCTGGTTCCTCCTCCAGCTCTTCCTCGGCAGCGGGTCGTTCGTCCAGCCCGAGCAGGGCGGCGGCGTCGCGTACTTCGCCCACATCGGCGGCTTCGTCTTCGGGCTCCTGGCAATCAAGATCTTCTCCGCCGGCCGCCCCAGACCCGTGCGGCCCGCGTATTGACCTTCGAGGAGCACGTGGCGCGGGCGCTCGCCTCGCTGCCCGCCGACCTACGGGCGGCGATGTCGAACGTCGAGATCGTCGTCGAGGACGAGAACCCGGAGGACCCCGAGCTCTTCGGCCTCTACTTCGGCATCCCGCTCACGGAGCGAAGCGACTACACCGGCGTCCTCCCGGACAAGATCGCGATCTACCGGGTCCCGCTCGAGGAGGAGTTCGGCGACGACCCGGCGGTGCTCGAGGAGGAGATCCGCATCACGGTGCTCCACGAAGTCGCCCACCACTTCGGGATCGACGAAGACCGCCTCGAGGAGCTGGGCTGGTCCTGAACGGCCAGGTCCGGGTCTGACCCCGGACATGGCCTTCGGGGCCGGTGCGGCTGCGGGCCGTGCCTGGCACCGGGGCACGGCTCGAAAGGACGCCCGCCTGTGCCTACCAGCGACCCGAAATCCCGCTTCACAGCGGCAGCAGGGCGCAACGGGACATGTCCCGGTGCCTGGCACCGGGGCACGTCCGGAATCGACACGGCCGGGGTCTGACCCCGGACATGCCCTTCCGGGCCGGCGGGGTCAGTCGTCCTGCAGGCGGACGAAGGCGGCGTTCAGGAAGTCGGCGACCGCCTGACCCCCGAAGATCGTCGTCATGAACCGGGTCTGGCGCGGGAAGAGGACGAGCGAGTAGGCGAAGCCCGAGGCGACCCAGAGCCCGATGCAGTACGGGCACGTGACGAGCTCGCCGAGCGCGCGCGCCGCACCTTGGCGCTTCGGCTCGGTCGCGTCGGGATCCTCCGTGACCGGCGCGCGCACGAAGGTCGTCACCCGGTCCTTGGCGATGAGCCGGCCGACCTTGTAGCTCGCCAGGCCGATGCGGACTGTGTCGGTCAGCGAGATGCGTTCCGGGAGCCGCCGTCCGGCAAGCACCAAGAATCCCCCCAGGACGGTGCCGAAGGAGGCTGCGAGCGCTGCGTATTCGGGGAGAGGACGTTCTTCTTCCACGGTTACGCGGCCCGCCGCAGCGCTTTGACCAGCTCCTGCTTGGACATGTCGGACCGGCCGGAGATGTCCGCCTCGCGCGCGAGCTCGTAGAGCTCCTCCTTGGAGAGGGAGTCCAGCTCTCCGTTTCCGTTCTGCTTCGAAGAGGACTTCCCGCGGCGCCGCTGCGAGGCCTCGAGGCTCGCCTTGAGCGCGGCCATGAGGTCGGTCGGCGCCTCGGGCTCGGCGGTCGGCTCGGCGTGCACCGGCTCCCCCTTCCGCTTCGCCTTGATGATCTCGCAGAGCGCATCGCGATAGGTGTCGCGATACTCGCTGGGCTCGAAGGAGCCGCGGAACTGCTCGATGAGCTGCGAGGCCATGTCCAGCTCGCCCTTCTCCACCTTCGTGCTCTTGGGAGCGATGCCCTCGAGGTCGCGCACCTCGTCGGCGAAGTGCATCCGCTCGAGCGTGATCGCCCCGTCGCGGACCCGCAGACAGCCGAGATTCTGCCGGTCGCGCATGACCCACTTGGCGATCGCAGCGAGGCCCGAATCGTCCATCGCCCGCAGAAGGAGCGCATAGACGCGCTCACCGTTCTCGGCGGGGCCGAGGTAGTACGTCCGCTCGAAGAAGATCGGGTCGATCTCCTCGAACGGGACGAACTCGCGGATGTCGATGGTGCGGTGGTTCTCGGCGGCCGCCGCTTCGAAGTCCTCGTCGCTCATGTAGACCCACTCGCCCTTCTCGTACTCGAAGGCCTTGACGATCTCTGAGTCGGGGACCGGCTTGCCCTCTTCCTTGCAGACCTTCTCGTAGCCGATGCGGCTCCCGTCCGGCTCGTGCACGTAGTTGAAGTGCAGCGAGTGGTCCTCGACGGCGCTGTACATGCGCACCGGGACGTTGACGAGGCCGAATGCGATCGAGCCGGTCCAGATCGCTCGGGGCATCAGGCCTCGGCCTCTTCTTTCTCGAGATGACCGGGCATCGCCGCGCGCTCCGGCGGCTCGTCGACGAGGTTCAGGACGCGCATGCCGTGCGTGAAGACCACCGCTCCTCCGAGCCAGCCGCCGACGGTCAGCGCGACGAACCCGATGAGCGTCGCGATGAACGTCCAGCTCCCCATCGTCCCGGCGACGTAGCGGTCGTGCCCGAACACGGCCGCGAGCGCGAAGAACCCGGTCGCCGTCAGCATCGAGAGCATGTGCCACGTGGCCGTCCACCAGAGCGGCGAGCGCCACGTGATCGACAGCCAGTCGACGAGGCCGGTGAGCGCGGTGAAGGCGGTGAAGCCGAGGCCGACGAGCAGCGCGAGCCACCACGCCTTCGTCAGATTTCCTTCGGAAACGCCCGCGAAGGAAAGGATGCCGAGCACGGTCGCCGTCGTGTAGGCGCCGATCGTCGCGTCGGTCAGCGGGGGATGCAGGGGGTGTCCGGGGAAGCCCCGGAGGAGGTATGAGAGTCTCATGGCCGCTCTCTACCCCGTTTGCCGGAAGCCACACGACGGGTAGCGGTGAATGGTGATTCGCGAACGGGTCGTCCGCATGTTCGCCGGCGTCGTCGTCGGCCTCCGCTGGCTCGTCGTGCCGGCCTGGATCGCAGCCGCGCTCGCGGTCACATGGTGGCTCCCCGGGCTCGGCTCCGGTGAGGCGCTCCCACTCGGCGGGCTGATCCCCGACAACGCCGAGTCCGCCCAGATCGCGATGCGCGACGCGGAGATCTTCGACATTCCCCTGAC
>DASSBN010000029.1:0-28855 GCA_035698665.1 Gaiellaceae bacterium
CAGATGGGCGAGCACGAGGCCGCGATCGAGCTCTCGGAGGAGGCGAAGGAGCTCCTCGTCGAGAAGGGCTACGACCCGGCGATGGGCGCCCGCCCGCTCCGCCGCGCGATCCAGCACTACATCGAGGATCCGCTCGCGGACTTCGTCCTCGGCCGCTCGCTCAAGCCGGGCTCGACGATCATGGTCGACCGCAAGGACGAGGAAGAGGTCGGGATCTCGGTCATCGACCCGCCCGACGAGCCCGAGCCGGAGAAGGTCACGGTTCCGCCCGAGGAGCCGTCCGCCGAAGCCGGCGACGACGACTCGCACGACGACGAATAGCCGCGCCTAGCGCTTGACGGTTCGGCTCGTTCGCGAGGAGGAGTGGGAGCTCGCCCGTGACGCGAGACTCGCCGCCCTCGCCGAGTCGCCGTCGGCCTTCCTGATCACCCTGGCCGAGGAGGAGCACTCGAGCGAGGAGGAGTGGCGCGACCGCGTGCGTCCCACCGACCAGCGGGCGTGGTTTGCCGAAGTCGGCGACGACGGGTTCCACGGAATCGCCGTGGTCGCGCTCGTCGAGCCCGATCCCGAGCTCGCCTGGATCTTCTCCATGTGGGTCGACCCGGCGCATCGCCGTGCGGGGATCGGTCGTCGGCTCGTACAAGCGGCCGTCGACTGGGCAGCCGCGCAGGGTGCGCGTCGCATCGAGCTCGAGGTGAGCGAGAAGATGGAGCCGGCTCACCGCCTATACGTGGCGTGCGGTTTCGTGCCCACGGGTAAAAAGCGCGAGTTGCCGGCTCACGCCGATGCCATGGCAATCCGCATGGCGCGCAGCACCGAAGGGTAAGAAACGCCACAATCTCGCCACGAAGGAGACTGATGCAGGCGACGATCAAAGAAAAGCGGGAGGTCGCGAAGGGCACGCTCTTCGTCACCTTCGAGCTCGCGAGCGACGAGGTCGACTGGACGCCCGGTGAGTACTTCTGGGTCGAGCTGCTCGACCCGCCGCACGAGGACGAGAAGGGGCCGCGCCGGCACATCACCGTGGTCACCTCGCCGACCGAGGGCCACCTCGGCCTCGCCACGCGCATCCGCGACACGGCGTTCAAGCGCTCGCTCGTCGAAATGCCGGAGGGGTCTGCGGTCGACGTCGAGCAGCCGAAAGGCAGCTTCACGCTCCCCGAGGACACCTCGAAGCGCTACGCGTTCGTCGCCGGCGGGATCGGGATCACGCCGTTCCGCTCCATGCTCCGCTACATCGCGGACAAGGACCTCGATTACGACATCACGCTCGTCTACTCGAACCGAGACATCGAGTCGACCGCGTTCCTGGACGAGCTGAAAGAGCTCGAGTCGGTCGTCCCGCGGTGCCGGGTCATCTTCACGATGACCGAGGACCCGAGCTGGGACGGAGACACGCGAATGCTGGACGCGGATGTCCTCCGCGATCTCCTCGGCGACCTCGAGTCGTTCCACTTCATGATCGCCGGGCCGCCGCCGATGGCGAAGTCCGTCGAGGCCTCGCTCCTCGAGGCCGGCCTGTCCGAAGACCAGGTTCAGGCCGACAGCTTCTCCGGCTACTAGTCGCGTGCGCGTAGCGGTCGTCGGCGGGGGCGTCGTGGGGCTCTCGTGTGCGTTCGCGCTCCGGCGCGGCGGAGCCGACGTCACGCTGTACGAGCGCGGACACGTCGGGGAAGGGTGCTCCCGCGGGAACACGGGCTGGATCTGCCCCGGGCTCTCGGCGCCGCTCCCCGCGCCCGGGGTGATGGGCGGCGCGCTGCGCGGGATGCTGCATCGCGATAGCCCGCTGCAGATCAGCCCGCTGCTCGGCCCTTCGTTCCTCCGCTGGTCGTGGGGCTTCTGGCGCGCGTCGTCGCGGGAGCGCTACCGCGCCGGCCTCGAGGCGACCGTGGCCCTTACGAAGTCCTCGTTCGCCGACTACGACGAGCTGCGCGACGCGGGCGTCGAGTTCGAGCTGCACGCAACGGGGATGCTGGTCGCGGCTCTGACCGAGCCGGGCCTCGACGAGTACGCGGCGATGCTCACGGAGGCCGAGGAGGCCGGCTACGAGGGGCCGGTGCGCGTCGTCTCCGGCGACGAGGCGCGCGAGCTCGACGCTGCGGTCTCGGACGCCGTCATCGGCGGCGTGCACGCGCCGAGCGAGCGCTACGTGCGTCCCGAGAGCGTGTCCAACGGCCTCGCTGCGTGGCTCCGTGCGAACGGCGCGAAAATCGAGGAGGACACCGCGGTGAACGACGTCGAGGAGCTCGACGCCGACGCCGTTGTGATTGCCGCAGGTGCGTGGTCGGGCGAGCTTCTCGGCGAGAGCCGCTTCCCGATGGAGGCTGCGAAGGGCTACAGCATCACCGCGAAGTCGAGCGGCACGCTTCCGAGCCATGCGCTCTATCTCTCCGAGGGCAAGGTCGGCACCAGCACCTACGACGGCGGCCTGCTGCGGATCGCGGGCATCTTCGACCTCACGGGGATCGACGAGACGCTCCGGCGCAAGCGGATCGACGCGATCGTCCGCTCCTCGGCCGCGTTTCTGAAGGACTGGGAGCCCGAGGAGATCGAGCTGGAGTGGGCAGGGCTTCGCCCCTATCCGTCGGATGGGCTGCCGGTGATCGGTGCGGTGCCCGGGCGCGACGGCCTCTACGTCGCGACGGGCCACGGGCGCATGGGCATCACGCTCGGGCCGATCACGGGCAAGCTCATCGCGCAGGTGGTTCTCGAGGGCGCCTCACCGCGCGAGCTGGAGCCGTTCCGGATCGAGCGCTTCTCCTAGCGCGGCTCGTGCCGCATCCAGACGTTCGGCTCGACGTAGCGGCCGACGCCGCCTTCGAAGCGCACCGGGACGAGCGCGCCCGGCACGACGTACTCCCCGTCACGGGGGAACTGCATCCCGGTCCACGACTCCCAGTCCGCGACTGAGCCTTTGATGTCGAGCGAGCGCTCCGCGATTCCGATGATCTCGGCACCGAGCCTGCGGTGGAGCCGGATCCACGGGTCGAACGGCAGGCCGTCGTCTCGTGTCCAGCGGATGTAGTCCTCGAAGGGCGTCAGCGGATAGCGGTCCTTCCAGCTCGGCCGGACGGGCGCGATGAGGCATTCGAACCCGGACCGGGCTGCCATCGGCGAGCTCGTCCAGTCGCGCGTAGAGGTCAGGACGTTCCGAGTCGGTGAAGATCTGCGCCGGCATCGTCGCGGAATTCTCACAGGAGCCAGGAAACGTCGGACCCCGGCCCTACGATGGATCGTCCTATGGCGAAGGCCGCGGCCCTCCAACACGCCTGCTCCGAGTGCGGGTACACGACCGGCAAATGGCTGGGCAAGTGCCCTGCCTGCGAAAGCTGGGGCACGCTCGTCGAGGAGCGGATCGCCGCGGCGCCCAAGGGGAAGACCACGACTGCCGGCCGTCCGCTGCTCCGCCTCGTCGACGTCGAGGCGACCGACGCAGAGCGGATCCCCACGGGAGTCACGGAGCTCGACCGGGTGCTCGGCGGTGGGCTCGTCCCGGCAAGCCTCGTCCTCGTGAGCGGCGACCCCGGGATCGGGAAGTCGACGCTCCTCCTCATGGCTCTGCGCTCGCTCTCCGCCGAGCGCCGCGTCCTCCTGGTCACCGGTGAAGAATCCGCGGCGCAGGTGAAGCTGCGAGCCGACCGGCTGGGCGGCGGCGCCGACGTGCACATCCTCGCGGAGACGAACCTCGACGAGGTCTGCGCCACGCTCGAGCGCGAGCGGCCGGAGGTCTGCGTGATCGACTCGGTACAGACCTTGTATGCGCCCGAGCTCGGCTCGGCCCCGGGCTCGGTCGCCCAGGTGCGCGAAGCGGCCGGCCGCCTCCTCCGTGTGGCCAAAGAGCAAGGAATCGCAACCTTTCTGGTCGGCCATGTGACGAAAGAGGGCGCCGTCGCAGGGCCGCGCGTGCTCGAGCACCTCGTCGACTGCGTTCTCCAGTTCGAGGGCGACCGCTACCGCTCACACCGCGTTCTTCGTGCAGTCAAGAACCGCTTCGGCTCGACGAACGAGCTCGGTGTCTTCGAGATGACCGGAGCCGGCCTCGAGGGGGTCGAGGATCCGTCTGCGATCTTCGGCCGCTCCCAGGACGACCAGCCGGGTTCGGCCGTGGTCTGCGCGCTCGAGGGGACTCGTCCGCTCCTCCTCGAGATCCAGGCACTCGTCTCTCCGAGCGACCTCGCCATGCCGAGGCGCGTCGCCACCGGCGTCGACCCGAAGCGGCTCTCCATGATCGTCGCCGTCCTCGGCCGCCACGCGGGAGTGGCGCTCGGGCAGGCCGACGTGTTCGTGAACGTCGCCGGTGGCGTGCGAATCGACGAGCCTGCGGCCGACCTCGGCATCGCCCTCGCGATCGCCTCGGCGGCGCGTGGCAAGAAGGTTCGCGCCCAGCTTGCGTGCTTCGGCGAGGTGGGTCTGACCGGGCGGCTCCGGCCCGCAAGCCAGGCCGACCGGCGTTTGGCCGAGTGCGCCAAGCTCGGCTTTTCCAGCGTGATCGTGCCGGAAGGCACCGAGTCCCGTGGCAAAATGCGTCTGACGGCAGCGGAAACGCTGAGACAGGCCATCCAAGCGGGGCTCGATGCGGGCGGATCCACGAACTGACAAGACCCTTCTCTCGGCCCTGAGCCGTGTCGCGCCCGGCACTGCCTTGCGGGCGGGGATCGACGACATCATCCGCGCCGAGCTCGGAGCGCTGCTCGTGATCGGAGACCCGAACGCGCTCTCGTTTCTCTATTCCGGCGGCATGCGCCTCGACCTGCCGTTCACCTCCCAGCTCCTCTACGAACTGGCCAAGATGGACGGGGCGATCATCCTCAACGAGCAGGCGCAGAAGATCGTCTACGCGAACGTCCAGCTCATGCCGGATCCATCGATCGCCTCGGAGGAGACAGGCACGCGCCACCGCACGGCCGAGCGCGTCGCGAAGCAGACCGACGCGCTCGTCATCTCGATCTCGCAGCAACGGGAGACGGTCACCATCTTCGTCAGAGACCTCCGCTACCAGCTCGGCGAGATTTCGGACGTCCTCGCGCGCACCAACCAGGCGCTCGGCACGCTCGAGACCTACCGGCAGAGGCTCGACCAAGGGCTGACGCGCCTCACGGCGCTCGAGTTCCAGAGTGCGGTCATGCTCGACGACGTCCTCGTGGTCGTGCAGCGCGCCGAGATGACGACGCGGATGGCGGAGGAGATCGAGCGCAACTGCGTCGAGCTCGGCGGCGAGGGCCGCCTCATTCGCATGCAGCTGGACGAGCTCATGGAGGACGTCCCGCGCGACAAGGCCTCGATCGTCTACGACTACGAGCCCTCGGGCGAGGCCCAGAAGGCCGCGGAGGTGCTCGAGCGGCTCGCCGCCCTGACCCACACCCAGCTGCTCGAGTTCGAGGAGCTCGCCGAGGTGCTCGGCTATTCGCGGGACACGAACCCGCTCGACTTCGGCGTCCAGCCGCGGGGCTACCGAGTCCTCTCGCGCATTCCCAGGCTCCCGGACAACGTGATCCGCCACCTCGTCCAGGACTTCTCCTCGCTCGACGCGGTCATCCGGGCGAGCCACCGCGACCTCGAGGCTGTTGACGGCGTGGGCGCGGTCAGGGCTCGCGAGATCCGGGAGGGCCTGAGGCGCCTCCAGGAGCACAATCTGGTCGACCGCTACTTGCAGCTTTAAGGGCGCGCCGAGTTCAAAAAGGCCCGCAATCGGGCACAAAAGCCCTGGAAACTTGGCGTTTTAAGCGCATTTTCGGTACAATGGCAGGGTTCCGCAGGCATCTGGCGCGGCTTTTTTTGGGCCCGGGAAGAGGAGGAGAGCTTGTACAAGGTCGGCGATAAGGTCGTCTATCCCCATCATGGCGCTGGCACCGTGGTGAAGAAGGAGAAACGGACCATTCTGGGGCAGGAGCGCGAGTACCTGACCATCAAGATCCTGCACAACGACATGACCGTCAACGTGCCCGCGGAGAACGCCGAGCGGGTCGGCCTCCGCAAGGTGATCGACGAAGAGATGGTCGAGCAGGTGCTCGAGGTCCTGCACGGCAGTGGCACCAAGATGCCGAAGAACTGGAATCGCCGCTTCAAGCACAACCGGGACAAGATGAAGACCGGCGACATCTTCGAGCTGGCCGAGGTCGTTCGGAACCTGTCCCTCAGGGACCAGGAGAAAGGCCTCTCCACCGGTGAGAAGCAGATGTTCGTGAAGGCCAAGAAGATCCTCGCGAGTGAGCTCATGTACGCGAAGGGGCTCGACGAGGAAGCGGCAGGCGTCTGGCTCGACGAGGTGCTCGAGTCTGTCGCCGCGCCCGCCTAGGCCAAGCGCAACCGAACTGCGACGTGCGCCGCGCGGCCGTCGGCATCCTATGCGCGTGCGCGTCTTTCTCATCCTTGCGCTGACGGCGGTTCTGGCCGCGTCAGTCTCGGCCTGCGACAGCGGCTCGACGAGCAGCGGCACCACGGATGGAAGGACCGCGACGACGGGCACCGGCGGCGGCACGACGACGCAGGACACGCTCACCGAGCGCGACTTCAAGAACAAGGTCGCCGCCGCGATCATCACGGGCACCGATCTCCAGGCCGATCTGGCCTTCGGGCTGGCGGTGAACGTCAGCGAGACGCAAGGGCTGGACACCATCCAGCTGCAGCTCGGCGACGCCTACAAGCAGTACACGTCCGATCCCGACCGACAGGACGAGATCATCGACGGGCTCGTGCAGCAGGTCGTCAGGCAGATGGACGAGGGCAACACGAAGCGGAGCTTCTCCGAGGTCGAAGACCAGCTGATGCCGATGCTGAAGCGCCGGATCGACGTCAGCCGGATCAAGGGCGAGCCGGCCGTGCGACGCTTCGACGACCTCGACATCGTGTACGCCGCCCAGGGCGACCACTACTTCACAGTGGCGACCAAAAACGACCTCGACCGCTGGGGAAAGTCCATCGGCGAGATCGACTCCCTGGCGCTCGCGAACCTCGAGAGGGAGACGAACAAGAATCAGAAGCTCCTGTGCGAGCCCTCCGGCGGTCAAAAGCTCTGCGGCTGGGCGTCCGGCGACGGCTACGACGCCACGCGGATGCTCGTGCCAGGTCTCAGGCGGCAGATCGTGAAAGAGCTCGGGGGTTCCGCGGTCTACGCGGTTCCGCTCGAGAGCGTTTTCGTCGCACTGACGCGAAACTATGCGCCCGTGATCAAGAACCGGGTCCTGCAGGAGTTCACCACCGGGAAGAACCCGCTCAGCCCCGAGCTCTTCGAGGAGCGCAACGGGGAGCTGGTCGCGCTCCAGCAGTGAGCACGTGGGCGGTCCTCGTTGCGGCCGGCCGCGGAGAGCGGCTCGGCGGCGACCGGCCGAAGGCGTTCACGGGTCTCGGGGAGCGCGTTCTTCTCGCCGAGAGCCTCGAGCGCCTGGAGGCGTCGGAGTGGATCGATGCGATCGTCGTCGTCGTCCCCGAGGAGTGGGAGGAGCCGGCGATCCTCCTCTCGGAGGAGTTGAACGCGGGCAAGGTCAACTCGGCCGTGCCCGGCGGACCGACGAGGGCCGATTCCGTGCGCGCCGGCGTGGCCGAGATCCCTGACGACGCGCTGATCGTCCTCGTCCATGACGCGGCCCGGCCGATCCTTCCGGAGGAGGTGATCGGCCGCGTGCTGGGCGGGCTCGGCGAGGACTGGGACGGCGTGGTCGCGGGCCTTCCGCTCGCCGACACGCTGAAGCGCGTCGATCAGCACGGCCGCGTCGCCGAGACCGTCGACCGGACCGGTCTCTACGCGATTCAGACGCCGCAGGCCTTCCCCGTCTCCACGCTGCGCGACGCGCTCATGCGGGGAGGGGACGCGAGCGACTGCGCCGGGCTCGTCGAGCAAGCGGGCGGCAGGATCCGCGTCGTCGAGGGCGACCCTCGCCTCGTGAAGGTCACGACGACGGCCGACCTCGCCTTCGTGGAGACTCTGCTCGCCAATGAGTGAGCTTCGCGTCGGAATCGGGCTGGATGCGCACGCCTTCTCGGACGACGCGCGGCTCGTCCTCGGAGGAGTCGAGTTCCCGGGCAGCGGGCTCGCGGGCCACTCGGACGGCGACGTCGTCACGCACGCCCTCATCGACGCCATCCTCGGCGCTGCCGGCCTGGAGGACATCGGAGCCCTCTTTCCGTCGGGCGACGCGGAGTGGAAGGGCGCCGCGTCTCTCGACCTCCTGAAGAAGGCCTACGACGAGGCTCGCAAGGCCGGCTGGGAGCTCGTCAACGCGGACTGCGTCCTCATCGGCGAGGAGCCCCGGATCGCGCCCGTGCGCGGCGAGCTGCGCGAGCGGCTGAGCGGCGCGCTGGGCGTCGACCTGGACAGGGTCACGGTGCGCGCGACCACGACGGATGGACTTGGCTTCTCGGGCCGTGGCGAGGGGCTCGCCGCGCAAGCGGTCGCCCTGCTTCGCAGGCAGGAGTAGGATTTTCGTCGTGAGGGGGAGGAATGCGATCAAGCTCGCAACCGCTGCGCTCGTCGCGGCGGCTGTGGCGCAGGAGCTCCGCAAGCCGAGCTCCGAGCGGACCTGGCACGGCCGCGTGGCCGGCTTCGTCCCGTACGACTTCCGACCGCCGACCCTCGACCGCCTTCGCGCTGCGTGGTGGAGCCCCGAGGATCCGCGGATCTTCACCGACCGGGTTTTCGGCGTGGGCTGGGCGGTCAACCTTGGGCGTGTGGCCAAGCTGACGCTGGAGAAGGCATGAGGAAGCGGATCGAGGACATCCTCGACGACGCGGCTGTCCGGCTCGGCAGGCTCAGCCCGGTCGAGGCATGGGCCGAGATGCGCGCCGGCGCGATCCTCGTCGACACCCGCTCGCCCGACCAGCGCCAGGAGCAGGGCTACATTCCGGGCTCGGTGCATCACCCTCTGTCCACGCTGCTCTGGCGACTCGATCCCGATTGCCCGACCTCGAACGAGAAGATTCCACTCGACGCCCGCGTGATCCTCATCTGCCGGGAGGGCTACTCCTCCGTGCTCGCGGCCGCGCAGCTGCAGGAGATCGGCTTTGAGGACGCGACCGACGTGATCGGCGGCGTCGAGGACTGGAAGAAGGCCGGGCTTCCCGTGCTACGGCAAGCGAACCAGGCCATCGTCGAGACGGACGAGGCCGTCGCGCGCTAGCGCCGCGACAGCGTCTCCGTCGAGCTCACTCGCAGGCCGTGCTTCCTCGGCGACGAGACGGAGGGTCTGCGCGCGCAGCTGCCGGAACGACCCCTCGAAACGGTCCTGCTTGCGCCGGGGCTCGTAGCGACGGCCGCGTGACGGGCACTCCTCGGCCAGCGGGCAGGAGCCGCAGCGTGGGATGCGGGCGAGGCAGACGGTCGCGCCGAGGTCCATGAGCGCGTGCGCGGCGGCCGGGCCGAACTCGCCGCGCGTGCGCTCGAGCACGCGGCTCACGTTGACGTCCAGCGGTAGCACGTCCTCCTCGAAGGCGAAGCGGGCCACCGCATCGGCGGTGTAGCGCCCGACCCCGGGGAGCTCGGTGAGGTCGTCCGGCCATCCCGCGTCCGCGATGCGCTCGGCCGCTCGGTGGAGATTGACGGCGCGGCGGTTGTAGCCGAGCCCTTGCCACTCCCGGATGACATCGGAGCGCGGGGCCGCCGCGAGCGCCTCGGCGGTCGGCCACCGCTCGAGCCAGCGCAGGTAACGCGGGACGACCCGCTCGACCTGCGTCTGCTGGAGCATCACCTCGCTGACGAGGATCGCGTAGGGATCTCGTATGCGCCGCCACGGCAGGTCGCGTCCCTCGAGCGCGTACCAGGCGAGCAGGAGCCGCTTGAGGTCAGCCATCGAGCCGGGCCTCTTCGAGGTCGAGGTCGCGGATGACGCGGCGCATGACGACGTCGTCGATCCGCTGCTCCCGGCGCAGATCGAAGACTGCGCGCCGCTCGGCCACGAGGACCTCCCGCAGAAGCCGCTGGTAGTCGAGCGAGCGGCTCTCGATGCCGCCGTCGCTCTCCGGATCGAAACGACTGCGGAAGCGTTCGCGCCGGAAGTTGAACATCCCGCGCACGCGCTCGAGCGTGTCGTCGCGCACCCAGTCCTCGTCCGCGAGCTCCTCGAGGCGGGCGAGCGCGGCCTCCGTCGCGTAGATACGCGCCTTGTTCTCCTCCTTCTCGGTGCGGCCCTCGTCCTCGAGGCCGATGAGCTTGAGAAGCGCCGGGAACGAAAGACCCTGGACGACGAGCGACGTCAGGATCACGCCGAAGGTGAGGAAGATGATCAGCTCGCGATTCGGGAAGGCGCCGCCCGCGTCGGTCGTGAGGGGAAGCGCGAGCGCCGCGGCGAGGGAGACCGCGCCGCGCATCCCGGACCAGCCGAGGATGAGCGAGGCCCGCCCGGGGTTCTGGATTGGCCGTTTCTTGCGTCGCATCCACGCGGTCACGTACGTGCCGGGAATCACCCAGAGGAAGCGCGCGGCGATGACCGCGAGAGACACCGCGGCCGCATAGCCGACAAGCCTCGCCGGCGAGTAGCCGGACAGGGCGTCGACGATCACCGGCAGCTGCAGGCCGATGAGCGCGAAGAGGAGTGCGTTCAGCATGAAGAACGTGATCTCCCAGACGGCAAGGCCCTGGAGCCGCGTCTGCCAGGTCGTCAGCTCCGGCGTGTACCAGCCCATGTAGATGCCGATCGTGACCGCGGCGAGCACGCCCGAGACCCCCATCGCCACGGCCGGGAGATAGGCGAAGTACCCGCTCATGAGCGAGACGGTGATCGCGAGCGCGGGATCCTTGATCTTCTTGCGCACGTTGCGGACGACGAACCCCACGCCGAGGCCGACGCCGATCCCTCCGACGACGCTCACCGCGAAGTTGCCGGCCGCGTCGGCGAACGAGAACGTCCCGCTCACGACCGCGACGACGGCGAACTTGTACGCGACGAGCGCGGTGCCGTCGTTCACGAGGCTCTCGCCTTCGATGAGCGCCACGAGTCGCCGCGGAAGGCCCAGGCGCTCCGCGATCGCGGTGGCGGCGGTCGGGTCAGTCGGGGAGACGACCGCGCCGAGCACGAACGCCTCCCCCCAGCCGAGGCCGGGGATGAGCTCGTGCGCGACCACGGCGACGATGACCATCGTGCAGAGGACGAGCCCGATCGCGAGCAGCGTGATTGCGAAGGCGTTCTCACGGAGATCCCGGAGCGACGTGAAGAACGCGGCGCCGTACAGAAGCGGTGGCAGGACTGCGATGAGGACGAGGTCCGGCGGCAGCTCGACTGCGGGTATCCCCGGGATGAACCCGAGCCCGAGGCCGCCGACGACGAGGAGGATCGGGTACGGGACGTTCGTCCGCTCCGCGGCGACGAGGAGCAGCGCGACCGCAGCGATGATGGCGAGAAGGGCGAGGCTGTCTTCGGCGGAAAACGTCATTCGGCTGCGACGACAACGTTAGATTGATCCGATGGTTCGCGTCCGTTTCGCTCCGAGCCCGACAGGCTCGCTCCATGTCGGCAACGCGCTCAGCGCGGTCGTCAACCGGCGCGCGGGCGACTGGATGCTCCTCCGCATCGACGACACCGATCCCACGCGGAACGTCGAGGGCGGCGAGGAGGCGATTCTCGGCGACCTCGGGTGGCTCGGAATCGAGTGGGAAGAAGGGCCGGTGCGGCAGAGTGCACGGCTCGACCGCTATCGCGACGCGGCGGAGCAGATCGGCACCGATCGCTTCGACGGCATCACGCTTCTACGCGAGGACGGCACCGCGACGTATCACCTCGCGAGCGTCGTGGACGACGCCGACTTCGGCATCACGCGCGTCTACCGCGGCAGCGACCACCGGCCCAACGAGGAGCTGCACCGCCGGCTGCACGAGGCGCTCGGGACGACCGCTCCCGAGTACGTCCACCATGGGCTGATCCTCGGGGACGACGGCAAGAAGCTCTCGAAGCGCGCGGCCGGGGCGACCGTCGCCTCCCTACGCGATATGGGTCTTCCCGCCTCGGCGGTTCGGGCCTACCTGGAGGAGCTCGGCCTCCCGCGCCACGACGTCAACTACGACCTGCCGCGGCTGCGGCGGCTCGCGCTCGACGCGATCGGGGCGCTCGGTGACGAGGAGCTCGCACAGGCGGCCGAGGCTCCGCCGGAGGTCGTTCCGGCTCTTCGCGGCGCGCGCGACCTGAACGAGGCGCGGGAGATCGCGCGCACGCTCCTCGCGACGCCGGCGCCGGAGCCAAGCGACCATCCCGAGACGCTTGCCCGCTTCCGCGAGCTGCGCCAAGGGGCCGCTGAGAGCCTCGATCAGGCCGCTGCGAGGGAGATCCTGCGCGAGCTCAAGGCAGTCGGCGGCGACCTGAAATCGCTTCGGCGCGCGCTCACCGGCGCCGACCACGGGCCTGAGCTCTGGACGGTGCTGGTCGCCCTGCCGCGCGGCGAGGCTTTGCGGCGGGCGGACGCGGCCAGCTCGTGAGCTCGTCGCGGATCTCCTCGAAGGTCGCGAGGAACGCCTTCGCCTGACCCGCGGGCGGGCCTGCGTCACGCCTCGTGATCGCGACGATCTTGCGGCGAACAGGGGAGGCGTCCACGACCTCGACCTCCGCGAGCGTGCCGGCCTCGAGCTCGTCGGCGACGGAGGTCTGGGGGAGGAGAGCAACCCCGAAACCTTGCTCGACCATCTTCTTGGCCGCATCGATGTTGTCGAGCTCCATCCGTCCCGCCGGCGAGACCCCGGCCGTCACGAAGAGCGCGCTCGTCAAATCGTGGTAGCTCGACGTCCTGTCGAACTGGATGAGTTGCTCGTCGGCGAGCTCCTTCATCCGGATGCGCCCGTCCGTCGCGAAGCGGTGCCCGGGCTCGACGACGAGGATGAGCCGGTCTTCGTAGAGCGGCGTCGAGACGATGTCGGGATGCTGGAGGACGCGGACGAGGCCGACGGTGACCTGCTCACGCAGGACGAGATCCAGGATCTCCTCCGAGTGGCCGGTGCGCACGCTCACCAAGACGCGCGGGTACCCCTCGGAAAAGCGCTTCAGCAGCGGGGGTAGCACGTAGGTCGAGACTGCCGGCGCGGCGCCGATCGCGAGCCGCCCGGCGCCGCCGCGCTCGAGCGCGTTCACCTGCATCCGCCCGTCGGTGAGCGTCTCGAGCGAGCGGACGGCGTAGGGGAGAAACGCGCTGCCTGCGTCCGTGAGCCGCATCCCGCGTGGCCCGCGCACGAAGAGCTGCGCGCCGAGATCGGCCTCGAGGCCTTTGAGCCTTGCCGTCAGCGCGGGCTGGGAGATGAAGAGCGCGTCGGCGGCACGACTCACGCTCTGGCGCCGCGCGGTCTCCACGAAGGCCGCAATCTGGTTCAAGAGCATCGCGATAGATTTTACTGATATCGATGATCGAAACAAATCATTGTGTAAATATCGGGCAGGTCGGTACCTTGAGTTCATGGAAGCGGCATTCACCTTCGACGTGGAGCTTGACGAGCGCGAGGAACGCGAGCGGCCCGACCCTCCGCGCCGGCTCTCCTACCTGAGCACCTCCGAGATCGCGGATTGCACCTGCCCCGAATGGTGCGAGCGCGACCACGACCGAGACTAGAGCGAGGGTGGAGTCCGTGTCGGTGAGGGGGCTGGAGCTTCGCGCGCCCGTCGACGGGCGACACCAGGAGGTTCTCACCGAGGAGGCACTCGAGTTCGTCGCGGGTCTGCAGCGGCGCTTCAACCCTGAGCGGCAGACGCTTCTCGCCGCGCGCGCCGACCGCCAGGAGTGGATCGCCGCGGGCGAGCTGCCTGACTTCCTGCCCGGAACCAGGGAGATTCGGGCGGGCGACTGGCAAGTCGCTCCCGTTCCCGACGACCTCCAAAACCGACGCTGTGAGATCACGGGGCCGGTCGAGCGCAAGATGATGATCAACGCGCTCAACTCTGGCGCGCGGTGCTTCATGGCCGACTTCGAGGATGCGAACTCGCCCACCTGGGCGAACTGCCTCGACGGCCAGGTCAACCTCCGCGATGCGATCGAGCGCACGATCGAGCTCGAGACGCCGGACAAGACCTATCGCCTGAACGACGAGACCGCCGTTCTGATCGTCCGCCCACGCGGCTGGCACCTACCGGAGCGCCATGTGCTCGTCGACGGCGCGCCGGTCTCGGGGAGCCTTTTCGACTTCGGCCTGCACTTCTTCCACAACGCGCAGCGGCTGCTCGACTCGGGGAGCGGCCCGTACTTCTACCTCCCCAAGCTCGAGAGCCATCTCGAGGCGCGTCTCTGGAACCGGGTCTTCGAGGCCGCCCAAGACGAGCTCGGCATCCCGCGCGGCACGATCAAGGCCACCGTCCTCGTCGAGACGATCCTGGCCGCGTTCGAGATGGAGGAGATCCTCTACGAGCTGCGCGACCACTCGGCGGGCCTCAACGCGGGCCGCTGGGACTACATCTTCAGCATCATCAAGAAGTTCCGCGACCGGCCGGAGTTCGTCCTTCCGGACCGGGCGCAGGTGACCATGACGGTGCCGTTCATGCGCGCCTACACGGAGCTCCTCGTGAAGACGTGCCACCGGCGGGGCGCACACGCGATGGGCGGGATGGCCGCCTTCGTGCCGAGCCGGCGCGATCCCGAGGTCAACGCGACCGCGCTCGCCAAGGTGCGGGAGGACAAGGAGCGCGAGGCCGGCGACGGCTTCGACGGTACGTGGGTCGCGCACCCCGACCTCGTCCCGATCGCGACCGAGGTCTTCGACTCCGTGCTCGGCAAGAGCCCGAACCAGGTCGACCGGCAGCGCGAAGACGTCTCGGTCGGGGCGCGAGACCTCCTCGACGTCGCCGTGCCCGGCGGCGAAGTGACCGAGGCAGGGCTCGAGAACAACGTGAGCGTCGGGCTCCAGTACCTGGAGTCCTGGCTGCGGGGGGTGGGCGCGGTCGCCATCTACAACCTGATGGAGGACGCCGCCACGGCAGAGATCTCGCGCTCCCAGATCTGGCAATGGGTGCGCAACGGCAAGCTCGACGCGCAGCAGGTTCACGCCGTCGAGGATGCCGAGCTGGAACGGCTGCGTGACGGCGGGCGCTGGGACGACGCCCGCGACGTCTTCGAGCAGGTGGCGCTCGGCGGGGAGTTCGCCGAGTTCCTGACCCTGCCCGCCTACGAACACCTTGACTAGGAGGCCCCGGATGGACCGCTGGAAGGGAATCGAACGCGTGTACACCGAAGAGGACGTGGAGCGGCTCCGCGGGACCATCCGCGTCGAGCACTCGCTCGCGCGCCTCGGCGCGGAGCGCCTCTGGCAGCTCCTGCAGGACGAGGACTACGTCGCCGCGCTCGGCGCCATGACCGGCGGCCAGGCGGTGCAGATGGTCAAGGCGGGCCTCAAGGCGATCTACCTCTCCGGCTGGCAGGTCGCCGCGGACGCCAATCTTTCCGAGCACGTTTATCCCGACCAGAGCCTTTATCCGGTCTCGAGCGCGCCGGCACTTGTTCGCCGCCTGAACAACGCATTGCGACGCGCGGACCAGATCGAGGCGGCGGAGGGCTCGAACGGCCGCTACTGGCTCGCCCCGATCGTCGCCGACGCAGAGGCCGGCTTCGGCGGGCCGCTGAACGCCTTCGAGCTGATGAAGTCCTTCATCGAGGCGGGCGCCGCCGGCGTCCACTTCGAGGACCAGCTCGCTTCGGAGAAGAAGTGCGGCCACCTGGGCGGCAAGGTGCTCGTGCCCACGAGCCAGTTCGTGCGCACGCTCAACGCGGCACGGCTCGCGGCCGACGTCTGCGGCGTGCCGACGATCCTCGTCGCGCGCACCGACGCTCTCAGCGCGACGCTCTGCACGAGCGACGTCGACGAGCGCGACCACGAGTTCCTCACCGGCGAGCGGACGGCGGAGGGCTACTTCTTCGTCCAGCCGGGGCTCGAGTCTGCGATCGCGCGCGGGCTTGCCTACGCGCCGTACGCGGATCTCATCTGGTTCGAGACGTCGACGCCCGACATGCAGGAGGCGGGCGACTTCGCGGAAGCGATTCGCGAGCGCTTCCCGGGCAAGATCCTCGCCTACAACTGCTCGCCCTCGTTCAACTGGAAGCGGCATCTCGAAGACGACGAGATCGCCTCGTTCCAGCAGGAGCTCGGGCGCATGGGCTACCGCTTCCAGTTCATCACCCTGGCGGGCTTCCACGCCCTGAATGCGTCGATGTTCGAGCTGGCCAAGGGCTACTCCGCGGAAGGCATGAGCGCGTATGTGCGGCTGCAGGAGCACGAGTTCGAGCTCGAGGAGGATGGCTACACCGCCACGCGCCACCAGCGCGAGGTCGGCGCTGGCTACTTCGACCTCGTCGCCCAGGCGGTGTCGGGCGGGGAGAGTTCGACGCTCGCCCTCAAGGGCTCGACCGAAGAAGCGCAGTTCGGGAAAGCCTGAGCGAGGCGCGCGTCGTACCGCGCGGGCATGTCCGCTGCGGACACCGGGGTCTGACCCCTTTCTGAGGCTACTCGAGGGTTTGGGCCTGCCGCCCTGTGCCGAGCGGTTATAACGCCGGGGTGCTGCTCTACGACTCCGCCTCGCGCCAGAAGGTCGAGCTGCCCGCGCCGCCGGGCCCGATCCGCATGTACGTCTGCGGACCGACGGTCTACCAGCGGATCCACATCGGGAATGCTCGTCCGTTCGTCGTTTCCATGTGGATGCGCAGGTGGTTCTCGGAGGGCGGCTACGACGTGAAGCTCGTCGAGAACATCACCGACGTGAACGACAAGATCTACGAGGCGGCCGCGCGCCAGAAGATGGGGAGCGCGGAGCTCGCCGAAGAGGCTGCGCAGTGGTACATCGAGGACACCGGCGACCTCGGTCTCGGCCGGCCCGACGTCGAGCCACGTGCGACGGAGGTCATTCCGGAGATCGTCGCGCTCATCGGTGACCTGATCGACCGCGGGCTCGCGTACGAGTCGGGAGGCGACGTCTACTTCCGCGTGCCCGCCTATCCCGCCTACGGCGAGCTGTCCGGCGCCCAGCCGGACGAGATGATCGCCCAGGAGCCCGGCGACCTGAAGGAGGACCCGCGCGACTTCGCGCTCTGGAAGGCGACCAAGGCGCACGAGGACACGCAGTGGGACTCGCCCTGGGGCTCTGGACGCCCGGGCTGGCACATCGAGTGCTCGGCGATGGCGGAGAAGCACCTGGGGCCCGAGTTCGAGATCCACGGCGGCGGCCTCGACCTGCGCTTTCCCCACCACGAGAACGAGCTCGCCCAGTCGCGCGGAGCGGGGAGGCCCTTCGCGCGCTTCTGGGCCCACAACGGGATGCTGCAGCTCTCCGCGGAGAAGATGTCCAAGTCGGTCGGGAACATCGTCTCGCTGCGCGAGGTGCTCGACGCCTACGGACGCGAGGCGATCCTCGTCTTCTTCCTCAGCGGCCACTACAGAGGGCCGCTCGACTATTCGGAGGAGGCCATGGAGGCGGCCCAGGCGCAGGCCGAGAGCTTCCGGAATGCCTTCCGGCGGGGGCGCTCAGGCGCAGACGTGCCCGATTGGGACGTTTTCGCGGCCGCCCTGGACGACGACTTCAATACGGCGGAGGCGCTCGCGCTCATGCACACGTGGCGCGCCGCCGGAAGGCTCGATCTGCTCAGCCGCGCACTTTCAGTGTTCGGGCTCGAGAGCCTGGCAGAGCAGCAGGATGCCCCGGCGGAAGTCGTCGACCTCGCCTCGCGGCGTAGGGAAGCGAGGGAACGAGGTGACTTCGACGAGGCCGACCGGCTGCGGCGGGAGGTCGAGTCCGCGGGCTGGGAGGTTCGCGACAAGCCCGACGGCTTCGACCTCGTTCCACTTTGACGCGGGAGACCGTCTATGGACGCCGGCCTGTGCGGGAAGTCATCCGGGCGGGGCGGAGGCAGATCCTCGAGCTCTTCGCGACCGAGCGGGCGCTCGCAGCCGAGCCGTGGCTCCGCGACGAGACCGGCCTGCGAGTCCACGTCGAGCGTGAGGGGAAGCTGAACGAGCTGACCGGAAACCGCGACCACCAGGGCGTCGTCGCACTTTGCGAGCCCTACAAGTACGCGGATGCCTATGAGCTGGCGGCGGGCGAGCGGCCGTTGATCGCCTGCCTCGACCAGGTCACCGACCCGCACAACCTCGGTGCGGTCTGCCGGAGCGCCGATGGCTCCGGCGCAACCGGCGTGGTCGTCACCGAGCACAAGGCCGCGCGTGTGACGCCCGCTGTCTGCCGCGCATCGGCCGGGGCGGTGGAGCACGTCCAGATCGGGGTCGTGGTCAACCTCGCTCGCTACCTCACGGACATGAAGCGAGGAGACCTCTGGGTGTGGGCAGCTGTGGGCGACGCCGAGACGCCCGTCTGGTCGGCCGATTTCACCACGGGGGCCGCGCTCGTCTTCGGCGCGGAGGGCCGGGGCCTCCGCCCGCTCGTGCGCAAGTCGTGCGACGACGCGTTCGCGATCCCGCTCGCGGGCGCCGTGGAATCCCTGAACGTCAGCGTCGCGGCCGGGGTCGCGCTCTTCGAAGCCGCCCGCCAGCGCCGCGGCTAGCCGGCGTCTAGCTCTGCGATGGCGCGCCGCAGGATCTCGGTACTCGTGCCCGGCTGCGCGGCCGCCCAGCTGCGAAGTGCGGGTTTGGGCAGCCAGACGCCCTCGCGCGAGAAACACAGCGAGCGCCCGGCGTTCAGCACGGCATCCGCGCTGTCCGGTGCCTCGCGGGCATACCAGCGGAGCACCTCGGCCAGCACCGGCCGCAGGCTTTCGGGCGGGACGGGCGCGAAGACCTCGGCCGGGGGAGGGCCGAGAAGCGCGTTTCCGTGCTGCGCCAGGACGCTTCGGTCGACCGCGAACCAGTGCCGCTCCCCGGGCTGCGGCTCGCGGTCGGCCCTCGGGGTAAGGCCGGCTCCGGTGTTCAGGTTGAGCTCGAAGCCGGGACCCGTCGTCCCGCTCGCCGCGGTCTCCAGCGTATAAACGACGAGCTCGAGGCCCCGCGCCGGGCACGGGAACGCCTCGTGGCGTAAGGACGCGACGAGCGCTTCCGCCGTCTCGTCCCCGAGCCGCGAGTCGATCACCACCGCCACGTCGAGGTCGCTCCGCCCGGGCTCGTAGCCGCCGAGCGCCCACGACCCACCGGCGTAGACGCCTACGAGAGAGGCGCCGAGCACGTTCCGCACGCGCTCGACGAGCTCGTCGAGGTACGCGCGCTCCCGCTCCACGAGTGCATCCTTAGCGAAATGCTCTACCTCTTCGACGGCTACAACATCCTCCACGCCGGCGCGTTTCGTGAGCGCGAGGAGCTGATCGACCGGCTGGCCAGCTTCGTGGCGGTGCGCGGCGCGCGCGGCGTCGTCGTCTTCGACGGAGTCGGTGAGGACACGGCCTACGGCGACCTGTCCGTCCGCTTCGCCGAGGAGGCCGACGCGCTCATCGAGCGCCTCGCCGCCGAGCATCGCGCGCGCGAGGAGGTCTGGGTCGTCTCCTCCGACCGGGAGATCCGTGGAACGGCTGGACAGGAAACACGCAGGGTTTCGTCGAAGACCTTCCTGCGCGAGCTCGACGACCGAAGCCCGAAAGCGACGGAAACGGGAACCAAGGTCGAGGATACGCTCGATGAGAACACGCGTTCTGCGCTCGAGCGTTTCCGCCGCAGGCGACATTGAACTTTCCGGGACCGCCTGCTACGATCGTGACCTCAAGTTGAGGGTTAGGGTTGTCGAGGCAAGCTTTCCTCGGCACCGGCACATCCAAAAGCCCAGGAGGAAAGCCGATGCCCCGCCGCCAGCTCGCTACGGCCCGCCCGCAGGAAAAGACTCAACGAGAAGTCGAGGATCTACGGCTCGTCCTCCGTGCTCGGAACGGGGACTCCGCCGCGATGGACGCGCTCCTGCGCCGCTACACCGGGTTCGTCCGGCTCAAGGCGAGCTCGTACTTCATCGCCGGCGGTGAGGCGGACGACCTCATCCAGGAAGGGCTCGTCGGGCTCTACAAGGCGGTGCGCGACTTCCGCTCCGACAAGGACACGTCGTTTCGCAGCTTCGCGGAGCTCTGCATCACGCGGCAGATCATCACGGCAATCAAGACCGCCACACGCTTCAAGCACGCGCCGCTGAACACCTACGTCTCCTTCAGCCACACGCCCGCGGGCCAGGACGACGGCGACTGCACCCTCGGCGACGCGCTGCCGGGCCCGGCGGTCGACGACCCCGTGGTCTGCGTGATCTCGACGGAGGAGCTGCAGAGCCTCGTCTTCTGCCTCGGCACCGGGCTTTCGCCGCTCGAGAGCGACGCGCTGCGCCTCTATCTCGAGGGAAACTCCTACGAGGAGATGGCTGAAGGCCTCGGCTGCGACACGAAGACGATCGACAACGCCCTTCAGCGCGTGAAGCGCAAGGTGCTCCAGCACCAGCAGGAGCGCGCGGTTCTCGATTAGCTACGCTGGCCACGCAGTGCCGGAGTAGCTCAGCTGGTAGAGCAAGCGCCTTGTAAGCGCTAGGCCGTGGGTTCGAGTCCCGCCTCCGGCTTCTTTTTCGGCGGAATAGAGACGTCGCGCAGCCTCGTTTAAGAGGTTGTGCGTACAACGAACGAGATCCGTGAGGAGCTGGACCAGGCGATCGCGCGACGCGCCGAGCTGTGGAACAGGCTCGCTCAAGGATCAGATGCCGAGACGTCGGCCGAGCTCGCCGGCCTCTCGAAGGAAATCGACGAGCTCTGGGGCGAACTCCGGACCGCCGAGGCCCGGCGTCGCTTCGGCTCGCCTGAGCTCATCCACGCGCGTGCCCGGACCGAGGAACGGCTCGAGCGCGATTCGCGCCGCGTGAAGCAAGCTGCCTGAACCGATTGCGGGCGGTCGCCTTCGGGCGGCCGCCCTTCCTGCCTAGGCGGCTTTGGCCCTCGGCTTGGCGGCTTTCTTGGGGATCTGGTCGGCGGCGAGCGTCATCAGGTAGCCGCAGCGCTTGCACAGCACGACGACGACGGAGATTCCATCCTTTTCGTCCGCGCCGGAGATGATCGTGCACTCGTTGTGGGCCACCCCGAGCTGACCGACGCCTTTGCAGAGTGGGCAGGAGACGACATAGCGTGCGAGGTGCTCCTCGACCGCTGCCACGTCGACGCCTGTAGCGACCGCAGCTTTCGCCATAAATTCGACCTTAGCGGGGGTTTTTCGGCTTGCCTCCCCCGTTGGAGCGATTTCGACAATAGTCAACATGCGCGTCCTGCTCGTCTCTCAGATGTATCCCGGGCCGTCGGCCCCGGATCTCGGCATCTTCGTCAAGCAGGTCGTGGACCAGCTCGAGCGGGCCGGAAACGAGGTTTCCCGCGTCGTGATCGATCACCGCGGCGGATCGCCGGCGAAGTACGGGGGCCTCGCCGCTCGGGCGCTCGCCGAGGCGCGCCGGTTCCATCCCGACGTCGTCTACGCCCATTTCCTCTTCCCCGCCGGCGCGGCCGCGGCGTTCGCCGCGAGGCGCGTGGGCGCACGGCTCGTCCTCACCGCGCACGGACGCGATGTCCGCAACGTCGGCGCCATTCCCGGGGTCGCGACGGCGACGGCGGCTTCGATCCGCCGGGCGGACGCCGTCATCGCGGTCTCCGACTTTCTCCGCAGGGAGCTCGAGGCGAAGATTCCCGACGCGAAGGGCAAGGTGCACGTGATCGACTCGGGAGTGGACCTGACGCGCTTCTCGCACCGGGATCCCGCTCCACTCCGCGCAGAGCTCGGCTGGGAGAGGCCCGGGACGCACTACCTCTGCGTGGGGACGCTCGACGAGCGCAAGAACGTCGTTCGCCTCGCCGATGCGTTTGCCACGCTGGATGAGGGCAGCCTCGTCTTCGCCGGCGACGGACCGCTACGAGGCCGGCTCGAAGGGCGGGAGCGGGTCCGCCTCCTGGGACGCGTCGCGCACGAGAAGGTCGCCGACCTGATCGCCGCGAGCGACGTGGTCTGCCAGCCGAGCCTGATCGAGCCGTTCGGCCAGGCCGTGCTCGAGGCGCTGGCCAGCGAGCGACCCGTGGTCGCGACGCGGATCGGCGGTCCGGCCGAGCTCGTGACGCCGGAGACCGGCGTGCTCGTCGATCCGGGCAGCGTCGAGTCGATCGCCGCTGGGCTTTCCGCCGCCGGCGCGCTTCCGCGCCCCAACCCCGCCGCGAGGGCAATCGCCGTGGAGCACGACGTCGTGCGCCAGGCGGCGCGAGTGGCGCGGCTCCTCGCGGGCGAAGCGCCAGAATGAGCCATATGCACGTGCACGCCGATCCCCGCTCCGACCGGCGGATCCTCGCCCTGTCGCTCGGGCTGCTGCTCGCCTTCATGGTCGCGGAGGTCGTCCTCGGAATCGTGGCGAGCTCGCTCGCCCTGCTCGCCGACGCAGGGCACATGCTCACCGACGCGTCCGCGCTCGGTCTCGCCCTCTTCGCGGCGTGGGCCGCCTCGCTGCCCGCGCGCGGGCGCTGGACGTTCGGCTTCGGCCGCGCGGAGATCCTTGCCGCGCAGGCGAACGGCATCACGCTCGTCGTGTTCGGGGTGCTGATCGTCTATTCGGCCATCCGCCGTCTGGTCGACCCGCCCGACGTCGAGGCCGGGATCGTCATCGTGGTGGCGCTGGCCGGGATCGTGGTGAACGTCGCCGTCCTCGCGCTCATGGCGCGGGCGCAGCGCAAGAGTCTGAACGTCCGCGGCGCCTACCTGCACATCGCCACGGACCTCGCCGCGTTCATCGGCACCGCGGTCGCGGGCGCCCTCATCCTCGCGACCGGCTGGAACCGCTTCGACCCGATCGCATCGCTCTTCGTCGCGGGGCTCATGTTCGGCGCCAGCATCACGCTGCTGCGGGAGTCCGGGCGGATCTTCCTCGAAGGCGCGCCCTCGTCCGCGCCGCCCGAGGACGTCGGCCGTGCCATCGTGGCGCACGAGGGCGTCGTCGAGACCCACGACCTGCACGTCTGGACCGTGACGGACGGCTTCCCGGCCCTCGCGGCGCACGTGCTCGTCGAGCCGGGCGCGGATTGTCACCGGATCCGCCTCGACCTCGAGCGCATGCTCGCCGAGCGCTTCGCCCTCGAGCACACGACCCTTCAGGTCGAGCACGTCGGGACGGCGAGCGGGCTCGAGATCAGGCGGACGACGGCTTGAGCCCACGGGTGCGCGTTCTCATAGCGGACGACGATCCGCTCTTCCTGGACGCGCTCGAGGCGATTCTCGGCATCGAGGCGCAGATCGAGATCGCCGGGCGCGCGCACGACGGCGAGGAGGCGACCAGGCTCGCCGCGGAGCTCGAGCCGGACGTCGTCCTCCTGGATCTGAGCATGCCGGTCGTGGACGGGTTCGAGGCGAGCCGCCGTATCCGGGCCGGCGCGCCCGCCACGGCGGTGATCGTGCTCACCGGCTCGTCGTATGCCGAGGACGTCGAGAAGGCCTACGACGCGGGCGCGACCGGGTACGTCACGAAGGACCGGATCGCGCAGGACCTCGTGCGAACCGTCCTCTCCGCGGTGCGCTGAGGCCTCTCGCTATCCTGAGGCCGTGCTCGACGTCATTCTTCCCGTCGTCCAGGTCCTGCTCTCGGCAGTCCTGATCATCCTCGTGCTCATGCATTCCGGGCGCGACACCGGCTTCGGCGGGATGGGCTTCACGCCCGCTTCGCAGGGCGGTCAGCACATCGTCGAGCGCAACCTGACGCGGCTCACGCTCGTCGTCGCGGCGCTCTTCGGCTTCAACACGATCGCGCTCTTCTACGTCCTCTAGCGTCCCCGCTCGCGGAGCGCAGAACCCTTCCCGCCACGCGGAGCCGTAGCCCATCGGCCCAAAGCGCCATGCCCGGGGTCAGACCCCGGCCGTGTCCTCTTTGGCCACGGCCCGGTGCCAGGCACCAGGACATGGCCGTTTCGGACTTTCCCCTGCAAATCGGCACCTCGTTCTTCCCGCGCCATGGCCGTCTCGGCCACGGCTTGGTGCCAGGCACCGGTCGGCGGCGGCCGACGGTGGGAACTGTCTTGCGGAGACATGTCCGGGGTCAGACCCCGGCCATGTCCGTTCGGGACGATCAACCGCCCGCGATGGCGGCGACGAGGCGGATCTCCTCGCCCCCTGTGAGCGATGTGTCCATGCCGTCGTGCTCCCGCACGTCGACGCCGTCCACGTAGACGTTCACGAGCTGCCGCAGCCGGCCGCGCTCGTCGAAGACGAGGTTCGAGACGGGGAGAGAGCGGAGCGCCGAGCCGACCGTGTCCGCCTCGACCTCGAAGCGGCGCTGCCCGCCTACCTCTGCGGCGAGCATCCCCGGGAGGAGCACTACCGCCAGTCGGCCGCCTCGACGGAGAGGATCGGGGGAAGGTGCGTCGCGGCCTCGACCCAGCTCGAGCCGCCGTCGGCGCTCGCGAAGACCGAGCCGCTCTGCGTGCCGAAATAGACGCCGCCGTCGTCGAACGAGGACGCCTCGCGGAGGACCGCGACCCAGGCCGGCTCCGGCAGCCCGCTCTCGAGGAGCTCCCAGCTCTGGCCGCCGTCGCGCGTGCGGTAGACGCCGAGCCTCGAATCCGGCGTCACGCGGTTCTCTGCGCCTTCCTCCGGTATGACGAGCGCCGTGTCCGGGTCAGACGGGTCGAGCATGATCGGAAAGCCGAAGCCGCTCGGGAGGCCGTTGCCCTCGAGCCGCTCCCAGTTGCGCCCGTGGTCGTCGGAGCGGTAGACGCCGCAGTGGTTCTGCTGCCACAGGCGTTCCGGCCGGGCCGGGTGGACGAGCAGCTTGTGGACGCACTGCCCGACCTCCGGGAAAGGGTTGTCGGGGAAGAAGTCCGCGGCGACGCCCGAGTTCGCCGGCTCCCATGACTCGCCGCCGTCCTCGGTGCGGAAGGTCCCCGCGGCGGAGATCGCCACGTACATCCGGCTCGGGTCGTCGGGATCGAGCTGGATGGAGTGGCAGCACATCCCGCCGGCGCCCGGGTTCCACTTGTCGCGCGACTCGTGCCCCACGAGGCTCGTGACGGTCTCCCACGTGCGCCCGTGGTCGTCGGACCTGAAGAGGACGCCGGGCGCGCCGCCGAGCCAGAGCCGCCCGTCCTCGCCCTCGCGACCGGGCCGGACGTGCCACGTCTTCTCGAGCGTGAGGCCGGTGTCCTCGGGGAGGCCGAGCTCCTCGGCGCGCGTCCAGGTCTCGCCGCGATCCTCGGAGCGGTGGACGGTCGCGCCGTAGACGAAGCTGTTCGTCGCCGCGTAGACCGAGCCGTCGCGCGGATCGGGGACGGCGTGGAAGACCTCCCAGCCCTTGAGGAGCGGCCCCGAGACCTCCCAGTCGCGGCGCTCGTCGCCGGAGGTGAGGACGAAGAGGCCCTTGCGCGTGCCGACGAGGAGCGCGGACACTACAACCCCGGTCCCGATCCGGTGCCGACGATGGTGAACGCGCTCGTGGCGATCGCCGGCACCCGCGTCCCGAACGGGTAGCGCTCGTCGTAGTAGTCGCTGCGGTTCACGAGCAGGACCTCCTCAGAGAGGCCGAGGATGCCCTCGACGAGCTTCGGGAAGGACGTGGTGAAACGGAGGTTCACGAGCGGCTTCGTCACCTTACCGCCCTCGATCTTGAAGGTGCCGTCCCGCGTCATGCCCGTGATGATCCCCTCGCGCGGGTCGACGACGCCGAGGTAGTGCAGGCGCGTGACGTAGATCCCGTCGCCGACCCTCTCCGGCAGCTGCACCGTCGGGACGTCGCCGCCCTTCACCGAGAGGTTGAGCGGCAGCGGGCCGAACCCCTGCGCGGGCGCGGGGAGCGCGTGCCCGGTCGACTCGCGGCCGTCCCCGGCGCGCTTGGCCGTGCGGCGGTCCCAGACCACGTCCTTCGCGACCCCGTCCTCGACGATGGTGACGCGCTGCTTGGGCACGCCTTCGAGGTCGAACGCCTTGGGCATGCTCTGCGGGTCGAGCCCGTCGTCGATCAGTGTGAAGCTCTCGTGGAAGAGCTGTTCGCCGAGCCGCCCGCTCAGGTAGCTCCGCCCTTCCAGGCAGGACAGCGAGCCGAGCGAGCTGAAGCCGAAGTACCAGAGGAGCTCCGAGAAGGCGTACGGCTCGAGGACGGCGGCGTGCGTGCCCGCCTCGATCTCGGTCGCCCCGCGTGTCCGGGCCGCCTTCTCCGCGGCCTCACGCGCGCACGCGGCGGGATCGAGGTCGTCCGCCTTCCAGGAGGTCGCCTCGGCGTAGCCCGAGGCGTCGTCGGAGGCGGCAATCGCGAGGACGCTCGCATCGGTCATCCGCTGGCTGACTGCATGGCCCGTGCTCGACGCGACGGCCGTTTCGGTGCCGCCACTCGTGAAGTAGCCGTAGAGGCCGAACTCGGGGGCGGCCTCGATCGCCTTCGCCGCGAGGCTCGCCTGCTCCTCCGGACTCAGCGCGGCCGTGCCGGCGTCGAAGCCTGCGACGTCGGGAACGGAGCTCGGCGGCTGCAGCCCCGCGTACCCGGGATCCGCCGGTGCGCTGTCCGCAGCATCGGCGGCGCGGCGGGCCATTTCGCGCAGGCCCTCGTCGTCCGTTCGGTTCGTGACCGCGCAGCCGACTTTCCCGTCCCGGACGACGCGGAGGGTGATCGACTCGTCGCTGATCAGCGTGGGCTGGTGCACCTCCGAGCCCGCGAAGCGCGCGAAGCCGGATTCCTCGACCTGGACGACCGCGTCGGCCTCGTCGGCCTCGGCCGCGCGCCAGGCGCGCTCGGCGAGCTCGAGCGCCTGTCCGTCAGACGTCACGGACCCCAACCTGGACGTTGCGGAAGCGACCCGGGGAGGTTCCGTGGGAGACGTGCGCGTGCTGGCCCGGTTGTCCCTTGCCGCAGTTCGTGAGCCCGTAGAGCTGCCATTCGTCGGGCCCGGCGACGGCGTCGAGCGCGGACCAGAAGATCGGCGTCCTGCCCGTGTACGTCGCGTCGCGGAGCATGCGGCCGAGCGTGCCGTTCTTGATCTCCCAGGCGATCTGCGTCCCGAACTGGAAGTTCAGGCGCTTGTCGTCGATCGACCAGCTCTTGTTGGTGCACATGAAGATGCCGTCGTCGACGTCGGCGAGGAGGTCGTCGAAGGATCCCTCACCCGGCTCGAGGTGGAGGTTCGTCATGCGGACGAGCGGCATGCGGCTCCATCCGTCCGCACGCATCGATCCTCCGTTGCCGGCGCCGATCAGGCGCGAGGTCTCGCGGGAGGAGAGGAAGCCGCTGAGGACACCGCTCTCGACCACCGGCTGGCGGCCGGCGGGGACGCCCTCGTCGTCGAAGGCGAAGGTGCCGAGGCCGCCCGGAGTCGTCGAGTCGGCCGTGATGTTCATGAGGTCGGACCCGTAGCGCAGGCTGCCGAGGTCGCCCGGCTTGAGAAAGCTCGTGCCCGCGTAGGCAGCCTCGGTCCCGTACACGCGGTCGAGCTCGGTCGGGTGGCCCACGGACTCGTGCACCTGGAGGACCATCTGCTCGCTGTCGAGGACGACGGTGGTGACGCCGGACGGGCAGGGGTCGGCGCGGAGGAGCGCTGCCGCCTCCTCGCCCACGCGCGGTGCGTTCCCCGGCAGGTCGAGGCCTTCGACGTACTCCCAGCCCGACTGCGAGCTCGAGCCGCCGTGCGCGCTCGGATAGCTCCGGATCTGCACCTTGCCGTCGCGGATCGCGAGCGCGTCGATCCCGCCTCCGCACTCGACGAACTCCTGGTAGACGTCGGCACCTTCGGACGAGCGGAAAGCGCGCTGCTCGCGCTGCGCCCGCAGAGTGGCCTCGGTGATCTTGACGTCCTCGTGCTGCATCGCGCCTTCGGCGCGTAGGCAGAGCTCGACCTTCTCGGAGAGCGGGACGTCGACCGGGTCGCGCTCGGCGGCTGTTCGGTACTCGCCTGTCTCGGCCGGAGCCGGGGCGAGCTCGACCTGACGTCGTCCTGCGCGCCCCGCGCTCGCGCGGGCAAAGGCGACTGCGCGCTCCGCAGCCGACCGGGCCCCCTCTTCGGTCAGCCGCCGGTCGCAGGCGAAGCCCCAGGCCCCGTCGACGAGGACTCGGACCCCGATTCCCTCGGTCTCGCCGTCCGAGACCGACTCGACCTCGCCGTTCTTCGTCGCGACGTGCTGGGCCCGCCGGGTGACCGCGCGCGCGTCGGCATAGCCGGCCCCCCCGGCAGCCGCTGCGTCGATCGCCTCTCCACAAAGTTCGCGCACGAGCCGCGCAGTACCTTAGCGACGCGAGAACGCGGAAGGCACCCTCATCCGGGTGCCTTCAGTGCGCTCGATGCGCTGGAGAGGACTTGAACCTCCACGCCCCGCAAGGGGCACAAGGCCCTCAACCTTGCGCGTCTACCAATTCCGCCACCAGCGCGCGCGCTGCGCATTGTAGCGAGGCGGCCATTCTTCCCCGTGATTTGACTCCGTCCGGAGGCCGCGCTACCGTGATGCGAACAGACGTTCGACCAGGGAGCCGAGCATGCTGAGCAAGCGCCAGCAGGAGATCTACGACTTCGTCGTCAGCTACGCCGCCAAGCACGGGTATCCACCGACCGTGCGCGAGATCGGCGAGGAGGTCGGCCTGGCCTCTCCCTCGACCGTGCACGCGCATCTCGCGAACCTCGAACGGGCCGGCATGCTGCGCCGCGATCCGACCAAGCCCCGCGCTCTCGAGGTCGTCGGGCGTGAGCGTGCCGAGAGCTCCGGCCCCGCTCGTTCGGCCGCTCCCGATCCGAGGCGCCTCCCGCTCGTCGGCGAGATCGCCGCAGGCGGCCCGCTCCTCGCGGAAGAGAACATCGAGGACTACCTTGCCGTGCCCGAGCCTCTGACGATGGGAGGCGACGAGTTCCTTCTGCGGGTCAAGGGCGAGAGCATGATCGACGCCGGGATCCTCGACGGCGACTACGTGGTCGTGCAGAAGCAGCAGACCGCACGGGACGGCGACATCGTCGTCGCGCTCGCAGGCGAGGACGAGGCCGCCGACGAGGCCACGGTCAAGAGGTTCTTCCGTGAGAACGGCCGCATCCG
>DASSBN010000030.1:0-6664 GCA_035698665.1 Gaiellaceae bacterium
CCGTGTCTCAGTCCCAGTGTGGCTGATCGTCCTCTCAGACCAGCTACCGATCGTCGCCTTGGTGAGCCGTTACCTCACCAACAAGCTAATCGGCCGCGGGCTCATCCTCGGCCGGAGGCCGAAGCTACCTTTTCTCGCCGCCCCGAGGGGCAGAGAGGCCATCCGGCATTAATCCGGGTTTCCCCGGGCTATTCCGGTGCCGAGGGCAGATTACCCACGTGTTACTCACCCGTTCGCCGCTTTCCCCAGTCCCGAAGGACTGGTTCTCGCTCGACTTGCATGTGTTAAGCGCGCCGCCAGCGTTCGTCCTGAGCCAGGATCAAACTCTCCGTGAAGTTGTTCGCATTCGCCCCGAAGGGCGGTTGCTGACTTTCAGGATGAGCTTGAGCTCAAAGTCCCCTCGTTGAGAGGAGACGGGTTCATTTAGACCTCGACCACGCCGAAGCGTGCCGAGGGTCTCGACGTATCACGCTGTTGAGTTTTCAAAGACCGCGCCCCGTGCGGGCTACCCACGAAAAAGGCCTCCCGCGCGGAGGCCTCCAAGAAGTCGATACCACCGTATCAGCTTCGCTCGAAGGCTTCTCCAGTTGTCTCGCGGGTGGACTCTTACGTGTGCAGCCGTTTCCGGCAGCCGACGCATGATAGCAACGATCGCCTGAGCGTCAAGGAGCGCGAAACCTGATGAACTGCCGCTTTCCGACCTGCAGAAGCGCGCCCTCCAGGGAAGCCCGCGGCACGTCCAGATCGGTCACCGGCTCACCGTTCACGCGCACGCCGCCCTGCGAGATCCGTCGCCTGGCCTCGCTCGTCGACGGCGTCAGGCCGAGCTCGGCGAGGAGCGCCGGCAGATGGACGGGATCGCCGCGCGGAATCTCCGCCTCCGGAACCTCCTCCGGCGCCTGGCCCTCGCGCACCACGCGCGTGAAATGCGCCTCGGCTTCCCGCGCCGCGTCCGCCCCGTGCGACCGTCCGACGACGAACCGCGCGAGCGCGAGCTTCGCCTCCATCGGGTCGAGCGTCGTGGGATCGGTATCCGACTCCATCACGAGCCGGTAGTACTCCGGCAAGGCCGCGTCGGAGATCCGCATCGTCTTCCCGAACTGCTCCTCGGGGGGCTCGGCAAGCCCGATGTAGTTGCCGAGCGATGCGCTCATCTTTCTTCCGTCCGTGCCCATGAGGAGCGGTGTCGTCAGCGCGACCTGCGGCTCGAGACCGTAGGCCTGCATCACGTCGCGGCCGGCGAGCAGGTTGTAGAGCTGGTCGGTGCCGCCGAGCTCGACGTCGGCCTGGATGGCGACGGAGTCGTAGGCCTGCATGAAGGGATAGAGGAGCTCGGAGACCGAGATCGGTGTCTTCGCCGAAAAGCGCTGCTCGAAGTCGTCGCGCTCGAGGAGACGCGCCACGGTGATCGTGCGCGTGAGCCGGACGACCTCCGCGAAGTCGAGCTTGGCGAGCCATTCGCCGTTGAAGCGCACTTCGGTCTTCTCCGGATCGATGATCTGCGCGGCCTGTTCGAAGTAGCGCTTTGCGTTCGCGTCGATCTCCTCGTCGGAAAGGACTGGGCGCTCGGCAGACCGGCCCGAGGGATCGCCGATCCGCCCCGTGTAGTCGCCGACGATGAGGACGCCGGTGTGGCCGGCGCGCTGGAACGCCGCCATGCGCTGCAGGGGGATCGCATGGCCGACGTGGACGTCCGGCGCCGTCGGGTCGATACCGAGCTTCACGCGGAGCGGGCGGTCGAGCGCGAGCTTGCGCTCGAGCTCGCCGTCAGGAAGGACGTCGACTGCGTTGCGGGTGAGCGCGGCGATCGGAGCAGCCATGGCCGCCCGATCATAGAGTCGGCTCCGGCCCGCGACGCCGGGCTAGAATCCCCCACTTCGTGCCGTTCCGACGAAGCTCTCGCCCTCCCAAGCGCCGCAGGATCCGCAAGCTCCGATTTCTTGCGCTTCTCAGCGTCCTCGGATTCGTCGCCCTCGTCTCTTTCGCCTACGGACTCGTCAGCGCGATCGCGAGCGACGTGTCCGCGCTCGAGCCCTCCACCAAGAAACAGCCCGAGCAGCTCGGCTACATCTACGCCTCCGACGGAAAGACCGTGCTCGCGACTCTGCGCGGCGACGAGAGCCGGATCGTCGTCGAAAGCGACGACATCTCGCCGATCATGAAGCAGGCGATCGTGGCGGTGGAGGACCGCCGCTTCTGGGAGCACCAGGGAGTCGACTACCGCGGCATCCTCCGCGCCGTCTGGGCAGACGTTCGCAACAAGGCGGTCGTCGAGGGGGGCTCGACGATCACACAGCAGTTCGTCAAGAACACGTACACACAGAAAGAGCGCACCATCAGCCGCAAGCTGAAGGAGGCGGCGCTCGCCTGGCAGCTCGAGCGCAAATGGTCGAAGGACCGCATCCTCACCGCCTACCTCAACACCATCTACTTCGGGAACGGCGCCTACGGGATCGAGATGGCGGCGCGCGTCTACTTCCACGAGCACGCGAGCGACCTGACCCTGCCGCAGGCGGCTCTGCTCGCGGGTCTGCCGGCGAGCCCGGGCGCCTACGACCCCGCCAAGAACCAGAAGGCGGCCCTTGGACGCCGGCGCACCGTCCTCCAGATGATGCACGACGAGGGGCTCATCACCCTCAGGGAGCAGCTGAACGCCGACGAGCAGCCGCTGCCGAAGCCGAAGGACATCCACCTCCCCGTCACGGCGGGCCGGCAAGGCTATTTCGCGGAGTACGTGAAGCAGCAGCTCCTCCCCTACTACGGCTCGGGGAAGGTCTTCGGGGGCGGCCTCAAGATCTACTCGACCATCGATCTCACCATGCAGCACCTGGCCGCCGAGGCGATCAACCAGTGGTTGCCCAAGAAGAACGACCCGGCCGCCGCGCTCGTCGCCATCGACCCGCGGGACGGCCGCGTCCTCGCGATGGTCGGCGGACGTAACTACAAGAAGAGCCAGTTCAACCTGGCGGTCCAGGGCGAGCGTCAGCCCGGCTCGTCGTTCAAGCCGTTCGTCCTCGCGACGGCGCTCGACGAGGGCATCTCCCCGCAGACGCAGTTCACCTCCCAGCCGACGGTCATCAACCTCGGCGACAAGCTCTGGTCGGTGCACAACTACGAAAACTCCTACCTCGGGACGATCGACCTCACCGATGCGACGACGTACTCCGACAACTCCGTCTACGCGCAGCTGACCGCGCAGGTCGGGCCGGGGAACGTGGCTTCGATGGCGAAGCGGCTCGGGATCCAGAGCCCGCTGAACGACTACTTCGCGATTGGCCTCGGCGCCGAGGCGGTCAACCCGCTCGAGATGGCGCGCGCCTTCGCAACCTTCGCGCACAACGGCGTCCGCGTGGACGGATCCATCCTCGGCAATACGCCGCGGGCGGTCACGAAGGTCGTGGACGGAAACCGCGTCGAGAAGAACGAGCCTGTCGACAAGCGGGTGCTCGAGCCCAACGACGCGGCGACGCTCAACTCCATCCTCCAGACCGTCGTCACGTCGGGAACGGGCAAGCGCGCCGCACTGTCGGATCGAGTCGTCGCCGGCAAGACCGGGACGACCGAGAACTACGGCGACGCGTGGTTCGTGGGCTACACGCCGCAGCTCGCGGTTGCCGTTTGGGTCGGCTATCCGAACAAGCTGATCCCGATGCTGACCCAGTTCGAGGGCGGGTCCGTCGCCGGCGGCACGTACCCCGCGCTCATCTGGAAGAGCTTCGTGGAGAAGGCCCTCAAGTACGAGCACGAGCCGCCCGAGACCTTCCCCGCGCCGGTCTACGAATCGACGGAGGCCCGGGACGTCGTCTACCGGAACAACCAGTGGCTGCTCGACAACGGGAACTGCCGCGACGTGCACCTCGTCACCTACGTCGTCGGCTCAGCCCCCACGAGGCAAGCGCCGTGCAAGCCGAACGAGGTGGACGTGCCGCCCGTCGTGGGCGCGAAGCTCGAGGACGCGAAGATCCGGCTCGAAGGCATGCCGCTCACCGTCGAGGTCGTTTCGAGGCCGGCCGAGGGCGGAGAGCGTCTCGGACGAGTGGTCGCGCAGTACCCCTCCAAGGGGACCCTCTCCTCCTTCGACACCGTACGGGTGGTCGTCCCCCTCGCCCAGAATGGCAGGATTCCGGATGTGACCGGGCTCACCCTCCAGCAGGCGCGCAAGAAGCTCGCCCGCCACCACCTCGCGGGCCTCGTGCAGGCCTATGCGGAGGGCAAGAACGGCCGCGTCCTCCAGCAGTTCCCGAAGTCCGGACTTGCGTCGGTCGAGAACATGACGATCAAGCTGATCGTCGGGAAGTGAGCCTGAGGTCGAGACCGGATGAAGCCTCGTCGCCGGGGCGGGCCGGATGGATGCGAGGCAAGGACGCAGGGAGCTCGGGTATCGGTCGATACCCGCGCGACGGAGGACGCGGCATCGCGGCGTCCGGCGCGAACCGGCGACTCAGGTTCCTGTCCGGTCTCGGCCTCTGACAAAGCCGCGCGAGAGATACGGCGAGTCCGCGAGCCCGTAGCGCCATGGGAGGTCTGCTGCGCGCGTGATCCCGATCCTCGGCCCTGTCGCGATCGCCGGCTCGGCGTCCCGCGGGTGGAGCTCGAACGGCGGGCGATCGAGCGGTAGCCCGTCGTGCTCGCGTGTGACGCCGAGTGCCTGGCAGAGCCGGCCCGGACCGGAGCAGAGAAGGCGCGGCTCATCCAGGCCGCGGCGGGCGCGCATCTCCTCGCGGCCCTGCGCCGGCTCGAGCGCGCGTAGGAGGACCGCCGCGGCGACGCCGTCTTTCTCGCAGACGAGGTTGAGGCACCAGTGGACGCCGTAGGAGCGGTAGACGTACGCGTAGCCGGGCGGGCCGAACATCGAGCGGTTGCGCTCGGTCTCGCCGCGGAAGCCGTGGCTCGCGGGATCCTCGTGATCGTAGGCCTCGACCTCGACGATCGGGCCGCCGATCCCGTCCACGAGGAGCGAGCAGCCGATCAGATCCGGCGCGACTTCGTGCACGCTTCGCGCAAAGAACTCCCGACCGAGCTGCACGCGCTAGAAGAGCTGGTCGTCGTCGCTCGGTCTGGCCGTCGACTCGAGGAGCCTGCGCGCCCGCCGGTCGAGATCGGCGAGATCGACGCGTCCCTTGCCCGCGTCCTCGACGATGCGCTCGGCGAGCTTCACGGCGTCGTCGAGGATCTGGACGCGGCCCGCGTCGCGCATGCCCATCTCGCCGAGGATCGAGCGCTCGGTGCGCGATGCGACGATCGGCTCGGCGATCCCCTCCACCCAGACCCGGGTGCGCCGGCCCTCCCCACGCTCCTTCCCCCGCAGCGGCTCGAGGGCGTAGATCTTGTCCGCCCGCGCGAACTTCCCGAAGCCGAGAAAGACCATCTTGGGAGCCGCATCTGCCATGCGCTGATTATCGCAAGGATGCGGCCAGGGCCTCGACGACGCGCGCCTGGTCGGGCTCCGCGAGCCGGGTGTGGAACGGGAGCGCCAGCGAACGCCGGCTGGCATCCTCCGAGACCGGAAACATGCCCTCCGTCGTGCCGAAGCGTTGGCGCCAGTACGGCTGCAGGTGGATCGAGGGCAGGTACGGCTTCGACGCGATCCCCTGCTCGGCAAGCTTCGCCATGACGCCGTTTCGGTCGATTCCCCGGGCGAGCTGGACGACGTAGACGAACCACGAGCGCGTGTGATCGGCGTCGTCGGCGAGCGGCAGCTCGACGCCCTCGATCCCGCCGAGCATCTCCCCGTAGCGCGCGGCCACCTGGGCGCGCAGCTCGAGGATCCGGTCGAGCTTCTCGACCTGCGCGAGCCCGAGCGCCGCCGAGACGTCGTCGAGGCGATAGTTGTAGCCGAGCCGTGAGTGCGTGAGCCATTCGCCGGAGTCGCTGCGGCCCTGGTTGGAGAGGCTCTTCAGTAGCGCCCACTCCGTCTCGGTCTGCACCGCGACCGCGCCGCCCTCTCCGGTCGTCATCTGCTTGTTCGGATAGAAGGCGAACACCGCAGGCGCGCCGAGCGAGCCGATGGGCCGGCCCTTGTAGGAGGCGCCGAGTGCCTCGCACGCATCCTCGATGAGGGCAAGGCCGTGACGCTCGGCCAGCGCCTGGAGCTCGGCGTACTCGGCGGGATAGCCGAAGATGTCCACCGCCAGGATTGCCTTCGTCCGCGGCGTGATCGCCGCCTCCACGGCGGCCGGGTCGAGGTTCAGCGTGCGGAGCTCGATGTCCGCAAAGACAGGAGTCGCGCCCTCGTAGAGGACGCAGTTCGCGGAGGCGACGAAGGAAAACGGTGTCGTCACGACCTCGTCGCCTTCCCCCAGTCCGGCGAGCCGCACGGCGAGGTGGAGTCCCGCCGTTCCGCTCGACACCGCCGCCACGTAGGGCGCGCCGACCCGCTCGGCCAGCGCGGCCTCGAAGCGGTCGGTCATCGGGCCGAGCGAGAGCTGCCCGGAGCGCAGCGTCTCGAGCACGAGCTCCTCCTCCCGCTCCTCGAGCCAGGGAGCGGAGAGCCCGATCTCGGCGGTCAGGAGCCCGCCGGCGCCTTGGCCGCGTATTCCAGCCAACGAGTCCAGCGCTCGTCGCGGCCGCGCACGACCTCGAAGAAGGTCGACTGAATCGCCTTCGTCACCGGGCCTGGCGGGCCGATCTCGTGGTCGTCGACCGCTCGCACCGGCGTCACCTC
>DASSBN010000031.1:0-19324 GCA_035698665.1 Gaiellaceae bacterium
GGAGTTCTGGGTTTGACTCACGTAGTTCCTAATGTCCTTTCGCTGAAACGTGTTGGACGGATGCCTCCTGTCCAACTAAACGTTCGCACTGTAGGACGAATTCCCTGGCTTTCCCAGGCATCCGGCCCCCGCTTAACTGACGTTTAACCTCACGGTTACCCACTGGTTACCGCCTCGGAGGTTTCGTCGCCTGCTGTCTCTTCAGACGCCTCGCGGGAGGATTGGTTGGCGAGCTATTTGCGCCGCTTCCGGCGCGTGCGCTTGGGGGCCGAACGGCGCTCCGCGAGAAGCTCCACCGCCCGCTCGTGGGTGATCGCATCCGGGTCGTCGCCGTCCCGCAGGCTCGCGTTCGTCTCGCCGTCGGTGACGTACGGCCCATAGCGGCCGCTGCGCAGGGAGATCTCGCGGCCGTTCGACGGGTCGGCTCCCAGCGTCCGAAGCGGCGCAGTCGACGTCCCCCTGCGCCCTCTCGTCTTCGGTCGCGTGAAGGCCTCTGCAGCCCCCTCGACGCCGATCGTGAAGAGCTCCTCCTCGGACTCGAGCGACCTGGTCTCGTCGCCCTTCTGCAGGTAGGGCCCGTAGCGGCCGTTGCGCGCGACGATCTCCTGGCCGTCCGACGGATCGGCGCCGACGGTGCGCGGGAGGGCGAGCAGGCGGAGCGCCTCGTCCAGGGTGACGGTCTCGATCGACATGGTCTTGAAGAGCGACGCGGTGCGCGGCTTCCCCTCCTCGCCTTCGGGGAGAACCTCGGTCACATAGGGGCCGTAGCGCCCTTCGCGGACGTCGACGACACGCCCCGTCTCGGGATCCTCGCCGAGCGACCGGCCGCTCGACGCCTTGGAGAGAAGCTCCTTGGCGACCTGCGGGGTCAGCTCGTCGGGGGGAAGGTCCTCCGGGATCGAGACGCGGCTCCCGTCCTGCTCGATGTATGGGCCGTAGCGGCCGACGCGGACGACGATCCCGTTCTCGAGATCGAAGGAGTTGACCGCGCGCGCGTCGATTTCGTCGAGGTGGGAGACGAGGCGCTTCAAGCCTTCGTCGCCGTCGTCTCCGAAATAGAAGGACCGCAGCCAGCGAACGCGCTCCTCCTCGCCCGTCGCGATCCGGTCGAGCGCATCCTCCATCCGGGCGGTGAACTCGTAGTCGACCAGGCGGTCGAAGTGCTCCTCCAGGAGCCGCACCACGGCGAACGCGACGAACGACGGAACGAGCGCCGTGCCCTTCTTGAAGACGTAGCCGCGGTCGATGATCGTGCCGATGATCGACGCGTAGGTCGAAGGCCGGCCGATGCCGAGCTCCTCGAGCGCGCGCACGATGGTCGCCTCCGTGTAGCGCGGCGGCGGCGTCGTCTCGTGGCCCAGCGCCTCGAGGCGCTTGTTCTGGAGCTCCTGGCCCTCCTCGAGCGGAGGGAGCCGCCGGTCGGTGTCCTCGGCGGCGGTGTCGTCGTCGCGCCCTTCCTCGTAGGCGGCAAGGAAGCCGCGGAAGGTGATCACCGTGCCCGAGGTGCCGAACTCGGCATCGACGCCGTTCGCCGCCGTCGCGCCGAGCCTCACCGAGACGGTCTCTCCGACCGCATCGGCCATCTGCGAGGCGACCGTGCGCCTCCAGACGAGGTCGTAGAGCGCGAGCTCTTCGCCGCCGAGCTCGCGCGCGACCTGATCCGGCGTGCGGAACGTGTCGCCCGCCGGACGGATCGCCTCGTGCGCCTCTTGCGCGCTCTTCACCTTGCGGTCGTAACGACGAGGATCCGCCGGCACGTACTCGGCGCCGTAGAGAGACCGCGCCTGGTCGCGGGCGGCTGCCAGGGCGGACTCGGACAGCGTCGTCGAGTCCGTTCGCATGTACGTGATGTAGCCGTTCTCGTAGAGCCGTTGCGCCGTGCGCATCGTCCGCTGCGAGGTGAAGCGGAGCTTGCGGCTCGCCTCCTGCTGAAGCGTCGAGGTCATGAACGGCGCGGCGGGCCTGCGGCGGTACGGCTTCTGCTGCACGCTCCGCACGCTGAAGTCGGCGCCCTCGAGCGCTGCGGCGAGGCTTCTCGCTCCCTCCTCGTCGAGATGGACGACGCCGTCTGTCGCGATCTGGCCATCGGGCCCGAAGTCGCGGCCCTGGGCGACGGTCTCTCCGTCGAGCGCGACGAGACGCGCGGAGAACGAGCCCGGGTCGAAGAGTCCCTCGACGTCCCAGTAGGAAGCCTGGACGAACGCGATGCGTGCCCGCTCGCGCTCGACGATGAGGCGCGTGGCCACGGACTGCACGCGGCCGGCCGAGAGGCCCTTCGTGATCTTCTTCCAGAGGACCGGCGAGACCTCGTACCCGTAGAGGCGGTCGAGTATGCGGCGCGTCTCCTGCGCGTCGACGAGGCGGCGGTCGACCTCACGGGTCTCGCCCAGGGCACGCTGGATCGCGTCCGCGGTGATCTCGTGGAAGACCATGCGGCGGACGGGAACCTTCGGCCGCAGCACCTCGAGGAGGTGCCACGCGATCGCCTCCCCCTCGCGGTCTTCGTCCGTCGCGAGCAGGAGCTCGTCAGCCTCGGCGAGCCGTTTCTTCAGGTCTGCGACGACGTGCTTCTTGTCCGGATCGACGACGTAGAGAGGCTCGAAATCGTTGTCGGTGTCGACGCCGAGCCGCGCCCAGGGCTCCTTCTTGTACTTCGCCGGGATGTCGGCTGCGCGCTCGGGAAGGTCGCGCACGTGGCCGATGCTCGACTCGACGACGAACCCCGGTCCGAGGTAGCCGGCGATGGTCCGCGCCTTGGCAGGCGACTCGACGATGACGAGGCGGCCGCCGTTTCCCGCTGCGCTCTTTGTTGTCTTTGCCACTGCGAAACACGTTAGCGGAGGGCGAAACACGCCATTATTCGGCTCGATGGCCGCTCGACCTTTACTCGCAGTCGACGGCGACAACCTCGCGCACCGCGCCTACCACGCGCTGCCCAGCTCGATCAAAGGCGGTGACGGCAAGCCTGCGAACATGATCGTGGGCTTCGCCAACATGCTGATCCGCGCGTGGGAGGCGGAGGAGCCCCGCACGGTTTTCGTCGCCTTCGACACCCTCACGGTGCCGACCTACCGCCACGAGCTCTTGCCCGAGTACCAGTCGGGGCGCGACTTCCCGCGGGACCTCACCGACCAGCTCGACCGGCTCCCCGACCTCGTCGAGGCGCTCGGCTTTCCGTGGGCGAAAGAGGCCGGGTACGAGGCGGACGACTTTCTCGCCGCGGCGGTCGCGTCGGAGGAGAAGCGCAAGGGCTCGACCCTCGTGCTCACGAACGACCGCGACCTCTTCCAGCTCGCTTCCCCGCGGACGACGATCCTCCACCCCAAGCGAGGAGTCTCGGAGCTCCAACGCGTCGGGCCGGACGAGGTGCGGGAGCGCTACGGCGTCGAGCCCGACCAGGTCCCCGACTTCATCGCGCTCCGGGGCGACCCGTCGGACCGCATCCCGGGCGCGCCCGGAGTGGGGCCAGGGCGCGCGGCCGCGATCGTGAAGAAGCACGGGTCGCTGGACGCTGCGCTCCAGGGCGGGGGCTTTCCGACGATCGCCGACCAGCTGCGCGAGTACCTCCGGATCGCGCGCCTCCAGTACGACGCGCCCGTGCCCAAGCTCCCCGACGTGCAGCCGAACTGGGAGCGCGCCGCGACGCTGACCGAATCCTGGGGCCTGGGCGGGCTCTCGAAGCGGATGCGGGAGCGCGCCTGAGCGGCGGCAGGGCACACTACGCGCCATGGACAAGGTCGCCGTGGTCACCGGAGCGGACACCGGCATCGGGTGGGCGATCGCGCAGCGACTGCAGCACGACGGCTTCGTCCTCGGATTCCACACGCGCGACGACGCAGCCGATGCGAAGGCGCGCTTCGCGGAGGTCGCGAAGAATGGGCGCGCGCACTGGCTCGTCGGCGACCTCAGCGACCGAGACGTCGGCGAGCGGCTCGTCGCCGAGGCCGTGGACGCGCTCAGTCGCATCGACGTCCTCGTGAACAATGCGGGCGTCACGTCTGCGAAGCCGGTGCTCGACCTGAACGTGGACGACTTCGACGCCCTGTTCTCGGTCGACGTCCGCGGCGCGTTTCTCATGTCGAGCGCGGCGGCCAAGCGGATGCGCGACGGGGACGGGGGCGTGATCGTGAACATCACGAGCGTCCACGAGCACATCCCCAGGCCCGGCTTCGCGCTCTACGCATCCGCCAAGGCGGCGCTCGGGATGCTCACGCGCTCCTTCGCGCTCGAGCTCGCCGGGGACGGAATCCGGGTGAACGCGGTCGCGCCCGGCGCGATCGCGACACCGAGGAACGAGGAGGCCGGCAAGCTCTCCGACCAGATCCCCGCCGGGCGCCCGGGCAACCCCGCCGAGGTCGCCGCGCTCGTCGCCTACCTGGCGAGCGACGAGGCGAGCTACATCAACGGCGCGAGCGTCGTCATCGACGGCGGGCTGATCCAGCAGGTCGTCGCGGATCCCGCTTGGTAGCGCCGCTCGTCAGCCACGCCGATTTCGCGACCCTGCATCCGACGGGCGATCACGTCGAGCGGCCCGAGCGCGTCCGGGTTCTTCTCGAGGCCTTCCCGGAGTTCGAGGAGCCGCGCCGTGCGACGGAGCAGGAATTGGCGCTCTGCCACGACCCGGACTACATCCGCAGGATCCGGGCGGTCTCCGAGAGCGGCCGTACGGTCATGCTCGACGCGGACACCGTCTGCACGCCGTCCACCTACGAGACGGCCCGCCTGGCGGTGGGCGGCGCGATCGCCGTCGCCGAGAAGGGCGGCTTCGCGGCCGTGCGCCCGCCCGGGCACCATGCCCTCCCCGGCAGCCCGATGGGCTTCTGCATCTTCGCGAACGTCGCGATCGCCGCGCGCTTCGCCCAGGTCAACCTCGGGATCGACCGCGTGGCGATCCTCGACTGGGACGTCCATCACGGGAACGGCACGCAGGACATCTTCTGGAGCGACGCGTCTGTCTTCCTTGCGTCCATCCAGCAGTGGCCGTTCTGGCCCGGAAGCGGCGGCCCGGGCGACGGGAACGAAACGACGCTGAACGTCCCGCTCGAGGCGGGCTCCGGCGACGACGCCTACCTCGACGCGATGGAGCGGCTCGTCGAGCCGGCGATCGCGGCTTTCGGGCCGGAACTCCTGCTCGTCTCGGCCGGGTTCGATGCGGCGGCCGGCGACCTCCTCGGCGGCATGCGCGTGACCGAGGCCGGCTTCGCGGAGATGACGAGGCGCGCCCAGGCGCTCGCGCCGCGGGTCGGCTTCGTGCTCGAAGGCGGCTATACCGTCGAGAACCTGCCGGCCCTCGTGGGCGCGGTCCTCTCGGCCTAGGTCAGAAGGAGTCCGGCCGCGACAAGGAGGACCGCCGCGAGGGCTGCGAGCATGGGCTCACGGCGGGCGCCCGAGCTTGCGCTCGCGGCCGCGATCACGGCGAACACGGCCGCCGGCGCGAGCAGGATCCCGATGGAGAAGGCGCCGAGAAGCGTCCACACGACGAGCATGGCCGCGGCCGCTGCAAAAACAACGGCGCGGGCTCTCGGCTCGAGGAGGGGGCCCCAGGCTAGGGCGATGGCGGCCGCGGCCAGGCATGCGGCGACGAACAGCACTCGCCCGCTCGTCAGCTCGCCCTCTCCCTCGTGCCAGATGATCGTCAGGTAGAGCGCGGCCACCCCGAGGGCGCCGAACGCGCCCGCGAGCGGGAACCAGGGCCGGGCCTGCGAGCCCATCAGACAGAGTGTAGGTGAGCATGGGAGAGTCGTTTCGAATCCGTCCTCCGACCGAGGCGGACGCAGAGGCAGTCACCGAGCTCGTCGTCGCCTTCGACGTCGAGGAGTACGGAACGCCCGACTTCGAGCTCGACGATCTCCTCGCCGACTGGGGCAGCCCCGGCCTCGACCTGGAGCGGGACGCGTGGCTCGCCGAGGATGCCGACGGAAGTCTCGCGGCCTATGCGGCCCTTCACTTCAACGACAACGCCGAGGCCTACGTGCGCGCGGCCAGCCGCGGGCTGGGGATCGGCGACGCGCTGCGGCAGCGCATCGAGGCGCGGGCGCTCGAGCGCACCGCCGCGGGGACCCGCGTTCTCGTCGGCCAGGCGCTCAGCTCGGTGAACAATGCTGGGAGGGCGCTCCTCCTCCGAGCCGGGTACGCCGACGTGCGCACGTACTGGCGGCTCGTGCGGCCGCTGGCCGACGACATTCCCCCTGCAATGCCGCCCGCGGGAGTCACGATCAGGCCGTTCGAGCGCGAGCGCGACGCGCACGAGACCCATCGCGTGATGGGCGCAGCCTTCGAGGACAACATCCGGCGCCGTCCGTTCGAGTCGTTCGAGGAGTGGGAGGCGCACGAGATCAACCGGAAGGCGTTCGATCCTTCGCTCTGGTTCGTCGCCGAGGCTGAGGGCGAGATCGTGGGCGCGATCGTCTGCCCCGACTACGAGGGCGAAGGCTGGATCCGCCAGCTGGGCGTCGCGCGGGACTGGCGCGGGCGCGGGATCGGCACCGCTCTCGTGCTCACCGCATTCGCAGAGTTCAAACGGCGCGGGCGGCGCGACTCGGCGCTCGTCGTCGACTCCTGGAACCGAACGGGCGCCAAGCGCGTCTACGAGCGCCTCGGAATGCGCCCCGAGCGGACGCACTCCCGCTTCGAGAAGGAGCTGCGGCCCGGCGGCTAGGCGTGCGCCGGATAGGAGCCGAAGACGCGCAGCTCGCGCGTCAGGCCCTGGACCTCGGCCAACGTCTCGGTGACGATCGGGTCGAGGGGGTGGCCGGCGAGGACGGCGTCGAAGCGGTAGCGCCACGGCGTCGACGGGATCGGACGCGAGACGAGCTGGACCAGGTCGAGCTCGTGGCGGCCGAAGGGCTCGATCGCCTTGTGCAGGGCACCCGGCCGGTGGTCGGTGGCGAAGGAGAACGCGGTGCGCCAGGTCTCGCCCTCCCGGTCGATGCGGGTGTACGGGGCAACGGAGACGAAGCGGGTGTACGCCTCAGGGTGGTCTCCGACGTCGCCCGCGACGACGGTGAGCCCGTACATGCGCGCGGCCCGCTCGCTCGCGATCGCAGCCTCGCCCGGATCACCCCGCTCCGCGACCTCCGAGGCCGCATCGGCGGTGGTCGCCGCTGCGATCGCAGTCGTCCAGGGCATCGCGGCGAGGAGGCGACGGCACTGGTCCAGAGCGGCGGGATGCGAGCGCACGATCCGGATCTCCTCGAGCGGGACGTCCTGCGGGCCGACGAGGCAATGTCGGATCGGGAGGACGGTCTCACCCGTGATCGAGAGCGACGAGGTGTACAGAAGGTCGTGCGTCTCGTTGACGGGGCCGGTCAGCGAGCTCTCGATCGGAAGTACGCCGAAGGCGACCTCACCCTCCGACGTGGCCTCGACCACCGCGGTGAAGCTGGGCAGCGGAACGAGCTCGACGCCGGTCGGAAAGAGGTTGTCGCAGGCCGCCGCACTGTGCGCGCCGTCGCGGCCTGGATAGGCGACGTTCACTCCCATGGATGAATCTAAGCGGAATTAGGAGCGAAGTTCCGCCGGGAGGCGGAAGAAGACGTCCTCGCGCGCGATCTCGACCTCGGCGCGCTCGGTGAAGCCGAGCTCGGCGAGTCTCGCGAACACCTGGTCGACGAGAAGCTCCGGAGACGACGCGCCGGCGGTCAGCCCAACCGTCTCGTGGCCTTCGAGCCAGGCCGGGTCGAGGTCGCCTTCGTCGTCGATCAGGTACGCATCGGCTCCGCGATCGCGCGCCACCTCGACCAGGCGGTTCGCGTTCGAGCTCGTCCGCGAACCGACGACGAGCACGAGCGAGGCCTCCTCGCAGATGCGCTTCACCGCGTCCTGGCGGTTCTGCGTCGCGTAGCAGATGTCCGCCGACGGAGGCCCGACGAGATCCGGGACGCGCTCTCGCAGTGCTTCGACGACATCGCCGGTGTCGTCGAGCGAGAGTGTGGTCTGCGTGAGATACGCGACCTGTTCACCCTCCTCGATCTCGAGGTTGCGCGCGTCTTCCGGAGTCTCGACGAGAACGATGGAGTCGGGCGCCTCCCCCATGGTGCCCTCGACCTCGACGTGACCCGCGTGGCCGACGAGGGCGATCTTCAGCCCTCGGCCCGCGTAGCGCCGAGCTTCGGCATGGACCTTCGAGACAAGCGGGCAGACCGCATCGACGACCTTGAGACCCCGCTCGGCGCACTTCTCGTAGACCTGCGGAGCGACGCCGTGCGCCGAGAGCACGATGAGCTCGCCCTCCGGCACCTCGTCTTCGGAATTCACGAAGACGGCGCCACGCGCCTCGAGGTCGCGGACCACGTGGACGTTGTGGACGATCTCATGGCGGACGTAGACGGGTGGGCCGTGCTGCTCGAGGAGCTTCTCGACGATGTCAATTGCGCGGACGACTCCCGCGCAGAAGCTCCTGGGCGCCGCGACCAGAACGCGCTTGCTCACGAGAGCTCCCCTGCGGCTCGGGTGAGGGCAGCGCTCGCCTTTCGCGCGTCGCGCGCAGTGCGGATCGACCTGACCGGTTCGGTGACGAACGCCGTCGCGACGACCTTCCAGTCGGTGCCGCCGTCGGCTTTGCCGGCGCAGACGAGCCGCCCGACGGGTTGGTCGCCGGAGTCCGAGACCGCGCGCACGACCCCGGCGAGGCGGCCGGTCGAGGCGAGCACGCCGCTCTCCATGTCCACGACCGTGGCGCCGGTTCGCTCGGCGAGCCGGCGCCGGGCGGCCGGCTCGTTCGCGACCTCCTCGGAGGCGCAGACGACGGCAGGCTCGGCGCCGTCGATCTCGAGGGGAGGCCCGTCCCACAGCGTGCGGCCGCTGGGGTCCACGACCTTCGTCGCCGTCACGAGCGTCCCGGGACGAAGGTCCTCGCCGAGACCGCCCGCAAAACCGAAGGAGACCAGCCGGCCCTCAGGCAGGGGCAGCCCGGCGCCCAGGCCGACGAGCGCAGTTTTCGCACCGCCTTTGCGTGCTGCACGTTGTTCGACTTTCAGCGCGCAAACGAGCGTCGGCGCATTTCCCTTCGCGGAAAATGCGTCAGCATTTTTCGCGACTACCGGAGCGTCCAAGCGAGACTCCGGACCGTTTCCTTGACGCTCGAGGTCGTCGCGATCGTCGCCGACGGCTCGAAGCCGGAGTGGATGCCGCAGTGCTCGCAGCGGTGGTCGTTCCCCGGCCCGTAGCGCTCCCACTCGATTCCGTCGATGAGCGCCTCGTAGGTCGGGAAGATGCCGTCGGTGAGGAGGTAGCACGGGCCCTTCCAGCCGTACGGGTTGCGCGTCACCGACCCCCACGGCGCGCACGGCAGCTTGCGGTCGCCGGTGAGGAAGTCCTGGTAGACCGGGCTCGCCAGCCACTTGTAGCCGTTCTTGCGCACGCCGTCGCGGATCGTCTGGAACTTCTCCTCGTGCTCGGCGCGTGTCATGGTGAGCGCGGGGTCGATCTGGGAGTACTGGTAGCCCGGCGCGACGAGCATCCCGTCGATGCCGACCTCCTCGGTGAGGAAGCGCATCATCTCGAGGACGTCCGCCACGTCCGTCTCCTTGAAGATCGTCGTGTTCGTGGTGACGCGGAAGCCGGCCTCGCGAGCCTCGCGGATCGCTGCGACCGCGACCTCCCAGAGGCCCGGGTAGTCGCAGATGTAGTCGTGGATCTCGCGCATTCCGTCCAGGTGGACGACGAACGTGAGGCGCGGGTTCGGCTCGAACTTCGCGAGCATGTCGGAGAGGCGAAGCGCGTTCGTGCAGAGCTGGATATTCCGCTTCATCTCGAGGAAGCCGCCGACGACGTCCTCGATGCCCTTGAAGATCAGCGGCTCGCCGCCGCAGATGGAGATGACCGGAGCGGGGCACTCGACCGCCGCCTGGAGGCACTCCTCGACGGTCAGCCGGGCCTTATTGGACTCGTACTCGCGGATCTTGCCGCAGCCGATGCAGGCGATATTGCAGCCCAGAGTCGGCTCGAGCATGATCACGAGCGGGTAGCGGTCGTTGCGCTTCTGCGAGGCGACGTAGCGCCCGATCTGGACGGTGCTGCGAAGCGGAAACTTCATGCGCCTCCCTTCCTTTTCAGCGCTTCGGCCGTGGCGCGGGCCAAAGCCGGCTCGACTGGGCCTGGTTCGTACCCGAGTGTACTCCCGGCCTTGTCGCTGGAGAAATACATCGGTATACGAGCGAGGTTGACCTCATCGGCGTTCGCAAAACCTGTCTTTGCCGCTGCTACGGCCAAAGGATACGGCACCCGCAACTGCGGGCGCGCGCGTCCCGCCAGGTCTGCAATCACGGCGAAAAGTTCCCCGAGCGGGAGATTCACGCCGCCGAGCAGGTAGCGCTCCCGGGGCTCTCCGCGCTCGAGCGCGAGGGCATGGCCGCGCGCCACGTCGCGGACGTCGACGACGTTCAGGCCGGTGGTCGCGACGTAGCCGCGGATCCGGCCGGTGGCGACGTCCTCGATCATCTGCCCGGTGGGCGTGGGCTTCGCATCTCCGTCTCCCACGGGCGTGGTCGGGTTGACGACCACCGCGCCGGCGGCGAGGGCGAGACGCTCGGACTCGAGCTTCGTGCGCTTGTAGGGGACGGAAAGCTCCCATTCGGGCGGCTCGTCCTTCTCCGTGGCGACTCTGCCCGGGACCGGCCCACAGGTTCCGGCGGTGCTCGTGAAGAGGAAGCGGCGCACGCCCTTGTCGAGCGCGGCGGCGAGGATGGTCCTCGTCCCCTCCACGTTCACGCGCTCGAGCTCGGATTCCGGCGCCTCGTAGCTGTAGAGCGCGGCCACGTGGACGACCGCCTCGCAGCCGTCGACCACGCGCTCCAGTTCCTCGCGGTCGAGGAGGTCGACCCGCTCGTCGCGCACCTCGGCTCCCTGCTCGCGCAGCTCGCGCGCGACGTGGCTCCCGACGAAGCCCGTCGCGCCTGACACATAGACCCTCAAGCGCGGGCGGCTTTGAGGCGGCCGAGCGCCATGACCGGCCAGTAGGTGCGGTAGAGGTGGTAGTTGATGAGGAAGTGGCGCGGGAAGCCGGTGCCCGTGAAGTACGGCTCGTCCCAGTCGCCGTCCTCGCGCTGGGTCTCGGCGAGCCACCCAGCCGCACGCGTCGCGGCCTCTGAATGCGCCTCGCCGGCGGCGATCAGCCCGAGCAGCGCCCACGCCGTCTGCGACGCGGTCGGCTCGCCGCGCCCGTGCCAGCCCGTACCGTCCTCCCCGACGTCGTAGGAGCGGCAGTCCTCGCCGAAGCCGCCGTCCTCCTGCTGCACGGATTCGAGCCAGGCCACGGCGCGCCGGATCGCGGGATGGTCGTGCGGGACGCCGGCCGCCTCGAGCGCGGGGAGGGCGGCGCCCGTCCCGTAGACGTAGTTCACACCCCAGCGCCCGAACCAGGAGCCGTTCTCTTCCTGCTTGGCGAGCAGGTACTCGACACCGCGGCGAACGGACTCCTCGTAGCCGTGCTCCTTCGCGAGCAGCTCGACGGCGTGTCCGGAGACGTCGACGCTCGGCGGGTCGATGATGGCTCCGAAGTCGACGAACGGGATCTCGTAGAGCCAGTACGCGTCGTTGTCCTTGTCGAAGGCGCCCCAGCCGCCGTTTCGGGACTGCATCGCCTCGATCCAGCCGCAGGCGCGCGCGACGGCGGGACGCCCGGTCCCGAGCTCGTTCAGCGCGATGCCGACGACCGCGGCGTCGTCGATGTCCGGGTAGAGATCGTTGTCGTACTCGAAGGCCCAGCCGCCGGGCTCGACCCCGGGCAGGCGCACCGCCCAGTCGCCGCGGCCCCGGACCTCCTCCTGCAGGAGCCATTCGCCGGCCTTCTGCAGCGCCGGCTCGTCCGCGGACACACCTGCGGCGCGGAGCGCGACGAGCGCCAGGCACGTGTCCCAGACGGGGGACTGGCAGGCTTCGGGCCGCAGCCGGTCGCCGTCCTCGACCATGAACCGCCTCCAGCCCTCGATCCCACGGCGAAGGTACGGCGACTCGGGCCCGTGCCCGCGGCAGGCAAAGGCGATGAGCGACCAGACCCACGGCGGCTGAATCCCGCCCCAGGAGCCGTCGAGCTCCTGGCGATCGATGAGCCAGCGCTCCGCGTAGGCGAGGGCGCGCTCGCGGCCGGGCTGGACCGGCTGGCCGTTGTACCAGCGGATCGCCGAGTCGACGAGGTTCCACGCGGTCTGCGGCCGCTCCACGGGGCCGAGGTCGATCTCTCGCGCGAGACGCTCTGGGGGAAGATGTCGCACCGGCCGGTAGTGCATGACGATGGAGAGCGCGACGAGCGTCTGCCGGGCCCAGCAGCCGAAGCTGTAGACCGAGAGCGGCAGCTCGGGGCTGAGGAGGACGAGCTCGGGCGGGATCGCCTGGATCTCCTCCCACGGCCAGAGGCCGAAGAGCGCGAGCCACATGCGGGTGAAGACACGCGAGGCGCCGATGCCTCCCTGCTCCTCGATGTAGCTCCGGGCGCCGGCCAGGCGGGGGTCGTCGGCGGCGAAGCCCGCCATGCGCAGCGCGGTGTAGGCCTCGACGGTGGCGGCGAGATCCGGCTCCCCGCCCCAGTAGATCGCCCACGTGCCGTCCTCCCGCTGGCGCGCGAGGAGCTCGTTGGCGCAGCGTCGAACCGTGTCCTCGTCCGCGATGCGCAGGAACTCGTGCCAGAAGATGTGCTGAGCCGTCATCGTCACGTTGGACTCGAGCTCGGCGACCCAGAAGCCGTCCGGCTTCTGCAGCGACAGAAGCCGCTCCACACCCGCGTCGAGGGCGCGCTCGAAGTCGGTGCCGACGGTCGTGCTCACGCAGTCACCTTCTCACGAACGGAAGCGGTGAGCACGCGCGCGGCTTCCCGTCCGCTCCTGATCGCTCCTTCCATCGTCGCCGGCCAGCCCGTGTCGGTCCAGGCACCCGCGCGGACGACATTCGGCCTGCCCGTTGCCGCGCCGGGCCGCAGGCGCGCCGCGCCCGGGCGGGCGGCGAACGTCGCAGCCGGCTCCCGGCTCACCCGCGACCATTGGAGCTCCGCGGCGCCCAGGCGCTCGGTCACCTGGCCGGCCACGCGGTCGATGAGCTCGCGGCCGCGGAGCTCGAGGAGCTCGGGCGCGCCGCTCGAGACGACGGTGATGTACTGGCCGTGCTCCGGCTGCTGGCCCGTGAGCGCGCCGCGGTCGAAGAGCCAGTGCGCGTCGCTCCCGAGTAGGGCGGCGAGCGGCGGGCCCATGATCTGCCGGTCGAAGAGCAGGTGCAGGCTGACGATCGGCGAGTCCTCGAGCTCCGGCGCTGGCTCGCCGAGGAGGCGCGCGCTCTCGGCAGGCGGCACGGCGACGACGATCCCATCGGCGTCGAGCTCTTCCAGGGACGCGACCCGCGTCCCGAGCGAGACCTCGGCGCCGCGGCGCTCGAGCTCGGCCCCGGCCGCGTCACCGTGCATCTCGCCGAGCGGCGCCGTCGGAAGGAGCAGGTCGCTCGCGCCTCCGCCGGCGAGGAGAGCGGTCTGCACGGTGAAGATCCCCTGAGCCGCGCTGACCTCGTCCGTCCCGAGGTTGAGCGCCGGCCTGATGAAGACGTCCCAGAAGCGGTCGACCCCTTCCTGCGACTGTCCGAGGGTGCGAAGCAGCGAGCCGAAGGTCTCGTCGTCGTGCTCGGGGGCATAGAGCTTCGCGAGCTTGCGCGCCACGCGCCCGGTCGTGAGCCGCTCCCCCAGGGGGATATGGCCGTACCGCAGGAGCCCGACGAGCCCGGGGCGAATCGTGGCGACGCGCCCGTCCTGCGCCACCACCGGCAAGCCGAGGCGGACGCGACGCAACGACGTCGACCGGCCGATCTCGGCGACGAAGTCGAGATAGGCGGTGCAGCAGCCGAGCGCGACGTGCTGGCCGTTGTCGGGCGGCGGGCTCGGGTCGCCCTCCCTCTCCGGAAGGGTCTGGACCGCGCCGCCGAGGGTCGGCCTCGCCTCGAGGAGACGGACATCGTGCCCCTGTCCGGTCAGCTCGAGAGCGGCAGCGAGCCCGGCGAGGCCGCCGCCGACGACCGCGGCCCTCACAGGGCGACGACCGCCTTCATCTTCTCCACCGTGGACAGACGCGGCGTCTCGCTGAAAACGTCGTAGCCCCGCGCACGCATCTGCATGAGGAGACCCCGGTAGATCCCGGCGAAGCTCCGCACGCAGAGGGCGCTGCGGCGGTCGAGGAGCGGTAGGAGCTCGAGGCCCTTGCGCATGAGCGCGTCCGCCCGTACGGCCTGGTGCTCCATGAGCGGCCGCCAGCCCGGGCCCGGCCGCCCGGAGGCGAGCTCCTCCTCGGTGACGCGGAAGCGGCTCAGTTCGTTCTGGGGGATGTACACGCGGCCGAAGGCCCAATCCTCGGCGACGTCGCGCATGATGTTGATCTGCTGCAGGGCGAGCCCGAGGGTCTGTGCGCGGGGTCTCGCCGCCTCCCAGCTCGACGGCTCATAGACCGCCGCGCAGGCGATTCCCACTGCGCCCGCCACCCGCCGGCAGTACTCGCGCAGCTCGTCCCAGCTCTCGTAGCGGTCGCGGTCGCAGTCCATGAGCGCCCCGTCGACGAGGTCGACAAGGGCCTCCCGCGGAATCCGGTAGCGGCTCATGGCATCGGCGAGGGCGACGAGGATCGCGTCGCCGTCGTGGGAGGCCGGAAGGGCCTCGACGGCGGCGCGCCAGGCCTCGAGCTCGGCGCGTGCCGGCGTCTCCTGGTCGGCGAGGTCGTCGACGCGCCGTGCGAACGCGTAGAGGGCGGCAACGGCCCGTCGCTTCGGGCCCGGGAGCACGCGGATTCCCCAGGCGAAGTTCCTCGCCGTCTCGCGCGTGATCCGGTCGGTCTCGGCGTACGCCTGCTCGGAGTTCACGAGCGGAAGAGCTCCAGGACGGCGAGGCGGGCGAACGTCCACTTCGTCGGCGCCGGCCGGCTCGTGAACACGTCCCAGCCTGCGCGTTCGAGCGCGTCGAGCGCGGCCAGCCCACCGCGCGCATACAGCGCGACCGACATTCCGGGCCGGCCGCGGAGCGCCTTGGCAAGCGGAAGTCCCGCCTCGAGCAGGCTCCGGGCCCGGTCTCCTTCGAAGCGCAGGAGCGCGACGATCTCGCTGTTCAGCGGACCGGCGAGGTCCTCGTCCGACACGGCGAAGCGCGCCATGTCGTTCTGGGGCAGGTACACCCGACCGAGTGCGAGGTCCCGCGGCGGGTCCTGGAGGAAGTTGACGAGCTGGAGGCCCGTGCAGATGGAGTCGCTCATGCGCAGAAGCTCCTCCTCATCCGCCCGCCCGTACACACCGAGCACGAGCCGCCCGACGGGGTCGGCCGAGTACGTGCAGTACTCACGCACCTCCTCCCAGTTCGCGTAGCGCGTCTTTCGCTGGTCGATCCGGTTCGCCTCGATCAGACGGCGAAACGGCTCCTGCGGGAGGCTGCATGCCGTGATCGTCTCGTGCAACCGCGTCATGATCTCCGTGCGCGGGGGCCCCTCGAGCTCGCGCTCCAGCTCGTCGAGGAGCACCATGCGGTCTCCGTTCGCCTCGTCGCCGAGGTTGTCCACGAGCCGGGCGAAGCCGTAGATCGCCCGCAGGTGTGGCCGCGCAGAGCGCGGCGCCAGCACCGACACGACCGGGAAATTCTCTCCGCCGGCCCGGGCGTCGATGCGCTCCGCCGCCAGCTCTGGCGCTTCGAGAAGACTCGTCGCGGGCATGGCCCTCCATAGTATGGAGCGCCGAAGCCTGGGAAAGAGCGGCGTTCAGGTTCCCGTCGTCGGGCTCGGCACGTGGCTGACGTTCGACCTCGGGCCGGAACGCCAACAGGTCGCAGACGAGGTCGTCGACACCGCCTATCGAAGCGGGACGCGGCTCTACGACTCCTCGCCGATGTACGGCCGCGCCCAGCAGGTGCTCGGCCAGGCGGTCGACGGCCGGCGCGACGACGTCTTCATCGCGTCGAAGATCTGGACGCCGTCGCAGGAGCAGGGCCGGTTCCAGCTCGAGGCCCAGCTCGGCTACTTCGGCGGCCGCGTGGACCTCGAGCAGGTGCACAACCTCGTGGCCTGGGAGCAGCACCTGGGCTGGCTCGAGCACGAGCGGGAGCAGGACCGCGTCTGCTTCCTCGGCGCGACCCACTACCAGAGCTCCGCGTTCGAGGAGCTCGAGACGGTGATGCGGAGCGGGCGGATCGACGCGATCCAGGTGCCCTACAACCCGAAAGAGCGTGACGTCGAGCAGCGCATCCTCCCGCTGGCCGAAGAGCTCGGCCTCGGGGTCATCGTCATGCGCCCGTTCGCCGAGCGCGGGCTCTTGCCCGGCCCGCCTCCCGAGGAGCTCGAGCGCATCGGCGTGCGGAGCTGGGCGGAAGCCCTCCTCAAGTGGATCCTGTCCGACGAGCGGGTGACCTGCGTGATCCCGGCCACCGGCGATCCCGCCCATGCCGCCGAGAACGCGGCGGCGGGCGACCCGCCCTGGCTGGACGACGGTGAGCGGAGGATGGTAGAAGAGCTCGCAGGTTGATCGAGAACTGGACCAGCGAGCAGCGAGAGGCATTCGACCGCGACGGCTTCCTCATCGTCGAGGAGGGCTTCATCGACGACGAGGCCGTCGAGCTCCTGCGCCAGCGGTTCGACCGGCTCTTCGAGGGCGACTACGTCACAGGGATCCGCCCCGACGAGGTGAACTGGGTCGCCGGCCGGGACCCCGAGGACCGAACGAGGCAGATCTGCAACGGCTGGAAGGCCGATCCGGAGATCGCGCGCCAGGTGCTTTCCGCGCGGACGGGCCGGCTCGCGGCCGAGCTCATCGGCTGGGACGGCGTGCGCATACTCCAGGACAACTGCATCTGGAAGCCGCCCGGGACGAAGTCGCTCGGGATGCACCAGGACGGCAGCTACCTCGACTACCTCGTCCCGTCCGAGATGATCACCTGCTGGATCGCGCTCGACGACACCTCGGCCGAGGCGGGGACGATCACCTACGCGGCGGGCTCGCACCGCTGGCCGCGCTCGCCGAAGAACCGCGGTGAGTTCCACGCGCCGCCCGACTGGCTCGCGCCGCTCGAGCGCGCGCTGCCCGAAGGCGAGGAGCTCCGGCTCGTGCCGATCGAGGTGAAGGCCGGCGGAGCCTCGTTCCACCACTTCAACACCTTCCACGGCTCGGGGCCGAACACGGCGACGGTGCACCGCCGCGCCGTCATCTCCCACCTCCTCCCGGCGGACACCGAGTTCCATCCGGTGAACGCGGATCCGGTGTACTCGCGCTACCGGCGGGTGGGCGACATGACCATGGACGAGTCGTACTTCCCGGTCACATGGGCGCGGGACGGTGGCCGCTCAGCCTGGCTCGATGCCGAGCTCGCGAAGGACCTCGGCGGTGTGCTCGCCGAGTCCGGGGACGGGCCCTAGACCCGGCCGCTCGCCGCCGACGAGAAACGGGTTGCCCACGGTGGGAATCGGCCCGGCCGGCGAGCCCACATCGACGATCAGGCGGTTGTGCGCGAGCTGCGGATGCTCCATCACCTCCGGGATCGCGTTCACCGCGCCGCAGGGGATGCGGGCGGCCTGCAGGCGCTCGAGCCACTCTTCGGCGGCGTGAGCTGCGAACGCGCGCACGAGCTCGGGCTCGAGGTGGTCGCGGTGGGCTACGCGCGACTCGTTGCTCCCGAACCGCTCGTCCGCATGGAGGTCGGCGCGGTCGACGACCTCGAGCGTGAACGCGCGCCAGTGCTCGTCGGAGAGGACGGCGAACCCGAAGAGGCGGCCGTCGCCCGCGGGGAAGGGGCCGTAGGGGCAGAAGTGCGGGTGCCGCATCCCGGTCCGCGGCGGCACCTCGTTCCGGTGCCACCACTGATGCGGAAAGTAGCCGAGCCAGTCGACCATCGTGTCGAAGAGCGAGACCGATACGCGCTCGCCCTCGCCGGTCTGCGCACGGCGCGCGAGGGCAGCCGCGGTCGCGACGGCCGCGTAGCTTCCCGCGCCGACGTCGCAGATGGAGACGCCGACGCGCGCGGGCTCCTCCGGAGTCCCCGTGATGGAGATGAGGCCGGTCTCGCCCTGGACGACGAGGTCGTAGGCGTTGCGCTCGGCGTAGGGACCGTCCGGTCCGTACCCGGAAATCTCCGTGTAGACGATGTCGGGGTTCTGCGCCCGAACGGCCGGCTCGTCGACGCCGTGCTCGGCCGCCCAGCCCGGCGTGAAGTTCTGCAGGAAGACGTCACTTGCGCGGATCAGCGCCTCGAGCGCCGGGCGTGCCGCGTCATCCTTGAGGTCGAGCGCCACGCTCCGTTTGCCGCGGTTCATCCAGACGAAGCCGCTCGACTCGCCCCGCGCGATCGAGTCCCAACCGCGGGTGACGTCACCGATCCCCGGGCGTTCGACCTTGATCACGTCGGCGCCGAGGTCGGCGAGAAGGCGCGTGCACAACGGGCCCGCGAGTCCGTTCTCGCAGGCCAGCACGCGGGTGCCCGTGAGGAGCGGCACCCGCGTACCGTAGTGCCCTAGACGACGCTCTGCACCTCGACGACGTCGGCCGAGTCGAGCGAGAACCCGTAGGCCTGATGGGCCTTGACGACAGCGTCCGCGTCGGGAGCTTCCGACAGGCAGAACGCCGTCCCGTCCTTGCCCAGGAAGACGTTCAGGCCCTTGACGCCGTGGTCGTCAGCCTCGCCCGCCTTGATGCGCTCGCCGATCGCGGCGGCCATCTCCGGAGCGACGTCGCTCATCTCGTGGTGGTCGATGAAGGTCGGCACTGCTACTCCTCCTTGTCCGTTTGCTGGACCCCTGCGGGGTCGGGACCGGCCTCGCCGCCGCCAGCCGCGATTGCGAGCCGGCCGAGATAGAGATCCCAGCCCTCGCCGTGGATTTGCCGCGTCTCCTCGGGGAGGTCAAGGTGCCGCAGCCGTACGAGCGTCCCCTCGCCGTCCGGCTCGAGGCTGACCTCGACACGGCTCGATCCCGGAGGGACGCCGTGCGGGCCGGACGACTCCTGCCCTTCCCAGCCCCACGTGAACACGACTCGGCTCGGCGCGTCCACCTCCACGTACTCACCGCGCGCGATGATCTGGTCGCCCATCTCCACGCGGTAGATGCCTCCGGGCTTGGGGTCGAGGCTCGCCTGGCGCCCCTTCCACAGCACCATCTTCTCTGGGTCGGTGAAGAACTCGAACACGGTTTCCGGCCGGGCGGCGATCCTGACCTCGCGCTCGACGACGGTTGCGACTTCAGGCTGGTCGACGGCCACGTCGTCTCCTTCCCTCTTCGTGCTCTGCGGCGATCTTCAGGCGCTCGAGCCCGTCGCCCCAGAACGTTTCCAGGAACGTCCTCAGATCCTCGAAGCCTTCGCTCCGCACGCTGTAGAGCCGCTTCGTGCCCTCGCGCCG
>DASSBN010000032.1:0-2255 GCA_035698665.1 Gaiellaceae bacterium
GTCGCGTACAGGGCGCGGCTTCGTGTGCCGCTTGCCGATGTTGAGGTTCTCGACGATCACGCGCCGCTCGCGCGGGGTCGCCCTGAGGACCCGCCCCTGCTTGCCGCGGTCCTTGCCGGCGAGCACCTGGACGAGGTCACCCTTCTTGATTCGCATCGTTGTGGCCATCTCAGAGCACCTCGGGGGCGAGGCTGACGATCTTCATGAAGTTCTTCTCGCGCAGCTCACGGGCGACCGGCCCGAAGATGCGCGTCCCGCGCGGGTTCAGCTGGTTGTCGATGATGACGGCGGCGTTCTCGTCGAAGCCGATCAACGTGCCGTCACCCCTGCCGTAGGGCTTCTTCGTCCGGACGACGACCGCTCTCACGACCTCGCCCTTCTTGACCGTGCCCTGCGGCGTCGCGGCCTTCACTGTAGCGACGATCTGGTCGCCCACACGGGCGTATCTCCGGCGCGAGCCGCCGACCACGCGGATGCACAGCAGCTCGCGCGCGCCCGTGTTGTCAGCCACCTTGAGACGTGATTCCTGCTGGATCATCTCTGCATCAGCTCCGCTGGGTCGCCTACTTCGCCGCCTGGAGGATCTCGGCGAGCCGCCAGCGCTTCGTCTTCGAGAGCGGGCGCGTCTCGACGATCCGGACGAGGTCGCCGACCTTGGCCTCGCTGCGCTCGTCGTGCGCGTGGAACTTCACGCTCCGGCGGACGACCTTCTTGTAGCGCGGATGTGCCTTCACGACCACGGCCTCCACCACGATCGTCTTCTCCATCGCGTCCGAGACCACCGTGCCCTGCCGCTCCTGGCGGCGTCCGCGGTCGTGCTCGGGCTTCTCGAGCCGCACGATCGGCTTGCGCTCCGTCGAGCGTGCCCGCTTGGGTCGCGTCTTCGCCGGCCTCCGCGCGCGCGGAAGGCGCTTGCGCTTCGGCTTCGGCCCGGCTGCCGTTGCGGCCGCCTCGCCCGCCGCGGGCTCCGGCTCGGCCGAGTCAGCGGGGGCTTTGTCCGCCGCGGGCTCCTCCGCGTCGGCGGTTGCCTCGGCGGCGGGCTCCTCGGCAGGGGCCTCGTCGGCCGGCTCCGGCTCCTCCGCAGCCTCCGCGACCGGCTCGGGCTCCTCCGCCGCCGGGTCCGCGACGGGTTCCTCCGCCGCGACCTCCGCGGCCTCCTCGGCCGGCGCCACCTGTTCGTCTTCGGTCGGCTCCTCGGCGTCGGCCGAGGCGCCCTTCACGTCTTCGTCAGCCATGAGTCATCGTCCGTTCGTTCTTGATCGTCAGGATCCGTGCGATCTCGCGCTTCGCATGGCGTAGGCGCGCGCTCGACTCGAGCGCGCCGGTCGCCGCCTGGAAGCGGATCTTGAAGAGCTCCTGCCTGCTCTCCCCGAGCTTTTCGTCGAGCTCCTCGTCGGTCATCGCCCGCAACTGCTCAGCTTTCAAAGAGATCCGCCTCCCGCTTTACGAACTTGGTCTTGATCGGCAGCTTCTGGGCAGCGAGGCGGAGCGCCTCCTTCGCGAGCGGCTCGGACACGCCGGACAGCTCGAACATCACGCGCCCCGGCTTGACGACGGCGACCCAGCCCTCCGGCGAGCCCTTCCCCGAGCCCATGCGGGTCTCGGCCGGCTTCTTCGTGAACGGCTTGTCCGGGAACAGGTTGATCCAGACCTTGCCGCCGCGGCGGATCTTGCGGGTCATCGCGATACGGGCGGCCTCGATCTGCCGGTTGGTGACCCAGCCGTTCTCGAGCGCCTTGATCCCGTAGTCGCCGTACTGCACGTCCGTCTGGCCCTTCGCGTAGCCCGCGCGGCGCCCGCGGAACTGCTTGCGGTGCTTCGTCTTGCGCGGCATCAGCATGGGTGTCGCTCCTCGTGACGGTTCCGCGTCTCTGGCGTGTGAGACGCAAGCAGTGCTAGGACGCAGGGAGCGTGCGGGCTGGACAGCCCGTGCGCGACCGAGGACGACACAATGCGCCGCGGATCACGCGTCAGAGGCGCGCCAACTGTTACGAGGATCGACACTACCCGTCAGCCTCCGGCGTGCTCTCAGGGGTCGCCGTCTCGGGCGTTGTCTCCGGCGTCGTCTCCGGCGTCGTCTCGGGCGCCGCGTCGGCGGGCGGCGTCTCGGCCGCCTGATCGACGGGCGGCGCCTGCGTCTCGGGCGTCACGGCACGGTCTCTCGCGGGGCCGCCGCGACCCTGGCCCCGACCGCGTCCGCCGGGCCGGCGGCGCTTCTGGACGAGCCCGAGGCCTTCGCGGTCCTGGCCGCGGCC
>DASSBN010000033.1:0-3691 GCA_035698665.1 Gaiellaceae bacterium
GATCGTCGTGTCGTACTGGACGCCCGGGTCGGCGCAGCGCCACGCCGCCTCGGCGATCTGCCGCAGCAGGCCGCGCGCGTCGACCGTGTCGACGACCGTGCCGTCGGTGCGCCCGGTCAGGTTCCACTCGCCGCCGTCGACCGCCGCCTGCATGAACGCGTCGGAGACGCGCACCGAGTTGTTCGCGTTCTGGTACTGGATCGAGGCCCAGTCGGCGCTGTCGAGCGACATGTCGTAGCCGGCCGACTCGAGGACGCGCGCCTTCTCCTCCTCCTTTGCCTTGCACCAGATGAACTCCTCGACGTCCGGGTGGTCGACGTCGAGGACGACCATCTTCGCGGCGCGCCGGGTCTTGCCGCCCGACTTGATCGTGCCGGCGGACGCGTCGGCGCCGCGCATGAACGAGACCGGGCCGGAGGCGTAGCCGCCCTTCGAGAGCTGCTCCTTCGACGAGCGGAGCTTCGAGAGGTTGATCCCTGAGCCCGAGCCGCCGCGGAAGATGATGCCTTCGCGCCGGATCCAGTCTAGGATCGAGTCCATTGAGTCCTCGATCGAGAGGATGAAGCAGGCCGAGCACTGCGGCTTCTCCTCGAAGCCGACGTTGAACCACACCGGCGAGTTGAAGGCGGCGAGCTGGTTGACGAGGATCGCCTTCAGCTCGGCCTCGAACGTGTCTGACTCCTCCTCGTCGGCGAAGTAGCCTCCGTCCCGGCCCCAGGCGACGATCGTGTCGACGACGCGGCCGATCATCTGGCGCACGCTCGTCTCTCGCTCGGGCGAGGACATGCGGCCGCGGAAGTACTTCTGCGCGACGATGTTCGTGGCCGTCTGCGACCAGAACTTCGGGAACTCGACGCCCTTCTGCTCGAAGACCGGCTTGTCCTTGCCGGGGATGAAGGCATCGCGGATCTCCCACTCGATCTCGTCGAAGGGGTCGCGGCCCGGAATGGTGAAATAGCGGCGCACGCCGAGACGCTTCTCCGGCTCGACGACGGCGTTCAGGAGCGCGTCGTCAGCGATCACGGGAGTCGTATCGGTGCGTGCAGCGGACGCCATTTTCCTACCTCCAAGGGTATCGGTTCGGGCCTGCAGATCCGGGCTTGCGCTCGGGGGACCAAGCAGCGTAGAGCGGTCCCCGGACGGATCTCGCAGCGGCGCTCGAGAAGCCGTCTTCGGTCACCGTGGGGCCCGCCCGTAACGGAGACCTGCGGGAGAGCAATGATCTCCGTTCCCCCTGCGGCTGGGGTGGGCGGACCCCGCTAGGAACGATACGCCGCGGCTCGGAAGCGCCGCAGGCTCTGACAAGCAGGGGGCCGGCGAGACGACCGCAGGCGTCTCGGTGACGGCCCCCCGCTTCTCAGCCTCCGACCCGGGACGCGTAGGTCCCGGGGTGCATCGCCTCCCACACGCGGAGGTAGCCGTCTAGCTCGTAGTGAGAAGCGTCGTCACGCGTCGGCCAGCCGAACCGGACCTCGAACGTCCGGTCGCCCGTCCGCACGACCACGCACTGCGTGGTTCGCAAGGACTCGATGAGTCCTCCGACGAGAGTGGGGTCGCTGACTTCGACTTTCATGTGCCGCAACGCGCCCCGGGAAGTGGCCGCAACCGGGGTCGCTCATCTCACTGTCGTGACAATCGCCGCAGAGTCAAGGCTCGCCCGCGGCAGGCAGGTTCTCTCCTCGTGGGCCGAGGGCGCCTACTCGGGCGCGAGACCCTTGCCGCGGAGCTCCTCGAGCGCCTGCTCGCTCTTCTCCAGGCCGTCCAGCCCCATGCCGCGGAGCACGTCCTGCGACTTCGTGAACTGGACGTCGCGGTAGCCGACGATCTCGACGTGGTTGCCCCACGGGTCGCGGAAGTCGAGGTGCCCGCTCGGCGGGACTTCGACGCCCGCCTCCTGGAGCGCGCGCCTGGCCGCCTCCTTGTCGTCGACGACGAGCCCGAAATGCCGGTGTGAATCAGGCGGCTGGGTGCGGCCCTGCGCGAGGGCGACGAACTGGTCGCCCATGTCGACGAAGGCCATGCGGCCGGAGCGGCCGCGGAGCTCGAAGTCGAAGATCCGCCCGTAGAAGGCGAGCGCCTCCTCGACGTCGCCGACCTCGAGGGCGACGTGGTTCACGCCGACGAGCCGGGGCCGCGTCACGCCCAGGGCAGTCGTTCCGCAGCCGGCCGGCCCGGCTGCCAGTGCGGATACGGCGCGTAGGCCTCGTGGGGCGAGCCCGTCTCCGTCTCGGCGGCAGCGCCGTGGCGGCGCGCGACGTCGGCATCCGGGTAGACGATCGTGCCGTCCTCCGTGCGCCCGCCGGTCAAGAGGATCACGCACCGCTCGTCCAGGCCGACGAAGCCGTGCCTCGTGCCGGGCGGGCAGTGGACGAAGTCCCAGGCGCCGAGGCGCCGTTCCTCCCCCTCGATCAGGAGAAGGCATTCGCCGGCGAGCACGAGGAAGTCCTCCTGCTCGGACTCGGCGTGGTAGAGCGTGCTCGGCTTACCCGGCTCGAGGACGTGCAGCTTGACCCCGAGCTGCGCAAAGTGGTGCTCGTCGAGCTCGGGGTTCTGGCGCAGAGCCGGCCCGTTGGCCTCGAAGGAGCAGCGCGCGCCGAAGACGGGGTTCGTGACCCAGGCGGCGTCGGCGACGTTGACCGTGAACCAGCCGTCACCGGCCGGCACGAGACCCGACGCGGCCTCCACGAGGGACGCTTCTCTGAGCCGTTCGAACACGTTGGCCGATCCTAAGGAGTCGTCGCGTCCCTCGCCTGGCGACTACTGGACGTCGCCCGCCGCTCAACCGCGAAGAGGGGCCACCGCCCCGGGAGACCGCGCAACGCGTGCGAGCCGCGATCGCAGAAGCCGATATCCGACCCTGCCAGGAGCTCCTTGAGAGTTCTCGAGACCAGCACTTCGCTCGCCCTGGCATGGCCGGCGATTCGAGCGCCGATCAGGACGGCGACTCCGCCGACCTTGAATCTCAACCGTTCGAGCTCGCCGATGTGAAGACCCGCACGAGTCTCGAGCCCGAGCGAGCGGACACCGTCGCCGATCCCACATGCGCATGCGATCGCGCTTCCGGGAGAGGTGAACGTCGCGAAGAAGCCATCGCCCGCCGTGTCGATCTCACGGCCGCCATGACGATCGAGCTCGGCCCGCACGAGATCGTCATGCGCCTCGAGCAGGTCGCACCACGCGCGATCGCCGAGGTCCCACGCGCGTCTCACCGACCCAACAATGTCGGTGAAGAGCACGGTCGCAACAACCCGTTCCCGCGGGCAATGATGCGTTCTAGAATTGACGTTCGCCGCAACCGCGTCGGGCGCGGAGGCGGCCTCGACAACGGACACGGATCTCCTTTCAGGAACCCGGGCGAACTCTGCGCTCGCCAAGTGCCTCAGGCTTTGGTGGTGCGAAAACCGGCGCCGGTCGCGTCGCTACCGGGCCAGCAGTCTCCGGCTATGTCCAAACCGGGGCATACAGCACCACCTCGCACGATTGTCCACCCTTGTGCGAGACGCGTCAAGTGTCGGGCACGCAGAGGGCGGCAGCCTACTGCGCTGGCGCCGCCGCGGGCGCCATCGAGCCGAGGAGGCGGCGCAGGCCTTCCTCGAGCTCGATCTCCGGCTCCCAGCCGAGCACCTGCTGGGCGCGCGTGATGTCGGGCTGGCGCACCTGCGGGTCGTCGACCGGCAGCGCCTCGAACACG
>DASSBN010000034.1:0-36681 GCA_035698665.1 Gaiellaceae bacterium
TGGGCGGAGATCACGCGTGCCGGCCTCGGCGTCGAGCTGGGCGAGGACGCGCAGATCTCGAGCTGGTTCGTCGGCGACGAACGGCGCGAGGGCGCCATCGCGGAGCGTGACGCGATCGCAGAACGGGGGTGGGACCGGTTCGTCGACGGCGTGTTAGACGCGTTGCCGCTCCCTCACGACCCGCTGCTGGCCGCCGACAAGCTGGCGCGCTTCGACCGCCAGACCATTGCCGAGCGCCTCGACGAGCTCGAGCTCGACGAGGAGGAGCGCGATGTCCTCAGGGCCGAGCTCGAGTCGCTGGCGCACGGGCATCTCGACGATGCGGGCGCCGTCGCGGTGCTGCGCTGGCACGCGCTCTCCGGCGGCAGCCTCGCGCTGACGCAGCAGACGGGCGGGCGGATCACGTTCCTCGACGGGACCCAGAGCCTCGTCCAGGCGATCTGGAGGAAGGCGCCCTACGAGACCCGTCTCGAGACGCCTGTGGCCGCGGTCATGCAGGAGGACGGGCGCGTCGAGGTGCACACGCGGGCGGGCGACACCCTCCAGGCCGAAAAGCTCATCGTCGCGGTGCCGCTGAACGCGCTCGGCGGAATCGAGTTCGACCCGCCCCTGTCGGAGACGAAGCGCGCGGCGATCGAGCTCGGTCAGGCCTCGCGCGGCGTGAAGATCTTCATCCACGCGCGGGGTGAGCCGGTCTTCACGAACGGGATCAAGCCGGAGCACCCGTTCGGCTACCTCGACACCGAGATCATCTATCCGGACAGGACGCAGCTCATGATCGGGTTCGGCTACGACCAGGAGATCTGCGACGCCTCGGACATCGAGGCGGTGCAGCGCCAGCTCGACGAGATCATTCCCGGGTATGAGGCGATCGCGGCCTACGCACACGACTGGCTGGCGGACGAGTTCTCGCGCGGCACCTGGGCGATCCACCGGCCCGGGTGGTACTCGACCTACCACGCGGAGATGCAGCGTCCCGAAGGCGCGGTGCTCGTGGCCGGGAGCGACTTCGCGAACGGCTGGGCGGGGTTCATGGACGGCGCGATCGAGTCGGGCCTCAAGGCGGGCGCATGGGCGCTCCGGCCCTAGAGGCGGCGATCATCACCACCGACCGCCTCGTGCTCGTGCCGCTACGGGCAGAGGACGCCGACGAGCTCTGCGAAGTACTGGACGACGAGCGCCTGCACGAGTTCACCGGCGACCGGCTCGCATCCGTCGCGGAGCTCCACGATCGCTTCGTCCTCCTGGCGGCGGGCTCACCGCGCAGCGGCGAAACGTGGTTGAACTGGGTGGTGCGCCGCCGGCTCGACTCGCAGGCCCTCGGCACGGTTCAGGTGACCCTGCGAGCGGACGACGGGCGGCAAGTGGCCCGGCTCGGCTGGATGGTCGGGATTCCGTATCAGGGCCAGGGCTTCGCTTCCGAGGCCGCGACGGCACTGGTCCAGTGGGTCCGCAGGCAGGACGTGGATGAGATCGGCGCCCACATCCATCCGGGCCACCACGCCTCCGAGGCCGTCGCCGCGCGCGCCGGCCTTCATCGGACGGAGGAAGAATTCGAAGGCGAGCGCGTGTGGCGCGCCTAAATACGTGCCAAGTAACAGACTGTTACTTGGCGAATTTAAGGAGGGTTTCGTGCTTGAGAGTGCTGAGATTGCCGCGATCGTCCCGGTGTCCGACGTGGACAAGGCCATGGAGTTCTACGGTAGGACGCTCGGACTCGAGCTCCAGGTCCGCCGCGACGATCTACCCGAGAATCGCGAGGCGGAGTTCCGTGCCGGCGACGGCACCCTCGTCGTCTACGAGAGCGTCGCTGCAGGCCAGAGCCGCGGCACGGTTGCGGGATTTCGCGTCGAGGACCTCGATTCGGTCGTCAACGCGCTTCGCGAGCGCGGCGTCGCCTTCGAGGAATACGACCTGCCCGATCTGAAGACCGAGAACGGCATCGCGACGATCGGCGACCTGCGCGCATCCTGGGCGCGCGACCCCGACGGCAACATCATCGCCTTCGAACAGCGGACCAAGTAACAGACTGTTACTTGGCGTCTTTCAGGCGTATTCGAAGACAGAGAGGTAACGGTCTCCGATGTTCGCCGCGACGAGGCGATTCGTGCCCGGGACGAAGGCGATGTTCGTCGGCTGGTTGAGGACGACGCGGAGCGGATCGTGGACGACGACGCTGAGCGCGCCGTTCTCCTCGAGACGAAAGATCGCATCAGGGGCCCAACAGGAGATGAGAAGTCGGCCCTCTTCGTCGTAGAGCAGGCCGTCGGGAACCGTGCCCGGCATCTCGACGAGCACGCGGCGGTCGGAGAGCGAGCCGTCTTGGTCGAGCGAAAGGACGCTGATGCCCGGGAGCGTCGATTCGACGACGGCGAGCTCCGTCCCGTCAGGGGAGATCGCGAGGCCGTTCGGATACGCCGCGCACGTCGTGTCGACGACGCGTGTGCCGCCATTGACCGAATAGATGCAGCCGTCGCTCTCGCCCCAGTTCCCCGAGTCGGAGAAGAGAAGAACGCCGTTCGGCAGGAACGCGAGGTCGTTGGGCAGAACGGCCGGCCGGTCGTCGGTCCCGCCCGAGACCCGCGCGACCTCTCCCTCGGAGTCGATGCGGTAGACGCCGGGCTCGGCGACGTCGGCGCAATGACAGGCGCCGTCGGGGCCGAGCGCGAAGCCGTACGTTCTGCCCGGCGTTCGCGCAACGATCTCGGGCTCACCTTCGAGGCGGCCGCGATAGATCTGCCCCTCCTCGCCGCCGCACCAGACCGTGCCGTCCTCCTCGAACGCCAGATCCTCGACGTGGTCGACGAGGCCGAACCAGACCGGCTCGATCGAATCGACAGAAATGAGGGGCTCGCCGAGCACGCGCGAAGCCTAGTGCCGTCCGGAGCGGAGTGAAATACGCGCGCGTTTAAACGCGAACGGCGCCGCAGCAATGCCGGCGCCGTCCTTCGAGCGAACCGCCTTACGAAGTCGAGGCGGCCTTCGTCTCGTCGCGCAGCTTCTTCGCGACGCTCTCGACCTCGTGGAGCGCCTCGCGCTCTTCCTTGAGGTTCTCCTCGAGGAGGCCGACGGCCTCGCTCTCACCGAGCGAGCGGGCCATCTCGATGAGCCCGTTGTAGGCCGCGATCTCGTAGTGCTCGGTGCGCGCGGCCGCGCCCGTGTCGACCATGTCGATGAGCGCCTCGCTCACCTCGCTCGTGAGCTCGTCGTGCTCTGCCTTCAGGCCCTCGAAACCGATGCACTTCTCGGTCTTCGGCTCCTCGCCCATCGAGTCGAAGATCTGCTCGAGGTTCGTGATGTGGCCGCGGGTCTGCTCCAGGTGCCGCTCGAGGCCCTTGCGAAAGTCCGGGTCCTGAACCTCCTGGATGAGCTTCGGCAGGACCTCTTCCGTCAGCTTCTGCTCGACGTAGAGGATGTCTCCGAGCTCGTGCAGAAACAGATCCCGCGGTGTGCTGATGTCTGGCATCTGACCCCCTTGGTCGGGTTTGCTCAGGTCAGTTACCCGCACGGGGTGCCGGGAAACTGGGACAATCGCGCGGTGCTCGACCCCCTGGCACGCTGGCGGCAGTACGGTGAAAAGCCGGATTTCGCGGGCCTTCTGACGTACGGCGGCCAGCCCTACACCGAGGATCCCGCCGAGCTCGAGGGCGCCGACGTGGCCATCGTTGGTGCACCGACCGACGACCTCGTCTCCGACCGCCCGGGCACGCGGTTCGGGCCGCGCGCGATCCGCGCGGCGAGCTGCCCGCCCGGCCCTCATCTCGAGACAGGCGTGGACGCGCTCGAAGCCCTCCGCGTCGTGGATTTCGGCGATGCACCTGTTCTTCCGGCCGACGCGGTCGCCTCGCACAAGGCGATCGAGGAGACCGTGGCCCAGGTCGTGGCGGCTGGAGCTCTCCCTGTGATCCTCGGCGGCGACCACTCGATCACGGAGCCGGACGTGCGGGCGTGCGCCTCGGTCGGGCCCGTCGGGCTCGTCCACTTCGACACGCACACGGATACCGGCACCGAGGTCTTCGGCGTCGAGCTCTCGCACGGCACCCCGATGTACAAGCTCGTCGAAGAGGGCCTCGTCGATCCGGCCCGGTACGTTCAGATCGGGTTGCGCGGCTACTGGCCGGGCGAGAAGGAGTTCTCCTGGCAGCGCGAGCAGGGCATCCGGAGCTTCTTCATGCACGACGTCCGCGACCGCGGGATCAAGGCGGTCGTCGAGGACGCGCTGGGCGGCCTTGGCGCAGGTCCCGTCTTCCTCACCGTGGACATCGACGTGCTCGATCCGGCCTTCGCGCCAGGCACCGGCACGCCGGAGCCCGGCGGCATGACCACGGGTGACCTCCTCTGGGCCTGCCGCGAGATGGCCTCGCGCGTCGAGCTGGTCGGTGCGGACGTCGTCGAGGTGATCCCGACGGCGGTCGGGTCGGCCGACGTAACGGCGCTCGCGGCAGATCGCATCGTCCGCGAGATCCTCACCGGCCTGGCCGTCGCGAAAGGACGCTAGCCTGTCGCGCCAGTGAGCACTCGGGTAGGAACCATCCACGAGGCGGCGCGCGGCTTCGAGCACGCCCCCAAGCCGTACGAGATCGGCCGGCCGGCGTATCCGGCAGAGGCGATCGAGCGGCTCGTGAGCGAGCTTGCAATTGCGGACGGCAAGCGCGTGCTCGACCTTGCGGCCGGCACGGGAAAGCTGACCCGCGTGCTGGTGCCGACCGGCGCCTTCGTCGTCGCGGTCGAGCCCGTGGACGGGATGCGTGCGGCGTTCTCGAAGGCGCATCCCGACGTGCAGGTGCTCGCCGGGACAGCCGAGGCGATTCCGCTGCCGGACGGCTCGGTCGACGCCGTCGCTGTCGGCCAGGCGTTCCATTGGTTCGACGGGGACGCGGCGCTCGCGGAGATCCACCGCGTCCTCCGGCCGGGTGGCCGGCTCGGACTCATCTGGAACGTGAAAGACGAGTCGGTCGACTGGATCGAGAAGCTCGGCGGGATCATGGAGTCCTATCGCGGCGATGCGCCGCGCGTGGCGAGCGGCGCCTGGAAGCAGGCGTTCGACCGGACGACGCTCTTCACGCCGCTCGAGCGAGCGCGCTTCTCGTTCGTCCACGAGGCGGACTTCGCCGCGGTCGTCGCGCGGGTGACGTCGGTGAGCTTCATCGCCGCGCTTCCTCCGGCCGCGTTCGCGAGGGTGGTCGACCAGGTGCGGACGCTCCTCGCCACCCATCCCGAGACGAAGGGGCGCTCGACCTTCGAGCTTCCGTACCGCACCGGTGTCTACTGGTGCGAGCGCCGGTAGCTAGGCGTCGCGGCGCAGAACGACCTTGAGGCCCCAGGCCTTGCCGGCCTCGAAGAGCTGGTCCTGGTCGACCTCGTCGGCCCAGCCGATGAAGTGGCGCTCCTCGTTGTCCGGCGTCGAGCCGAATACGGCCGGCCGGTCTATTTCCTCGGGCTCGAGCCCGGTCGGCTCACCGCGCTCGAGCGCCTCGTAGCGCTCCTCCGCCGCCGGTCCCTCCGCGTAGCCCTTGCCCATGGCTCGATGTTACGTCCGCGGGCCCGACTTCGACCATTCGTCGAGCTCGTACCAGTAGGTGTCCTGGAGAGCTGCCGCGACGCGCGGATCGGTGTGCGCGCCGTTGTAGACGTTGTGGTCGAGGTCGGCGCAGAGCGTGAGGGCCTCGCGCGGGACGTCGGCGAGGTTGACGAGGATCTCCGCGGGCAGGCGCGCCTCGGCGATCGTGTAGTGCTTGAAGTGGAGATCGGGCGAGATCTCCAGGAGCGTCGGCCAGTCCGAGCAGGTGCGCGTGCTCACGGAACCTCGATTCGCGTCGACTCGTCGAGAACCTGCTCGACGAGGACGGCGAGCGCGCGCGCGAATTCCGGCGCGTCGTTCAGGGATTCGATGCGGTCGAGCTCGAGGCCCAGCTCGGCCGCCTTCTCGCGTGCCTCGACGTCGATGTCCCAGAGGATCTCCAGGTGGTCGGAGACGAAACCCACCGGCGCGACCAGAACCTTGCGGACGCCCTCGGCGTGCAGGCGCTCGAGTTCCTCGAGGATGTCGGGACCGAGCCAGGGCTCCCCGGTCGCGCTCGCGCTTTGGAAGGCGAAGGACCAGTTCACGACGCCCGCGCGCTCGGCGACCAGGCGCGAGGTCTCCAGCAGCTGGTCTTTGTAGGGGTCGCCCTCGGCGAGGATGCGCTCCGGCAGGCTGTGTGCCGTGAAGACGACGTGCGCGTCGGTGCGGCGGATCCGCCCGGCGACGAGGTCGAGGAACGGCGGATGGTCGTGCCAGCTCTCGATCATGACGGTCTCCGCGCGCTCGCCGACGGCCTCGACGAGGCGGTCGCGGTAGCCGCCGATCGAGATGCCGGAGTAGTGCGGGGCGAGAACGAGGCCCACGATTCTTTGTGCGCCGGCCCCGATGGCCTGGTCGGCCGCCTCGGCGATGCGCGGCGCCCAGTGCTTCATGCCGACGTAGACGGGCGCGCCGAGCTCGTGCTCGAGCGCGGCGCGCTGGCGCTCGGTGATCTCGTTCAAGGGGGAGGAACCGCCGATTCGGCGGTAGCGCTCGACGAGCTCGTCGACGGCTTCTTGGCGGACGGGCCGCCCGCCGCGGATGTCGGAGAAGTAGGCGGGGATGTCCTCGGGCCGGGTCGGGCTGCCGTAGGCCATCAGGACGACGGCTGTTTTCACTCTCGGCCCTTTCCGTCACCCATGAGCGGGGTTTTGGGAGGTACGCTCGAAAGCGGGTGGTGGCGTGGGGTGGCCCCAGGGACGCTCGGCCTCATGCCCACATCTCGACGGAGGTCCGGGCGTGGACGAGCTCGACGAGTCGCGCCAGGTCCGCCGGATCCGTGTCCGGCAGGACGCCGTGGCCCAGGTTGAAGATGTGCCCTCTCCGGCCGCCGACGGCATCGAGGATCCGGTTTGCCGCGGCCGCAACGCGCTCGAACGGGCCGAGCAAGAGCGCGGGATCCAGGTTCCCCTGCACGCCGCGATCCGCGCCGACGATCTCCCAACCGCGCTCGATCGGGATCCGCCAGTCGAGGCCCATGACGTCGCCGCCCGCCGCCGCCATCGCGGGCAGCAGGTGCGTCGTCCCCGTGCCGAAGTGGATCGTTGGCACGTCGACGGCCGCCAGCACGCGCGCCGAGTAAGGGGCGACGAACTCCTCGTAGTCCGCGGCCGAGAGCGCGCCGACCCACGAGTCGAAGAGCTGGATGACGTCCGCGCCGGCCTCCACTTTCGCCTGCAGGTACGCGGCAAACGTCTCGGCCAGCTTCTCCATGAGCGCGTGCCAGACCTCGGGCTGCCCGTACATGCACCGCTTGGTCTGCACGAAGTCCCGCGTCGGCTTGCCCTCGATGAGATAGCCCGCGACGGTGAACGGGCCGCCCGCGAAGCCGACCAGGCCCTTGTCGGGCGCGAGCTCGGCGCGCACGAGCCGCACGGCTTCGAGGATGAAGGGCACGGCCTCCTCGGGATCGGGGACGCCCAGCCGCTCCACGTGGGCGCTCGTTCGCACGGGATCGGCGATGACCGGGCCGACGTTCTCGACGAGCTCGACATCGACGCCCATGCCGATGACGGGCAGCATGATGTCGGCGAACATCACCGCCGCATCGACGTTGTGAGCCCGCACCGGCTGGAGCGTCACCTCGGCGCAGAGCTCGGGCTGGCGGCAGACCGAGAAGAGATCGTGGCGCTTCCGCAGCTCGCGGTACTCGGGCAGCGAGCGGCCCGCCTGGCGCATGAACCAGACCGGCGTCCGTTCGACTGCCTCGCGCCGGCAGGCGCGGGTGAGGAGCGGCTCGGCCACGTCCTTAGCCTAGCCGGGTGCGGGTCGACTACCCGCCGATGATCAGCGCGAGCTGGGCGCCCTGGAGATCGCTCTTCGTGATCCCGTCCAGGGGAGACACGGCCTTCACGCCCATGTCCTTGGCGAGTCGCTGGGCGGCCGGCTTGAGGCCCGGCCGGAACATCACGATCGACCGCGCGAAGCCGCTGCTGGGCGCGTTTCCGGTCGCCGTGACGATGTAGCGGAGTGTGTGTGCCTTGTCGGCGCTCACCGCCGCTGCGCCCGGAATGCCGTTCCCGTTCAGGACGACGACGGAGGTGCGCCAGCGGGGAAGGACCTTCGGCTCTTCCTTCTTCTTGGGAGCGGTCTCTGCGGGCTTTGCGTCCGAAGCCTGCGTCTGGGCCGCCTGCGGCGCCTCGCGCTTGATGGCCGCGATCGTGGCCGTCTCGGTCTTGTGGGAGAACGCCTTCGCGCCGAGCACGAAGCCGATGAGGAGGAGGAGGAAGAGCTCGACCGCAGCGACTCCCGTCGCGATCATGGCGGCGGCGCGCCAAGGCTGGAGAGGCTCGTACTCGACGGGATGATCCATGGGGCCGACTAGTTCGCCCCGGCCCCGCCCTCTCCTTCCGCCTTGCGAACGAAATTCCACGTCTCCTCGAGCCCGGCATCGAGCGAGGTCGTCGGCCGCCAGCCGAGCGCCGCCTCTGCGTGCGACGGATCGAGGACGCTCCGGGCGAGCTCACCGAGCCTGGGCGGGTCGAAGACGACCTCCGCGTCAGCCCCGCTCGCGCGCTTGCAACCCTCCGCCAGCTCGAGGACAGAGGTCTCGATTCCGGTGCCGACGTTGTAGACGCCGGCCGGCCCCGACGCTGCGGCGAGCGTTGCCGCCACGACGTCGGACACGAAGACGTAGTCCCTCGTCTGGCGCCCGTCGCCGAAGATGTGCAGCTCCTCGCCGCCGGCGATGCGGCCGAAGAAGATCGCCACCACGCCGGCCTCGCCGTGGGGATCCTGCCTCGGCCCGTACACGTTGCCGTACCGAAGCGATACGTGGCCGGCTTCGTACAGGCGGCTCCAGGTGGCGAGGTACTCCTCGCCGGCGAGTTTGGATGCGCCGTACGGGGCGAGCGGAAGCCTCGGCGAGTCCTCGCCGGCGGGCCCGTCGCACTCCCCGTAGATGGCGCCGCCCGTGGACGAGAAGACGACCTTCGCGTTGTGAGCACGCGCCGCTTCGAGGATGTTCGCGGTGCCGATGACGTTCACCTCGGCGTCGAAGGCCGGCTCTGCGATCGACACCCGCACGTCGGCCTGTGCGGCGAGGTGGAAGCAGACCTCGGGCTTCGCCTCCTCGAACGAGCGCTCGAGCGCAGCCGCGTCGCGGACGTCCGCCTCCACGAGCCGGGCTTCCGCGTTGACGTTCTCACGCCGGCCGCTCGCGAGGTTGTCGAGCGCCCACACGTCGTCGCCGCGCGCGACGAGCGCGTCCACCACATGCGAGCCGATGAAGCCAGCTCCGCCTGTTACGAGCGCCCGCACAGCGCAATATCCTAGGGTCGCCTCCATGTTCATCACCTTCGAAGGCGTCGACGGGTCGGGCAAGAGCACCCAGGCGCGGCTCCTGTCCGAACGCCTTCGCGCCGAGGGACGCGAGGTCGTGGACACGCGCGAGCCCGGCGGCACCGAGGCGGGGGAGCGCATCAGAGAGATCCTGCTCCACAGCGAGCAACTGGCTCCCTGGGCCGAGGCGACGCTCTTCAGCGCGGCCCGCGCCCAGCTCGTCGACGAGGTCATCCGCCCGGCTCTCGCGAACGGTGCCGACGTCGTCTGCGACCGCTACATCGACTCCTCGCTGGCCTATCAGGGGATCGCGCGCGGCCTCGGAGTGGAGCGCGTGCTCGAGGTCAACCTCGCCGTAACGGGAAGCCTTCTGCCCGACCGCACCTTCCTGCTCGTCGTCCCCGGCGAGATCGCCGCGAGACGGCGCGGCAATTCGCCCGACCGCATCGAGAGCGAGGGGGACGACTTTGCCGCGGAGGTCGATCGTGCGTATCGCGAGATCGCGGAGATCTTCTCGCAGCGGGTCGTCATCGTCGACGGAACGGCGAAGCCCGAGGCGCTCGCCGACGAGATCCATGGACACCTTCGAGACCTTCCCTGAGCAGGAGGAGGCCAAGGGCCTCCTGAGAGCCGCGCTCGCCGAGGGGCCCGCGCACGCCTACCTCTTCCACGGGCCGCGCGGAGTCGGCAAACGACGCGCAGCGCTCGCCTTCGCCGGCGCGCTGCTCGGCGATCCCAGCCGCGTCTCGCGTCGGGCGCACCCTGACCTCTACGTCCTCGAGCCGCTCGGAGATCAGATCCGCATCGATCCTGTGCGCGACCTCCGACGCGACCTGCACATGCGTCCGTTCGAAGCCTCGCGGCGCGTCTACCTCGTCTTCGGCGCGCACACGATGAACGAGGACGCGGCGGACGCGCTGCTCAAGGACCTCGAGGAGCCGCCCGACTACGCGGTGATCGTCCTCATCGCCGACGACCTCGGCCCGCTCGCTCCCACCATCCGCTCACGCTGCCAGCACGTCCCGTTCCGCCGCCTCTCGCAGCGGGCGGTGAAGGCGTATCTCTCGACCCGTGGAGTGAGCGGCGAGAAGCTCGATGCGCTCGCGCGTCTCGCGGGCGGGAGACTCGACCGCGCGGACCGGCTCCTCAACGAGGAGGCCGGCCAGCGGCGTGCCGTCCTGATCGAGCTCGCGCGCTCCGTTTATCTCGATCCCGCGTTCGATCCGGCGGCCGCCTCAGGAAAGGTCGGGGAGCTCGCGCAGGCGCGCGCTGCCGAGGCGCGGGCCGAGGCGGAGGCCGCGGCCACGGGCGAGGAATCGCAGCGTGAGCTCGAGCAGCGGGTCCGGCGGGCCGGCAGGGGTGCCGAACGCGAGGAGATCCTCGACGCGCTCGACGTTCTCTCCAGCTGGTACCGCGACCTCGTGGTCTCGGCAGCCGGGGCCGAGAAGGCGGTCGTCAACTCCGACCGCCTTGAAGAGCTGGCGGAGGACGGGGTGTCGGAGCGCTCGCTCGCGGCCGAACGGGCTGCCGAGGCCGTGCGCGAGACGTGGCGTTCCTTCGAGTTCCAGGTGCAGACCGGCCTCGCGCTCGAGGGCCTCTTCGTCCGGCTCCGCCGCGAGCTCGCCATGCCGGCCGCGGCACGCTAGCGTTTCCCACATGGCAACGGCTGTAGGCGTCGTCTTCTCGCCCGGGGGCAAGGTCTACTCCTTCGATCCGGACGGGCTCGAGCTGACCTGGAACACCAAGGTCATCTGCCACACCTCGCGTGGGCAGGAGCTCGGGCGCGTCGTGCAGCCGAACTACGAGCTGGAGTCGCCGCCGCCGCAACCGCTGAAGCGCATCGTGCGTCGGGCGACGAGCATGGACGAAGAGGTGGCCGTCGAGAACCGGCTCGAGGCGAAGCACGCGATGAAGGTCTTGCGGGAGCTCTTGCGCGCGAGCGACCTCGAGCTGAAGCCGGTCTCGGCCGAGCTCGTCTTCGACCGCTCGCGCATCGTCTTCTCGTACCAGTCCGAGAGCAGGCCCGACGTGACCGAGCTGCAGGAACGCCTTCGCCGCCGTCTCGACCGCCGCGTCGAGCTTCGCTCCGTCGGGCCGCGCGAGTGCGCCCGCCTCTGTGGAGACCACGGGCTCTGCGGCGACCAGCACTGCTGTCGCAAGTTTCCTTCCCACGAGCAGCCGATCACCCTGCGCATGGCCAAGGATCAGGAGCTGCCGATGAGCTCGGGGCGCATCACGGGCCTCTGCGGGCGCCTGCGCTGCTGCCTCGCCTTCGAGCATCCGACCTACAAGAGCTTCCGCGACCGCGCGCCGCGTGTCGGCCGCCGCGTCGAGACGCCGCACGGCCGTGGCTTGGTCACCGACTACCAGGTGCTCGAGGACACGTGCACGGTCGAACCGGAGAGCGGCGACAGCTTCGACATCGCGATCGACGATTGCCGCGAGGTCGCCTGACCCTTTCGGGGGACGATTCGGCCTAGGGCCTCTTCCAGACTTGGAAGATGTCCGCGGCGCCGCAGCTCGCCGAAGATCTCTTCAACGAGCACCATCGCCGGATCTACCGCTACTGCCTGCGTCAGCTGGGCTCGCCGGAGGAGGCCGAGGACGCTGTCCAGGCGACCTACCTGAACGCCTGCCGGAGCCTCATGGATGGCTTCGAGCCGGAGGCCGCGCAGGCCTGGCTCTTCAAGGTCGCCCACAACGTCTGCCTCACGCGCCGGCGCTCGTCGTACCGGCGGGCGCGTGTCGAGCGGCCGGAGGATCTCCAGGCCGTGCAGGACGTGGTCGCCGCTCCGGAAGCGCCGGGGGACGAGCTCTTCGGCCTCGACGAGGCGCTCGCCGGGCTGCCGGAGCAGCAGCGCGAGGCCATCCTCCTGCGCGAGTGGCAGGGGCTTTCCTACCGTGAGGTGGCAGCGAAGCTCGGGCTCACGCAGGCCGCGGTCGAGACCCTCATCTTCCGCGCGCGACGCTCGTTGGCAAGCGCGCTCGAGCAGCCGGTCAAGCGCCGCCGCAAGCTCCTCCATTCCCTCGATGCGGGCGCCCTGCTCGCTTCACTCAAGGCTGCGATCGCCGGCAACGTGGCGGCGAGCGTCGCGACGGCGGTTGCCGTCGCGGCATCCGCGACGGCGCTGACCGCGGCGGTCGTGCCCGGCCGGGCCGACTTCCCGCCGCGGGTGACGCCTTCGGTGGAGGTGGAGAAGGCGAAGCCCGCGGCCCCGCACGCCGATTTGGCGGACCGCTCCCTCTCCGGGGCCGTCGCGCCGTCGGCGCCGGACGGACCGAAGCGCTGGGCCGGGACGCATCCACGCGCGAACGGGAAGGGCAAGCCGAAGCACGCGAACAACGGCCACCAGCCGAAGCCGCCGCAGGCGAACAACGGCAGCGAGCCGAGCGCGCCTCCCGGGCAGGTCAGGTCGGGGCCGAGCACGAGAAGCGCAGCCGCACCCGCGTACGGCAAGGGCGGCAAGAGAGGCTGAGCCCTCCTGGACGCATCGCTTTACTTCGTATAGCGTTTCTCACTTCAAAAAGGAAAGCGAGAAGGGAGAAGAGCGATGCCGGTTCGGGACGAGGTCCTCGAGGCCAATCGAGACTACGCGGACGGTTTCGGCAAGGGCAACTTGGCGGCTCCGCCTGCCCGTCGTTTCGCGGTCGTGACCTGCATGGACGCGCGTCTCGACCCCGCCAAGTTCCTCGGGCTCGAGGAGGGAGACGCACACGTCATCCGCAACGCGGGTGGCGTCGTGTCCGATGACGCGCTCCGCTCCCTCGTCATCTCCCACTGGCTGCTCGGCACCCAGGAGGCGCTCGTCATCGCGCACACAGGCTGCGGGATGCTCACCTTCACGAACGACGACATCCACGCCAAGCTCGCGGACGAGGCCGGCGCCGATGCGAGCGGCATCGACTTCCTGCCGTTTCCGGACCTCGACGAGAGCGTCCGTGCGAGCGTCGAGCGGGTGCGGAGCTCCGAGCTCCTGCCCGACAGCTTCACCGCGACGGGGTACGTCTACGACTGCTCGTCCGGCGCGCTGCGCGAGGTTACGTAGCTAGACGGCGTCGAAGCGGGCGCCGACCGCGTCCCAGTCGACGACGTTCCACCAGGCCTCGAGGTAGTCGGGCCGGCGATTTTGGTAGCGCAAGTAGTAGGCGTGCTCCCACACATCGATGCCGAGGAGCGGGACGTCCGAGCTCATGACGGGGTTGTCCTGGTTGGGCGTGGAGACGACCGCGAGGCCCGTGCCGTCGTGGATGAGCCACGTCCAGCCCGAGCCGAAGCGCTTCACGCCCGCGTCGTTCACGGCCTTCTTCAGCTCGTCGACCGAGCCGAAGGTGTCTGCGATCGCATCGGCCAGCGAGCCGCCCGGCTCGCCGCCTCCGCCCGGCGCCATCGTCTCCCAGAAGAGCGAATGATTCGCGTGGCCGCCGCCGTTGTTGCGCACCGCGGCCCGCTTGTCCTCGGGGATGATCTCGAGCTCGGCGAAGACCTCTTCGAGGGGCCTGTCCATCCACTCGGTGCCCTCGAGCGCCGCGTTCAGGTTGTTGACGTAGGTCGCGTGGTGCTTCGAGTGGTGAATCTCCATCGTCTGCGCGTCGATCGTCGGCTCGAGCGCGTCGTAGGCGTAGGGAAGCGAGGGCAGCTCGTAGGGCATCGGGACCTCCGGTTCGCGGTCCCGTCAGTCTAGGCCGCTCCGTCGAACTCGTGCCGGAAGCCGAGGCCGGGCCGGGCTGGAAAGCTGTTCGGCCGCTCGCCCGTCACGATCGCCCGGATTCCCTCTTTCATGTGGGAGAGCATCTGTTCCGCCTCGGCCTCGGTCAGATCGCCTTCCGCAACCTCTTCGTCGAGGTGCTTCTTGGCCTCGGCGGCGAGCGCGTCCACGAGACCGTCCACGGATTTGCCCTGGTCCTCGGCGATGTCCGCGAGCGACTTGCCAGTCTCGAGCTGTGCGCGTACCTCGTCCTCACTGAGGCCGAGGTAGGCCGCGGCAGTGTCGAACCCGCGGAAGAGCTCGTGGTGGAAGAACATTCCGGACGCGGGGCCCGGGAAGGGGAAGTCGCCCGAATCGATGCGCTGCTTCATCTCGTCGCCCTGCGCCTGGGTGATCCGCCCGGAGGCGACGGCTGCGTCGATCCGTTTCTTCAAAGCATTCTTCAGGGCCTCCGCGAGCGCGCTGGGAGTGACGCCGAGCTCCTTCGCCGCATCGTTCAGAACCGTCTGGTTCTCCTGCTTGGGCGAGAGCTGCGTGGCGCCGATCGCAGCGCTGCCGCCCGCGACGGCCAGGAGCGCCGCCGCACCCGCCGCCAACTTGCGCTTCATCCGCTTCTCCATCTCGTGCTCCTTCGGTTGCCGGTAGTCGGCTGATCGAAGCACCGCGCGGTGAGAAGCTTCTAAGACCTCCCTAAGAAGTCTCTAAGAAGGCGTGCGGCCGTTCAGGCGGAGGGTCAGACGCGTGCCGCCGCCCTCGGCCCGCTCGGCGACGACCTGGCCGCCGTGCGACTCGGCAACCTGCCTGACGATGGCGAGGCCGAGCCCAGAGCCGGGCAGGCCGCGCGCCGAGCTCGCGCGGTAGAAGCGGTCGAAGACGTACGGGAGGTCGGCGTCGTCGATCCCTGGGCCGTGGTCGCGCACGACGACCTCGCCGTCCTTGACGCTGAGCTCCACCTGTCCGTCCGGCGGGCTCCACTTGGCAGCGTTGTCGAGCAGGTTCGCGACGGCGCGCTCGATGCTTGCCGGGACTCCGTTCACGACGGATTCTTCGAGATCCGCAACGACCTGAACTCCGGGACGGTTGCGGCGGGTCCGCTCGACGGCGTCGGCAGCGAGAAGGTCGAGCCTCACCTCCTCGGCCTCCCCGGGCTCCAGCTCGCCGCGGGCGAGCTCGGAGAGCTCGGCGACGAGGGTGGTCATCTCGTCGAGCTGCTCGACCACGTCGTTCAGGAGCCGCTCGCGCTCTTCGGCCGGGAGCTCGCGCCCTCCGGCCAGCACCTCGACGTTCGTGCGCAGGCTGGTGAGCGGGGTGCGCAGCTCGTGGGAGGCGTCGCCGACGAGTTGCTGCTGCGCGCGCGTCGACTCCTCCAGCGCGGCGAGCATCGTGTTGAAGCTGGCCGCGAGCCTGCTGAGCTCGTCTGTGCCACGCGCCTCGATGCGCTCGGAAAGGTCGCCTGTCTTCGTCACGTTCTCGGTCGCGCCCGTCAGCCGGCGGACGGGAGCGAGCGCGGTGCGCGCGACCGCGAGGCCCAGAGCGGCGGCCAGGGCGATCCCGATCGCGGCGATGACCAGGAGGTAGTTGCGGATCCGGGAGAGCGAGTGGTCGACCTCGGTCAGCGGGCGCGCAATCTGAATGGCGAAGCCCTGCGCGTACGGCACCGTGATCACGCGCACGTGGACTCCCGCGACGTGGGCGTCGGAGAGAAACCCGTCTCGCTGTCCACTCGCGACCGAACGGGCGTCTTCGTTGACGGGCAGCTCGACCTCTTCGTTGGGAAGGCGGATGGTGTGGCCGTCCGCGCTCACGACCTGGAAGTAGCCCGGTGCGCCGCCGAGCTGCGGGCCCGGGCGGAGGAAGGCCTGGTCGCCCGCCTGGAAGGCCCGGAGGGGCTGGTGCTGGCCCTCGGCGGCCCGCTCGCGCCGCGCGGAGTCGCGTGGGCCGCGCAGCTGGTTCCGGACGACCACGTAGACGGCGACCGAGGCGAGGACGACCGCGAGCGCGACGGCCGCGGCGGCCGCAACGGCGAGGCGGGCCCGGAAGCTCACTGCTCGCGCAGGGCGTACCCGACGCCGCGCACCGTCTGGATCAGCCGCGGCTTGTCGCCTGCCTCCGTCTTGCGGCGCAGATACCCGATGTAGACGTCGAGCGAATTCGACCCGAACCCGAAGTCGTAGCCCCAGACCCGCTCGAAGATGATCGAGCGCGTGAGCACCTGGCGCGGGTTGCGCATGAAGAGCTCGAGCAGCGAGAACTCCGTGCGCGTGAGGTCGATCGGCTCCCCGTTGCGCCGCACCTCGCGCGTGCCGGGATCGAGCTCGAGGTCGGCGAAGGCGAGCTTGTCGGGTCCGTCTTCATGGCTTCGGCGCAGGAGCGCGCGCACGCGGGCGAGGAGCTCCTCGAGCGCGAAGGGCTTCGTCACGTAGTCGTCGGCGCCGGCGTCGAGCCCCGCCACGCGGTCGTCCACCTCGACGCGGGCGGTGAGCATGAGGATGGGCAGGCGGCTGCCGCCGCGCCGCACCCGCCGCGCCACTTCGAGGCCGTCGAGACCCGGCATGAGCACGTCGAGGATCATCGCGTCCGGCTCGTCGCTCTCCTCGAGCGCCTCGAGCGCGGCGAGGCCGTCGTCGGCCAGCGCGATCTCGTAGCCCTCGAGCTCGAGCGCGCGGCGGAGCGACTCGCGCACCGCCCTCTCGTCGTCCACCACGAGGATCTTCACGGCTCCATTGTGCGCGTTGACTCTGAAAAGAGGCTAAGAACGCGAGTTCTTAGGGAGTTCTTAGACGCGTTTCAGGTTGGTCTTAGGCGGCACTGGTCGCATGGAGGCAACGGATACCGAAAGGACTGAAATGAAGCGTCTCCCCTCCCGCAGCCTCAAGATTGCCGCCGCCGGCGCTGCAGCCGTATTGCTCGGCGCGGGCGGCGGCGTGGCTGCCTACGCCGTCGCCTCCGACACGGCGACCCAGACCATCGTCCGGCAGGTGACGGTGACGGATTCCCAGCCTGCCGCCTCGAGCTCCGCCCTCAGCGTGAGCGCCATCTACGACCGCGTCCATCAGGGCGTCGTCACGATCAAGGTGGCGACGCAGGGCGGCCAGGCCCTCGGCTCCGGCTTCGTGATCGACGGTGCCGGCCACATCGTCACGAACGCCCATGTCGTCGACGGTGCCAGCTCGATCTCGGTCGAATTTGCGAACGGCTCGTCGTATGACGCCCAGCTCGTCGGAACCGATCCGTCCACCGACGTCGCGGTGATCAAGGTCGACGCTCCGAGCTCCGTGCTCACGCCGCTCGAGCTCGGCGATTCGAACACGGTTCAGGTCGGCGACCAGGTCGTCGCCATCGGCAGTCCACTCGGCCTCGACGAAACGGTGACGAGCGGAATCGTGAGCGCCCTCCACCGGACGATCACCTCCCCGAACAACTTCGCGATCAACGATGCCATCCAGACCGACGCGGCCATCAACCACGGCAATTCGGGCGGCCCGCTCCTGAACAGCTCGGGTGCTGTCATCGGGATCAACTCGCAGATCGAGAGCGACTCGGGCGGCAACGACGGCATCGGATTCGCGGTCCCCTCCAACACCGTCAAGTCGGTCGCCGACCAGCTCGTCGCCACCGGCAAGGTCGAGCACGCCTTCCTCGGGGTCGGCATCGCCACCATCGACGACGCCCTCTCCGCCGAGCTCAACGTGCCCACGGGCGTCGAGGTGACGCAGGTGACTCCCGGTGGCCCCGCCGACGACGCGGGCCTCAAGGCCGCGGATGCGACGAGCGTCGTGGCCGGACAGGAAGTCCCGACCGGCGGCGACATCATCACCGCAGTCGACGGGAAGTCCGTGACCACCTCGGAGGAGCTCCAGAGCGTGATCGGAGCGATGAAGCCCGGCGACACCGCCTCGCTCACCGTCTCCCGCGACGGCTCTTCGCGCACCGTCCAGGTGACGCTCGGAACGCGTCCTTCCTAGGCGAAAGCCGCCGCTACACTAGGGGCGCCCCCACGGGGGCGCCCCGCCGACGTAGCTCAGCTGGTAGAGCACTTCACTCGTAATGAAGGGGTCCCCGGTTCGAGTCCGGGCGTCGGCTCTCTCCATTTTGCAGGGACTTCGTCCGCCGGCGCTTGAACGACGAGGCGACACGCGCTAAGAATCGGTGCTCTTTTTTCCGAGGAAAGGGCCTCTTGTGAGCTCAGATCAGAGAGCCGCGCGCATCTTCGGCGTGCTCTTCCTAATCACGTTCATCACGTCGATCGGCGCGCTGGCGCTCTTCCAGTCCGTCCTCGACGACCCGGCCGGATACATCGCCGGCGACGGCAAGGACAGCCAGATCTACCTGGGAGCCTTTCTGGAGTTCCTGCTCGTCTTGGCGAACGTCGGAACGGCCGTCGTCCTGTATCCGATCGTGCGGAGGCAGAACGAGTTCCTCGCCATCGGCTACGTCGGCGCTCGCATCGTCGAGAGCGTCTTCATCGCGGCGGGGATCATCTTCGTGCTCGGCGTCGTGACGCTCCGTCAGGACTCCCCGGACTCTGGCGACCTCGCCGTCTCGCTCGCTGCGCTCAAGGACTGGACATTCCTGCTCGGCCCCGGGCTCGTCGTGCCCTTCGGGAACGGGCTGATTCTCGGCTACCTGATGTACAAGTCCGAGCTCGTCCCGCCCCGCATGGCCTGGCTCGGCTTGATCGGGGGGCCGCTCCTCCTGATCGGCAACGTCGGCGTGCTCTTCGACCTGTGGGACCAGACCGGCCTGGTGAGCATCCTGGTCGTCCCCGAGTTCGTGTGGGAGCTGTTCCTTGGGATCTACGCGGCCGTTTGGGGCTTCAGGAAGTCGTCTCCGATCCTCATGGACGACGACGCCCCGGTGCGGACACGGCCTGAGTTCGCAACCTAGGCCTGCGTCTCGGGTTCCTTCCGGGCGCGGCTCGGAGCGACGCGCGGTGGCTCGCCCGGCTGCTTCGGGTAGACGGGCGGCCACGGCGCGTCCATGAGGCCCGCGGCCCGGTCGCGCTCGTGGAGCTCGAGGACGGGCTCGAGGGACTGGGCGTTCATTCCCTCCCAGGGGTCGCCGTCCGCCTCGACCCGCTTCGGCACGCTCGCGATCGTCAGCGCGTCGGGGTGGATCGAGTCGAGCTCGTCCCAGGTGACCGGTGTAGAGACCTGCGCTCCGGGACGCGCACGCACCGACCAGGCGCCGAAGATCGTCTTGTGCGGCGCGTTCTGGTTGTAGTCGACGAAGATCCGGCGGCCGCGCTCCTCCTTCCACCACGCGGCGGTGATGAGGTCGGGGCGGCGGCGCTCGAGCTCGCGGGCGATCGCAACGGCAGCCGATCGCACCTCGTAGGAGTCCCAGCGGGGCTCGAGCGGGACGTAGACATGGAGACCGCGGTTCCCGGTCGTCTTCGGGTAGCCGACGATGCCGAGCTCGTCCAGGAGCCCGCGCAGCTCGACCGCCGCAGCTCGCGCCTCCTCGAAGCCGACGCCCGGCTGCGGGTCGAGATCGAGGCGCAGCTCGTCGGCCACGTCAGGCGTGTCATGGCGGTGCGGCCAGAGATGGAAGCCGAGGCAGGCGAGGTTCACGGCCCAGACGACGTGTGCCATGTCGGCGAGCACGAGTGCCCGCGAGGTCGTCCCGTTCGGCGTCGTGACGATCGCCGTCTGCAGCCAGTCCGGAACGTTCTCCGGAACCCGCTTCTGGAAGAACGAGCTGCCTTCGGCGCCGTGCGGGAACCGCTGCATCAGGGTCGGGCGATCACCGGCGGCGCGCAGGAAGGGCTCGGAGACCGCGAGGTAGTAGCGGACCAGGTCGAGCTTCGTCTCCCCGCGCTCCGAGAAGAACACCTTGTCCGGGCTGGACACGGTCAAGTCACGCCCCGCAACCTCGATCACCTCGGTGTCCTTGGCCAAGCCCGCCTCCTTACTCCGCGAGGAGCTCCTGCAGCTTGAGCGTGGTATTCAGGTTGCGGACGGTCAGCTCCTTGTAGGCGGCTCCGCCGATGAGCTTGCGCATCACGCTCTTGTTCACCGCGTCGCGCTTCGTCGCCCAGAGGATCGCCCCGTCGACCGCCTTCACCTCCTCGACCGCGGGATCGGGCTGAAGCTCCCGCACGACCTCCTTCGCCTTCGTGCCGCGCCGAACGAATGCCACGTTGACGCGCAGCGTGGCGTCGCCCACCCACGCCTTCGGGATCGCCTTGACGATGCGCCCGTACGCTTCGCGGTCGAGCACGACGACCTTGACCGGAAGCTCGAACCGCTCTTCGATCGCGCGCTCGACCTGCGTCTCCAGCTTGGCCGCGCTTCGTTCGGGGCTCTCGAACAGGAGGTTCCCGCTCGCGATGAAGGTCGCGACGCCGTCGAGCCCGAGCTCCTCGGCGCACGTTCTCAGATCCGCCATCTTGATCAGCGTCTTCCCGCCGACGTTGATCCCTCTGAGGAGCGCGACGTACCTCACGCCGAAACCGTACTCAAGCGGTTTTCGGCTTGCCCTTCGCGGACACCGGGGACTGGCTCGTCGTCCCGCCGGAACGGCCGGCCGGCTAGCTCGCGCGGCGCAGCTGTTCCTGCACGTGGCGGAAGGCCCGGGAGTCGGGCTCGAGCTTGTCGAGCGCGGACTCGAGGCAGTAGACCGCCTGCTCCTGCCGTCCGCTCCGCCCGTGGAGGAAGCCGAGATTCGCGAGCACCTGGCCCTCGTGATGGGTGTCCTCGATCTCGCGGAGGATCGCGACGGAGGCGTCGAAGTGGTCGATCGCCGCACGCTCGTCTCCTGCATGGGCGAGGGCGAGCGCCAGGTTGTTGAGCGTCATCGCCTCGGTGCTCGGGTCTTCGGCAAGTTCGAGGGCCGCGCGGTGTGCGTCGGCGGCTGCTTCGGGATCTCCTTGCCGGCGCAGCTCGACGCCGCGCGCGTTGAGCCTGCTCGCGGTCTGGCTGCGGTCGCGCTGTCGAGACCGTTCGCGTGACCGCTCCCGCCTGTCCGTCGCCCGCGTGCGAACCGAGGCGACCGGGCGGCGGACCGCGCCGTTCGCGGCCGACTGCATTGCGCTTGCGGCCTGGCGAACCGTTCCCTTGCGGCCGCGCAGGGTGCGACCGACGACGAACGCGAGACCCGCTGCTGCGGCGATGGCGAGCAGGAGCAAGACCAGCCGTCCCGCGCCGATCGCGACGAAGAAACCGAGGACGAGCAGGGAGAAACCGCCGACGGCGACCACGCGGCGGCGCAGGCGCGCGCCTTTCGGGGTCGGCTCGAGCGCCGCGCGGGCGTTCTCCGGAATGGTCTCTTTCAGCGCGCTTGCGTCCATCGTTTTCCCCGATTCTTCCTGCTTCCCCTCAGTTCGCGAACCGGGCGTTCACACCTTTGTACCCGGACCATCGGAGATACGCGTAAGAAACGGCGGCGCGGCTGACACAAAGAGGTCGAAGGAGGTGGCGAATTGACGCTTTCACAGACCAACGACACTCGCCGCACCGATCCTGCCTACCAGGTCTACACGTTGCTCCGCATCGGCTTCGTCGTCGCGCCGATCCTGTTCGGGCTCGACAAGTTCTTCAACTGGACGGTCGACTGGACGCAGTACCTCGCGCCCTGGATCAACGACATCGTGCCCGGGAGCGCGCAGGACTTCATGTACTTCGTCGGCGTGGTCGAGATCGCGGCCGGCCTGCTCGTTCTGGTCGCGCCCTGGATCGGAGGCTTCGTCGTGGCAGCCTGGCTCGGCGGCATCGTCGTGAACCTGCTCACGAACAACCCGCCCGAGTACTACGACATCGCGCTCCGCGACTTCGGACTCTTCCTCGCCGCGCTCGCTCTCGGGCGCCTGGCGTGGGCTTTCCGCACCGTCCCGGCGCGGAAGCGGGTCACGAAGCCCGAGCCGGCACACCGCGCCGCCTGAAAGGAACTGACGTGAGGACGCTCGCAACCATGCGGCCGGTCGGCGCCGATGTGAACGGCTGGCGCCGTGAGCAGCTCGTGCTCTCGGGCTTCCCGCCGGCGCTCGCCACGCGGGTGGCGCGGGATCCGCGCTACGACCTGCACCGGCTGATCGAGCTCGTCGAGCTGGGCTGCTCCCCGGACCTTGCCGTGCGCATCCTCGCTCCGCTGGGAGAGCCGCTCGAGCCGAGAGAGGCCGCGTGAGCTCCACGACGGCTACCGTACGCGGTGCTTTGCGAGCGAGCCCAGTCGCGACCGGCAGCGCCGTCCTCGACCCCGAGTCTCAGGAGCTCCTGCACTCTCTGAAGAGCAGCGGGCGGGCGTACGACGACGCGTGCGCCCGCCTGCACGCGCTCCTTCTCCGTGGGGCGCGCTACGAGGTTTCCCGGCGGCGCCGGGGGCTCACCGGAGCCGAAGCCGATGCCCTCGCGACTGAGGCGGCGGACGATGCGCTTCTCGCTGTGCTTCGGCGGCTCGACGACTTCCGCGGCCTGAGCAAGTTCACGACCTGGGCCTACAAGTTCGCGCTCTACGAGGCGGCGGTGAAGGTACGAAAGCACGCGTGGCGCGACCGGGAGCTTCCGCTCGAGCCCGACGTGCTCGGCTCGCTGCACGGAGGCTCCCCGGGCCCGGAAGAGGACGTCGAGATGCGCGAGCGCCTCGAGAAGATCGCCGAAGGCATGAACGACGTCCTCACCCCACACCAAAGGCGTGTCCTCGTGGCCCTGGCGGTGAACGGCGTTCCCATCGACGTTCTCGCCGAGCGGCTGTCGACGACGAGAGGCGCCCTGTACAAGACGTTGCACGACGCGCGCGCCAAGCTGCGCAAACATCTGGAGGAAACGAGCTGATGGAAGACCCGAAGACGAACGAGCTGCTCGGCCGCCTGCTCGGCCCCGCCGGTCCGGAGATCGGCTGCGACGCCTGCTTCGAAGAGCTCGACCGCTTTGTCGATCTCGAGGCCGCGGGCCAGGATGCCGACGCCGCCGTGCCCGGCCTGCGGGCTCACCTCGAAGGCTGTCCGGCCTGCCGCGAGGAGCACGAGAGCCTGCTCGCGCTCGTCCGCGAGGACGCGGGCTCCGCAGGCTAGCCGAGCCGCGCGCGGAAGCGGTACGGGCGGAGGTCGTCCTTGGAGAAGCCGCCGCAGGAATAGACCGACTCCGGGAAGTCCTTCGGCGCGCAGTCGAAGCGGAGGCTCGCGTTCGAGAGGACGAGATCGACCTTCCAGACCTCCGAACGGCCGAAGTCGACTGTGACGTGTCCGTCTCCCTGGCCGTTCAGCCCGATCGGGTGGACCTCCTTCGATCCGCCCTTCGCATAGACGATCGCGGTCGCGGCGGGGCTGGTCGCCGGCCACGGGAGCTCGACACGGATGTGCAGCCTGGCCGTCGAGCCGACCCCCGTGGGGCGGAACCGGTAGTAGCGGGTCGACAGATGATGGAGCCGGGTCGTGTCCCACCCCGTCGAGTGGAGATGCCTGCCGAAGTGGAACGTCGTGGCCGGTTGAACCACCGGATAGCCGAGGTCTGCCTCCTCGTAGTCGCGGAGGTCGTTCGTCGTGCCGAAGCTCGCGAAGGTGCTCCGGAAATCGTGGCCGTGCGCGGCGAGCGCCCGGCGGACAGCCTGGAAGGAGTACTCGTCCCCGAACGCCGGCGTGGGGCCGCCGTCCGCCCGCTCCCAGATCTCACGGATGATCGTCGGATCGTTCGCGAAGACCTTCTCGGTGAGGAAGCGCCAGAAGAGCCAGGCGCCGTACTCGAAGCCTCCTGCACCGGTGTCGAGCGGAACGCGGGGCCTGCCGAGGGCGCTGCGGCCGAGGTAGTTGATCCGGTCGATGACGTCCGGATAGACCTGCCCCTCCATCCACATCGCCGACCCCTCCATGAGCGCGAGGTCCTCGAACCAGTCGTAGGCGAACTGCACCGCGTGGAAGAACTCGTGCGCCGCGGTGACCTCGAGGAACTCGAGCGAGGTCTGGTTGAAGCCGTACTGCGCCTGGAGGTAGTCGTCGTCCAGCACGCAGTAGGCCGAGACCGCCCAGGGGTCCGTGAACGCGAAGGCATGCGGATCGTCGCTGGTGCAGTAGCCGAAGAGCCCGAGGCTCCCGATGTCCGCGATGTAGATGTCGAGCTCCGGGCCGCCGCCGTCGTTGAGCGTGGTCGAGCTGTCGTCAAGCGGGGTCCGGTAGCCGAGGTCGCCCGTCTCCGTGTCCCAGACGTAGTCGAGCACCTCGATCGTGCGGTCGACCTGGTCAGGGCGCCCGTTTGCCGGGTTGGTGTCGGCGGAGGGAGGCGCGTCGGGGTTCGAGGGGTTGGCGTCCCAGTGGAAGCAGAGCGGCCGGCCCGCCTCGCAGAACTGAGTCGGCTCCGCGTCGAACTCCCAGTTCGGCTCGCCGAAGAAGGTCGGCGCGCCGTCGGGCCGCGAGAGAATGGCCTTCGCCTGAGCACGGTCCGAGCCGGATAGGAAGCGGGTGCGCGCCAGGAGGTCGCGGAGGATGAACGTCGCGGCATGCGGGTTCGGGCGGGCGACGTGCCCGAACTCGGCGCGCACGCGGCCCAACGTGAAGAGGGAGCGTGCCCGCTGGAGTGCGTACTCCGACTTGGTCAGCCGGCCCTCGACGAGCGCCCGCGAGAGTGCGTCGTGCTTGGCAGGGGTGAGCGGCGGGAGCGGCTGCGGCGAGGCGTATGCGGCTGCCGACCACGCGCAGGTGGCGAGCAGAAGGACGAGTGCAAGCTTGGCGATGCGCATGGGATCCAGATGCCGGGCCCCGTGACGGCGACCGGGCGCTAGTGCTCTATCGGCACCTTCCTGCGCCCTCGTTACACTCGACCGACGTGAGCACCGTGGAGCACTCCGTGACGGAAGAGTCGATTCAGGTCCTCGACCACGGGTTCGTCCGCCTCGACGACGCGATGGCGAGCGACCTCTCGGTGGTCAACGCGGCCCGCGTCAGCTTCGCCCGCCGCAAGGACGTTATGGAGGAGAGCGACGCGGGGCTCATCCGCTTCCTCATGCGCGAGCGGCACGGGACGCCCTTCGAGCACAACGCGTTCCGTTTCCACATCCGCGCGCCGATCTTCGTCGCGCGCGAATGGTTCCGGCACCGGATCGGCTCCTTCAACGAGTTCAGCATGCGCTACGCGAAGGCGACCGACGAGTTCTACGTCCCGGCCCCGGAGGACGTCCGCTCGCAGGTCGGAAAACCGGGCGCGTACTCCTTCGAGCCGGTGGACGACGAGCTCGCGCAGGCGACACGCGACGAGCTGGCGGCTGTCTATGCCGCCGCGTATGCCGCGTACGAGCGGCTCGTCGAGCAAGGCGTCGCGCGCGAGCTGGCGCGGGCGGTCATGCCCGTCGGGGCCTACACCGAGTTCTACTGGACGGTCAACGCGCGCGCCCTCATGAACTTCGTCTCGCTACGGGCGGCCGAGACGGCGCAGCGCGAGATCAGGCGCTATGCGGACGCGGTCGAGCAGCTCTTCGCCGAGCGCATGCCGGTCACGCACGAGGCCTTCGTGGCCTCGGACCGAACAGCACCCTAAGTCGCGACAGCCGACCGCCGCCGACCGCAAGCGCAGCGTCGAAGACGGCCAAGTAACAGACTGTTACTTGGGCATTGGGGCGCACCTGCGCGCAACTCCGGTGACGCTGCGGCGACGCGGCAACGAGGTCTCCAATGCCTTCTCCAGTGCGTTCCCGACCGCCCATCTCACTACGAAGCGAGAGAACGAAGCCAAGTAACAGACTGTTACTTGGGGCCTTAAGGCACAGAGTGTTGCTCGGCTGCGCGGTTCTGTTCGGTGTCCCCGGTCGCCGGTCTGGGCCCAGCCCGAGTCGTTAGGTCTCGGCCGAGAGCAGCCATGGCGAGCCCTGTCCAACCTTGGTGACGACCCACTCGTCGTACTCCGAGAGGTCGTAGCTCGCCGTCAGGTCGACCGTGGTCCGGCCGTTCACGTTGAACGTCCCGCAAGCGCCCGCGTACTCGCCGTCTCGCGCGAGCCAGAGGATGTAGTAGTCGTTGCCCGCGAGGTGGGGAAGCCCGTCCACGGTGAGGCGCATCTTCCAATTGCCGCTGGACTCGTTGCGTGGCCCGAGCTCGATCTTCCCCGAAGCCTGTGGCGCGCTCTTTCCGGGCGTCATCTGGAATGAGGCCCGCGCGTCGAAGCCACCCCGGTCGACCCAGCGCCCGACGCCGAAGAAGAGGGCGGCGAGCGTCGCGGCGAGAGCGACAGCGGCGACGAGGCGCCGGCGCGTCCAGATCGGCGTGGTCGTCCCGATCCGCTCGACGGCGCGCGTGAGCGAGCCGGGCACCTCCGTGGCCGGCCCCGGCACGGAGCGCAGGAGACCGTCCACCCGGGCGAGCTCGAGCTCCTCCTCGGGCGTGAGATCGTCACCGACGAGCTCGCGGAAATCGGGCCGTTCCTCGCTCATGCGCGCACCTCCTCGAGGAGGCCCGAGAGGCGGGCGAGGCCCGTGCGCGTTCGCGTCTTGACGGTGCCGAGGGGCACGTCGAGGTAGCTCGCGATCTCCGTCTGGGAAAGGCCGCTCCAGTAGGCGAGCTCGATGACCACGCGCTCGCGCTCGGGGAGGAGCTCCAGCGCGGAATGCACCCGCCACGTGAGCCACGACTCCTCGGCGCGCTCGGCGGGGCCGGCGCGCGTGTCGGCTTCGTCCGGGACCTCGACCGCGTTCTCGCGCTTCTGCCGCGCGCGGTCGATGATCGCGTGGCGCGCGACGGCGTAGAGCCAGGCGGACGCCGTGCCGCGCTCGGCCTTGTAGCTCTTCGCCGAGCGCCAGACGGCCGCGAAGGTCTCCTGCGCCGCGTCCTCGGCGCGGCCGTTGTCTCCAAGCTGACGAAGCGCCATCGCGAAGACCGGCCGGGCGAAACGCTTGTAGAGCTGCTCGAAGGCCTCGCGGTCTCCGCGTCCGACGCGCTCGATGAGGCGGCTGTCGCTTTCGGCTGTGGCCATGGCCGCAGGCATAACGCTAGGGGATACGGGCGAACGCCGCCTACGGATTCAGCATGCGGCCACCGTCGACGAAGAGAGTCGATCCGGTGACGAACTCGGCGCCCACCAGGTAGAGCACCGCGCCGGCGATGTCCTCCGGCGACCCGATTCGTCCGAGGAGCGTCTCGGCCGCACGCCGTTCCTCCTGGCCGGTCCCGACGGCGACCGGTCCGGGCGCGATCCCGCAGACGCGGATGTCCGGCGCGAGTGCGCGGGCGAACACGCGGGTGAGCATCGCCTGTGCCGCCTTGGCCGCGCAGTGCGGCCCGAATGACGGCCAGGGCAGGTACGCGCCGACGTCCTCGATCATCACGACGAGGCCGAGGCTCGAGGCATGCAGGTGCGGGACGGCGGCCTGGGTGACGAAGAAGGTCCCCTTTGCCGTCGAGTCGAGCGCCGCGTCCCAGTCCGCCTCCGATACGTCCTCGACGGGACGCGGCGCGAATCCATCCGAGGCGGCGTTCACGAGGAGATCCAGCCCGCCGAGCTCTTTCGCGGCCCGCTCGACCAGCGCGCGCGCCTCGCCCGGGCGGGACACGTCTCCGTCCTTTCGGCCCGCGGCGAGCACGGCGAACCCCTCGGCCTCGAGCCGCGCTGCAATCGCGCCGCCGACGCGGCCGGTCCCGCCGGTGATCAGCGCCGCACGCGCCTTTTCCGTCACATGGGGAAAGATACGATCTCGTCCAACCCGCCCGAAGGAGACGCGAAGGGAGACCCATGGCGACACTGGCCCAAAACCACGAGGAGATCGCGGCCCGGGAGCTCAAGCCGGAGCTCCTCGAGATGGACGGCATCTCCAGGGCTTCCGTCGAAGCGCACTACAAGCTCTACCAGGGATACGTGGCGAAGCGGAACGAGATTCTCGGCAAGCTCGCCGAGGTCGACCTTTCGACCGCGAACCAGGTCTACTCGGACGTCCGCGCGCTCAAGATCGACCTCACCTTCGCGATCGGGGGCGTCAAGAACCACGAGATCTACTTCGAGCACCTCGGGGGCGGGGGCGGCGACCCGACGGGAGCGATCGCGGCGCTGATCGAGCGCGACTTCGGATCGGTCGACGAGTGGCGCTCCGACCTGAAGGCCACGGGCATGGGCGGCCGCGGCTGGGCGTGGACGGCCTACGACTGGGACGAGCAGCGTCTCTTCAACTACATCGGCGACGCGCAGAACACGTTCCCGGTCTGGAACGCGACGCCGCTCGTCGCGCTCGACGTCTACGAGCACGCCTACTTCCTCGACTACCAGATCGACAGGGCCTCCTACATCGAGGCGTTCTTCGCGAACCTCGACTGGGACGTCATCTCGGGCTGGGTGTCGAAGTACCAGATCCAGACCTGAGTGACTATCTCCTGATCCCGGCGGGCTACGTCCTCGGCTCGATGCCGTGGGGGTACTGGCTACCGCGGGTGTTCGCTGGAGTCGACATCCGCACGCTCGGGAGCGGGAACACGGGCGCGACGAACGTCTGGCGCACCCTCGGCTTCAAGCTCGGGCTCGGCGTTGCGATCCTCGACATCGCCAAGGGCGCGGTCGCCGCGCTCCTCGGCCGCTGGCTCGGAAACGACCTCATCGCCGTCCTCGCGGGCTGTGCGGCGATGGCCGGCCACTGGCGCCCGCTCTTCATGGGCTTCCAGCGCGGCGGGAAGATCGTCGCGACGACGGGCGGGGTCGGCCTCGCGGTCGCGCCGCTCGCCACCCTCTCTGCGGCGGCCGTGTGGATCGCGGTCTTCCTGGTGACGCGCTACGCCTCGCTCGCCTCGATGATCTCGGCGGCGACGCTGCCGATGTTCGCGCTCCTCTTCGGCGCGTCCTGGCCGGTCGTCGCGTTCACCACCGGAGGCGCGCTCGCGATCGTCCTCCTCCACCGCGGCAACATCGCGCGGCTCGCGCACGGTCAGGAGTCGAAGATGAGCCTGCGCCCTAGGCGACCGCGCGCAGCCAATCCCTGAGCTCGGTGTGGGCGAGCGAATGCTCGCCGCTCGCGAGCTCGCCGCGGAGCTCCCCGACGGTCCCGAACCGCTCGGCGAGGACGTCGTGGTTGTGGATCGTCTCGAAGTTCACCTGGCGGGCCAGGACGAAGTCGTCGTCTGCGAGGCCGGCGTAGGCATCCAGGGCGCTCTTGACCATGAGGCGCACGGAGTCCTCGACGAAGCGCGGCGTCAGATGCGCGTGCTCGACCACGAAGAGCTCGTCCGGCCGCTTGAGGAGCTCGTAGATCGGCGAGCTCATCGAGCGCTCGACGATGTCGACGAGGTCTTCGGCGTTCAGGCGCTCCTCCGTGCCGAGAAAGAGCGTGCCGCGGCCTCGTTGGTTGTGTGTGGCGAGCGGGACGAGCTCGAGGATGCGCTCGATATCTGCGTCCTGGAACCCCGCTTCGCCGAGCCGCTCGGCAGCTTCTGTGCGGACGAGGCCCTGCGCGCACGGGCAGGCGTTGATCCCGGTCGCCTCGACTCCGACCACGCGCCGCGAGGCCGTGCGCGAGGCCGCCGCGATCCCGATGAGCGTGACGAGCTCCTGCGTGCGGAGCGCGGTCACGGGCGTCAAACGCTCGATCGGATAGCGCGCGGCGATCTTCACCTCTGCGCGGAGCGCCCGCTGGCGCTCGACGATCGCCCGCGCGATCGCCTCGGCGAGGTTCTCGACGAGGAGCTTCTCCTCGATCACGACCTCGTCGATTGCCTCCTCGAAGACCTCCGGGAAGCGCGACATGTGCACGCCCTTCTGCGCCGGGTCGAGGTCGACGAAGCACTCGATCTCGGCCGAGACGAGAGCCTCGCCGCCGCCGTGCTGCATCCGCACGGCCTTCTGCACGCCGGTCACCCCGGCGCGCGAGAGCCCGATGCGAACCTCGGGCGTGGAGGCCTGCAGATCGCCTCCGGCGGTTAGTCTCTCCTGCTGCACGTGCCAACCGTACCAAGGGGGGAAATGGCCGACGAAGACCGATTCGCCCAGATCGTCTCCATCGGTGCGCACGACCTCTCGACGCCGCTCGCGACGGTCTACGGCTTCGCGAAGACACTGGCCAAGACGGATCTCGACGAGCCGGCCGCCCGGTACGTGGAGATGATCGAGGCGGCCTCGGCGCAGCTCCGCGACCTCGTCGAGGAGCTCTCCATCGTCACGCGGATCGAGCGGGGCCGGTATGCGCCCGCGCTGACCGAGGCGGACTCCCTCGAGCTCGCCCGCGCGGCCTGTGCGGAGCTCGGCGAGCGCGTGCAGGTGAGCGGTGAAGGGGCCGCGGTGCAGATCGACCCCGAGGCGACGGGACGGGCGCTCCAGCGCCTGGCCAAGGCTGCCTCCCGGCACGGGGGCATCGACTCGGTCGCGCTCTACGTACGCGGTTCCGAGCTCGAGATCTCACCGCTCCTCGCGAACGCGGCCGGAGTCGTGACCGGCGAGGAGCTGCGGGAGCTCGGCGCAGTCGCCGCAGCCGCGCACCTCGAGGCCATCGGCGCCACCGTGGCCGCCGAGGACGAGCGCCTCCTGATCCGCTTCCCGAGCTAGCCCATCTTGAGCGGATCGACGTAGAGGTCGTCGATCTGCCACTTGGCCCCGAGGCCGATGGGTGTGAACCGGAACGAGACCGTCACGCGCCCGTCGTTCAAGAGGCCCAAGACGTCGAGGAGCGCGACCGCGGGGAGCGAGGGCGCCCAGCTTCCACCGCCGGTGTTCACTCCGGCGGGCAGGGTGAAGGTATGGCCGGCGCTGTCGCGCACGATCGCGTCGACCTTGAGGGTCGAGAGCAGGATCAGGCCCTTGTTCTTCGCGACGTAGCGGGCGAAGACGTCGAGCGTCTCGACGCACATCGCCGGGCTCGTCGCGGAGCTGCCGGAAGGGAGGTACAGGGAGTACCGGCCTGCGCCGCTCAGATTGAACGACTCGTTGCCGGACACGACGGCCGCGCCGCCGCGAAGCTGCCACCCCTGCGCGCCTGCCTCGAAGCCGCCGTTCGGGGCGAGCGTGTACGAGATCGGGTCGAGCCAGCGCAGGAACGGCCGGCTCATGTCCTGGTCGGGACAGCCGTTGAGGACCGTCGCGCCCGCAGGCGCCGCCGTTGCCGTGACCAATCCGATGACGAGCGCGAAAGCCGCTCCTAGACGCCTCATGTCCCGATTCCTCTCCTAGCCGCTTTCGTCGCACTGTGGTGGCGATTCGGGGCTTGCTCCATCCCTCGGTGGAGGGATCGTGGGCGCGCTCGTCAAGACCTGCCTTTTGCCCGCCGATACCCGTCTGGATGAGCACCGAGCCCGTCCGGCTGCCCGCACCCCCTTCGATCACCGAAGCGGATCACGACGGCGACGCGCTGATCGAGGAGCGACGCGCGCGCGCCGCCGCGCCCCTCGAGCGCCGCGACTCCAGGGTCACGAGTGTCAGCGCATTCGCGTTCCTCGCCTCGTGCGCGGCTCTTCAAATCGCGTTCCCCGGTGACCGTCATCCGTCGATCGCCCTGCTCGTCCTCCTTGTCGCCGGCTACGCCGTTGCGTCGAAGGTCGAGTTCGAGGTCGGGATCGGTTCGGCAATCCCGACGCAGCTCGTGTTCGTCCCGATGCTCTTTCTCCTCCCGCCGTCGATGGTCCCGCTGTGCGTCGCCGTCGGCCTCCTGCTCGGAAACATGGCCGCCTACCTCAGGCGGCAGGAGCATCCCGAGCGTGCCCTCGTGGTGGTCGCGAGCTCGTGGAACGCGGTCGGCGGCGCGCTCGTGATCGCGCTCGCCGGGGAGCCCGACGCGGCGTGGTCGGTCTGGCCGGTCCTGCTCGCAGCGGTGCTTGCACAGTTCGTCCTCGACTTCCTCGGATCCGCCGCCCGCGCCTGGTTCGCGTTCGGCATCGCTCCGCAGGCCCACGTCCGCCTGATGGCCTGGGTCTACGGCGTCGACCTGGCTCTCACGCCGATCGCGCTCCTGACCGCGATCGTCGCCGACGACCAGCCGGCGGCGCTTCTCGTCGTCCTTCCGCTCCTCGCACTGCTCGCCTTCCTCGCGCAGGAACGCAGGCACCGCATCGACCACGCGCTCGAGCTCGGGCACGCGTACCGCGGCACGGCCTTCCTGCTCGGAGACGTCATCGAGGCCGACGACGAGTACACGGGGAACCACTCTCGCCAGGTCGTCGAGTTGACACTCGCGGTCGCCGACCGGCTCGGCCTCTCGTCGCGACAGCGCCGCAGCGCCGAGCTGACGGCGCTCCTCCACGACGTGGGCAAGATCCGGATTCCGGCCGAGATCATCAACAAGCCCGCTGCGCTCACCGACGAGGAGCGCGCGGTCATCAACACGCACACGATCGAAGGTGAGCGGATGCTCGAGCGCGTGGGCGGCCTCCTCGGCGAGGTGGGCAGGCTCGTCCGCTCCTGCCACGAGCGGTGGGACGGCCAGGGCTATCCGGATGGGCTCGCCGGCGAGGACATCCCGCTCGTGGCGCGCATCGTCTGCTGCTGCGATGCCTATAACGCAATGACGACCGACCGCCCCTACCGCGCCGCGCTGCCCGCGGCCGAGGCGCTCGCCGAGGTGGAGCGAAACGCCGGCACGCAGTTCGACCCGCGCGTAGTCGAAGCGCTCGCCGAGGCCGTCCGCCTCGGCTAGCGAGCGCGGCCCGCGACCGGCGCCGACCCCGCCGGCTGCGGTCGCCAGAGCGGGAAGGCGATGGCACAGCCGGCGAGGACGGCGACGACCAGGGCCGCACTGGACCCGCCCGCGCCGGGCTTGACCGTCATCACGTAGACGACGGCAAGCGTCAAGGTCAGCGTGGTGATCTTCGCGCTCCAGCCGAGCGGGTCGCGCACGAGAGCGCGCGCCCGCGGCGAGAGCCCGTTCTCCATGACTTCCTTCTTCAACGCCCGCCCGCGCGAGGCGTCGATCCCGTCCCCCAGGAGAACGATGAGGACGAGGCCTGCGATGGCTGCATCGATCCACGGCGTCGACCAGCTCCAGGTGTGCTGCGTCATGTAAGCCCCCGTCGCGAAGAGCCCGATCGCGGCGACCGGGAACGCGGGCACGACGCGGTGGATCAGCGAGCCCCAGCGGCCGATGTCGGCCGGCGTCTCCGCGAGGCGGAGCTCGAGCGATGCGAAGGTGACGAGCGAGGCCGTCGCGATCGCGAGAAGAAGCGAGAGCAGGTGCAGATAGAGCGCGAGGGAGTAGGCGTGCAAGTGGAGACCCCGTCCTAAAGAAGGTAGATCGCTAAGCGATGTAGGAGTAAAGCGCGGACGCCGGGGCCTGTCAACCTCCTAACGGAGGAGCCGCGAGAGGCGGCGGTCTTTGAGGATGCGCCCCTCGGTCTGGCAGGTCGGGCAGTAGTAGATCGTGTGCTCGTCGAAATCGACCTGCGCGAGCGGGGTTCCGCAGCGGGGGCACGGCTCCCCCAGCCGGTTGTGGACGCGGTAGATCTTCTTGTCGGAGGCGCCGCGCTCGCGCAGGTCGAGGCCGCGGGCCAGCTCCTCCTGGATCGCGTCGTTCAGGCGCTCGACCTCATCTCCCGCCAGCTCGGTCGTGAGCGCGTAGGGCGAGAGCTGCGCGTGGTTCAGGATCTCGTTCGCCCAGGCGCGGCCGATGCCCGCGATCAGCCGCTGGTCACGGAGGAAGGCGTGCAGCCGGCGCGAGTCGGAGCCGAGGATCTCGCCGAGCTCGCCCGTGCTCAGGCCATACGCCTCCGGCCCGACGTGCGCCAGCTCCTCCTCGATCGCCTCAGGCGTGTAGAGCCCGACCTTGGCGCGCTTCTTCGCGCCGGCCTCGGTGAGGACGAGCGAGCTGCCGTCATCGAAGGACAGGCGGAAGGCCGGCGTCTTCGGCTGCTTGTCGCCGTGACGCAGGAAGCGAAGCCTCCCCGCGCTCATGAGGTGGATATGCAGGACGAGCTCGCCGTCCTCGGTCGGCAGGAGGATGTTCTTCGCGCGCCGCTCGGCACCGGCGAAGCGGCGGCCTTCGAGCGTGGAGAGCGGCGGGTCGTAGGTCTTGAGGGTGGCGACGTGCGCCGGGCCCGCCTTGGCGACCGGGAAGGCGCGCACCGGCTCGTCGAGCGCGCGGCGGAGCGCTTCGATCTCCGGGAACTCAGGCACCTGCGACCTCCCGGTACGCGAACCCGTTCGGACCTTCGTACTCCTCGTAGGCCATGACGTCGAGCTCCTTCAGCCGGTCCGGGCGGCCCGCATACGAGCGGAGGAGCCGCGCGCCGGCGTTGATGAAGTAATCCCGCTCCTCGACCGGGTCGTAGGCGAGAGCGCGAGCCTCCTCGTAGAACACGCGGTCGGCGTCGAGGTCGAGCTTCCGCGCGCTCACATGGAGGAGCGTGAGGATCACCGTCGTGTCGCGCCAGTCCGGCCAGCCGCCTTCGAGCGCGAGTGCGGCGAGGCCGAACCGGATCCGCTCCGGATCGTTCTCACGCACCGCCTTCTCGGCAGCCTCCTGCGCGAGGCCGTCGAGGATGCCCGCCTCGGTTTGGGTCAGCGCGGCGTTCATCGCCGTGCGCTCCTCCGGCTCGGCGTCGCGGAAGGCGGTCACCGCCGCCTCGAGCTCGTTTCTCTTACGCTCCTCGGCCATGGATGCGCTCACAGTAGCCGTCGTCCGCGGAGGGCTGGTCGAGTCGCGGCACACGATCCACGCGGTCCGGTTGGATGCCGCTGGACAGCTCGCCGAGGCGCGTGGCGATGCCGGCCTCGTCACGTTCATGCGCTCGGCGGCCAAGCCGATCCAGGCGCTTTCCCTCGTTCGCTCCTACGACGATCTCGCCGACGAGGACGTGGCGATCGCGGCTGCGTCTCACCACGCGAGAGCCGAGCAGGTCGCGGCGGCCCGGGAGCTCCTCGCCCGCGCCGGAGCGACCGAGGACGACCTCGAGTGCGGCGCTGTCGACGGGAGCCGCCTGAACCACAACTGCTCGGGCAAGCACGCGGGCTTCCTCTGTGTCTGTGCCGTGCGCGGCTGGCCCTTCCAGGACTACCGGCTGCCCGAGCACCCGCTCCAGCAGACGCTTCTCCAGGAGATGGCCGCCGCGGCCGGCGTGGCCGCCGAACGGATCCCGACTGCCGTCGACGGGTGCGGTGTCGTCACCTTCGGGCTCTCGCTGGAGCACATGGCGTCGGCCTTCGGGCGCCTTGCGCGAGGTGAGCTAGACGGGGCCGAGCGGGTCACCGCCGCGATGAAGGCGCACCCAGCCCTCGTCGAAGGTCCTGGCTCGGCGGCGACCGAGGTCATGCAGGCGCTACCCGGCTCCTTCGCCAAGGGGGGAGCCGAGGGCGTCCTCTGCGTCGGCCTCGAAGACGGCTCCGCCTTGGCGCTCAAGGCGGAGGACGGGTCGAGCCGCGGGCTCCTCCCGGCAGCGGCTGCGCTGCTCGACCTGGCCGACCTGCGGGCAAGCACGATTCGCTCGAGCCGCGGCGAGGCGGTCGGGGAGATCGTTGCGGAATCCTAGCCTTCCGCTTTTCGGAAACCGTTGTAGAATCCCCGGCCTGATGTGCCTGTGAGCCGGGGGATGTTGGATCTCTCCGGCTCTTTTCGTTCCGCCGGCGTCAAGTAGCAGAGGTAACGAGAAGCAGAGGGAGAGCAATGCTCACGGTCGACATCTCGCTGCCCGACATCGAGGAGCTGCACAAGCTCGTCACCGAAGGGCAGGAAAAGGGGTTCCTCTCCTACGACGAGATCGTCGCCGGCCTGGAAGAAGTCGAGCTGACCAAGGAACAGGTCGAGGACTTCTACACGTACCTCATCGACCACGGCATCGAGCTGGTCGAAGGCGTGGAGCACAAGGCGCCGCCCCATGAGCAGCCTGCGCTCGCCGAGGAGGAGAAGGCCGGGCCGAAGCTCGACCTGACCGTCGAGCCCTCGCTCGACTCGCTCCGCCTCTACCTCCGCGAGATCGGCAAGGTCCCGCTCCTGACGGCCGACCAGGAGGTCTACCTCGCCAAGCGCATCGAGCGCGGCGACATGAGCGCGAAGACGCAGATGATCGAGGCGAACCTCCGCCTCGTCGTCTCGATCGCCAAGGCCTACCTCGGCCGCGGGCTCTCCTTCCTCGACCTCATCCAGGAAGGCTCGCTCGGCCTCATCCGCGCGGTGGAGAAGTTCGACTACCGCAAGGGCTACAAGTTCTCCACGTACGCGACGTGGTGGATCCGCCAGGCCGTGACGCGCGCGATCGCCGACAAGGCGCGCACGATCCGGATCCCGGTGCACATGGTCGAGAAGCTGAACAAGGTCGTGCACATCGAGCGCCAGCTCGTCCAGCGCCTCGGGCGCGAGCCGCGTCCCGACGAGATCGCCGCCGAGCTCGAGATGACGACCGCCGAGGTCAGGGAGATCCTGCGCATGTCGCAGCTCCCGGTCTCCCTCGAGAAGCCGATCGGCGAGGAAGAGGAATCGGAGCTCGGCGATTTCGTCCAGGACGAGCAGGCCGAGTCCCCCTTCGACTCGGCGTCGCTGAACCTCCGCCGCGAGGACATCGACCGCGCGCTCGACTCCCTGCCCGAGCGGGAGCGTAAGGTGATCGAGCTTCGCTTCGGCCTCGGCGGCGAGAGCCCGCGGACGCTCGAGGAGGTCGGCCGCGCCTTCGGCGTCACGCGCGAGCGCATCCGCCAGATCGAGAACAACACGCTCAAGAAGCTCGAGTCCCTGCCCGAAGCGCAGGGCCTCAAAGACTGCGTCTGATCAGCAGGCGCCGGAATCCGGCGCGTAGACCGGTCTCGTCGAGAGCACCGTAACGAGGCGGTC
>DASSBN010000035.1:0-17048 GCA_035698665.1 Gaiellaceae bacterium
TCGGCAAAGCTGCGTGGGGAGTCCAGTTCCATCCCGAGGTGACGCGCGAGATGCTCGAGGCGTGGCGGGCCGCATCCGACGGCTCGGCGCCGCCGATTCCCCTCGACCCGATCGAGCGCTGGAACGAGGTTGGGCGGATCCTCGCGAACGCGTTCTTCGATCAGGCTTTGCGCTGATACCACTCGTGCCAGGAGGCCTCGTAGTTCTCGGCGTCGTGGCCGGCTGCGCGTAAGAGCGCCGCGGCGATCTCCGAGCGCTGGCCCGAGTGGCAGTAGGTGACGAAGGGCTTCGTTGTGTCGACGCCTTCGAGCGAGGCCTCGACCCCGTAGTAGAGATCGTCGAGCGGGATGTTCACCGCGCCCTCGATGTGACCCTGGCGCGGGTCGCACGGGTAACCCGTCTCGCCCGAGAACTCCTCCGGCGTGCGCACGTCGAGCAGCGTGACCGAGCCCTCCTCGAGGAGGCGCGCCAGCTCGTCGCCGGTCACGCCAGCACCTCGTGGAGAAAGACCAGGACCTCCTCGTTGAACTCTGCCGGCCGCTCGAGCGGCGAGAGGTGGCCGGCACCCGAGATCTCGGCGTAGCGGCCTTCGACGAGACCCGTGACGATCTCCTTCGCGGCGAGCGGAGGCGTGAGCGCGTCTTCCTCGCCGACGAGGACGAGCGCGGGAACCTTGATGTCGGCGAGGGTCGTGGTCGAGTCGAACCGGTCGCGCATCGCCTCGACGCTTGCGACCAGGCTCTCGACCGGCTGCTCGGCCGCGATCTCGCGGGCACGGGCGACTGTGTCGGGCGAAGCATCCGCTGCGAAGAGCTTGGGCGCGAGACCGTCCCAGAACGCGTCGAAGCCGTCCTCGCGGAGCACGCGAATGGTCTCCTCTCGCGCCGTGCGGCCGGCCTCGTCGTCGGCAGTCGCCCGCGTGTCGGCAAGGACGAGTGCGGGAATCCGCTTCGGCGCCTGGCGCCAGAGCTCGAAGGCGAGGTAGCCGCCCATCGAGATCCCGACCGGGATGAAGCCGCCGGGAAGGAGCTCGAGGATCCTCGCCGCCCAGCTCGAGAGGCTCGAGTCGGGCACCGTGCCGGGCAGGCTCGGGGCGATCACCTCGTGGCCGGCCTGCTCGAACGACGGAATCTGTCCCTGCCACATCCGCGCGTCGAGCGGGAAGGCGTGCAGGAGAAGAAGCACGGTCACTCGCGCGGCACGTCGACCGCGCCGGGAATCTCACCCGCACGCGCGTACCCGTGGTCACCGCCCTCGACGCCGAGGACCGAGGCCACGGAGGCGACCAGCTCGTCGGCGGGCGGCAGCTCCTCCGGGCTCCCTGCTGTGAGGATGGCGCGCCGCACCTCGCCCCCGTCGGCGCCGGTCAGCCGCCCGACGACGGTCGGGTTCGCGGCGAGCGAGATCACGTCTCCCGGCGGAACCTCGCCGTAGTACTCGGGCACGGAGAGGTACTCGTCCATGAGGCGCCCGCGCTCGAAGAGGACGAAGCGGACGACCTGGCCCTCCTCGACCCCGAGGTGGAGGACGACTGCGCCCATGCGGTCGGAGAGCTCCCGCGCGAGCCGGCGCAGCATCTCGGGATTGCGGTCGGTGAGCTCGTCGTAGACCGCGATCCAGCCGTTTCTCGGCGGGGAGACGACGCTCCCCTTCGAGCCGCCCGGCATCCGCGGCACGAACTGGCGCACCGCCCGGACGACGCCGTCGAGGTCGTCGGTCTGCACGTGCACGGAGCCGTAGGACGGAGCCTTGTCGCTCGTGAGCCGCTGCTCGAGCGCGTCGGCGGAAGCCTCGAGGACGCGCGCCTGCTCGCTGAAGCCCGCGCGCACCCAGGCGTCGCCGGCCTCCCGTGTCGTCTCGACGGTCACGGTCTCCTCTCCGCGGGCCCGTGCCTCGTCGATCAGCTTTCGCAGCGTCTCGTCGCCGGGGGGTTCCTCGAATCTCATGCGGTGAGAACCCTATGACCCGTGAGCAGGTAGTGCGCCGCCAGGTTGCGGAAACCCGGGAAGCGGTCGCCCGCCGCGCGCGTGTTCTCCTCGCCGTAGAAGTGGAGGACCGCCTTGCGCAGCCCGAGATCGCCGGCCGGCCACGCCTCCGGCCGGGCCAGGTGGCGGGCCAGGAACCAGTCCGCGGTCCACTCGCCGATCCCCGGAAGCGCCGTGAGGGCGGACTTCACCTCCTCGTCGGGAAGGGCGGCGAGACCGATGAGGTCGAGATCGCCGCGGGCGATCCCGACCGCATACTCGGCCTTCCGCCGCGAGAAGCCGAGCGCGACGATCTCCTTCGGCTCGGCGAGCGCGACGCGCTCCCGGGTCGGGAACGCGTACGCGGCTCGGGCCTTCACGCCGAATGCCTGGATGAAGCGGTTGCGGACGGCGAAGGCCGCCCGCAGCGAGATCTGCTGCGCGGTGATGGCGGTGACGAGCGTCTCGTACGGGTCGGGCGCGAGGGGCGGGCGAAAGCCGCGAAGCTCGGGGACGATGCGCGCGAGCACCGGCTCCGTCTCCGCGAAAGCGTAGAAGGAGTCGAGATCGAACGGGCCTCCGAGGTAGTGGCGCACCTCGCCTGCGAGATCCGCGCGTCCGGGCGTGATCCTGACGCCGCCGCGCGTCTCTTCGATCCGCACCTCCGTCCCGCCGAAGACGCGATGGACGCCACCCTCGTGCCAGAGGTTGGCGAGGTCGGCGCCGAAGGCACGGAACCGCTCGGTCGAGAGCGTGAAGTCGAACGGCTCAGGCAGCGAGACCGCGGACGACGTCGTGGAAGTCGTCGAAGCGCTCGTAGGGAATCCCCCGTTCGTCGAGATACTCGGCCAGCCCGCGCGTCGCGAAGACGAGGTCGGAGGCCTCAGCCGCGCAGCGATCGGAATAGCCGTCGCCGATGTAGACGAGGTCGCCGCCGGCGGCGAGCTCCTGCACGATCGAGCGCTTGCAGGACTCGCCGCAGGAGTCACAGGCCTCGTCATAGCGCCACTCCACACGCCAGCCTGCGGGATCCGGATCGACGCGGTTTGCGTGCAGCTCGACCTCGACTCCCTCGCGCTCCAGGATCGGCTCGATCAGCTCGTGGAAGCCGCTCGAGACGATCACGACGCGCCAGCCCTGCTCGCCGGCGAAACGGACGAAGTCACGGAAGCCGTCGCGCACGCGTACGTTCTCGAGCTCCCACTGGACGACCTCCTCGAGCGGTCGTCGCACCGGCTCGAACTCACGCGTGATCACCTCGCGCAGCGGCATCGTGCCCGCGTCGAGACCCTCGTCGACCTCCTGGTAGACGACCGGATCGCCGAAGTCGCGGGCGATCGTGTCCAGCAGGTCGATCTCGGTAACCGTTCCGTCGAAGTCGACGGCGATGGTGCGGCTCAAAAGTGGCTCGTCACACCGGCGGGATCTTCGTCCGCGTTCCGCGCTTCCTTCGCGGCATCGGGCTCCTCGTACCAGGAGTACGCGTAGTTCGGATCCTCGGTGTCCTTGGCGAGCGCCGAGAGCTTCAGCGGATGGAACGTGTCGCACATGACGGCGAGCTCGTGGGTCTCGGTCATCCCGATCGACTTCTCTGCCAGACCGGGCTGCGGCCCGTGCGGGATCGCCGAGGGATGCAGCGTCACGGACCCGATCTCGATCCCCTTGCGCGAGCCGAAGTTCCCGGAGACGTAATAGATCATCTCCTCCGAGTTCAGGTTCGAGTGGTGGTACGGGATCGGGATCGCGAGCGGGTCGAAGTCGAGCTTGCGCGGACAGAAGGAGCAGATGACGAAGTTCCGCCCCTGGAAGGTCTGGTGCGCGGGCGGCGGCATGTGGATCCGGCCCGTGATCGGCTCGAAGTCGTTGATGTTGAACGTCCACGGATAGACGTAGCCGTCCCACCCCACCACGTCGAAGGGGTGGTAGTCGAGGACGTAGGTCTGGTAGCCGTCCTTCACCCGGAACTTGACCACGTGCTCGCCGCGGTCGGAGTGCGTCTTGAGCTCGACCGGCGGGTGGATGTCGCGGTGGTAGTAGGGCGCGTGCTCGAGCAGCTGGCCGTATTCGTTCCGGTAGCGGCGCGGGATCTCGATCAGCCCCGGCGACGTGAAGACGAGGTAGCGCTGCTCGCCCTCGGGGACGAACCGGTAGGTCGTCCCGCGCGGGATGACGACGTAATCGCCGTCGCGGTAGGGCAGGTCGCCGAAGATCGTCTCGAGCGTGCCCTTCCCCTCGTGCACGAACACGACCTCGTCGCCCTCGCCGTTTCGGTAGTGGTGCTCCATGGCCCCGCTCGGCCGGCAGAGGGCGATCTCGACGTCGTCGTTCCACATGAGGAGCTTGCGGCCCGAGACCGCATCGCCCTCGGGCTCGACGCCCATCGTCCGGAAGTGACGGTGCTGGTGCGCGCCGGGATCCCATTCGTCGCGCTCGATCCGCTCGAAGGAGCCGATCTCCTTCACGCGGCAGGGCGAATGGAGGTGGTAGAGGATCGACTCGTTCCCGGAGAAGCCCTCGAGGCCCATGACCTCCTCGGTCAGGAGCGTGCCGTTCTCACGGAACTGGATGTGGCGCTTGCGCGGCACGCGGCCGAAGCGCTGGTAGGTCGGCATGTGGGCAAGAATACCGGCGCCTCATTCCCCGACGCCTGCCCGGGAGGCCCCATGCTCAAGGAGTTCCGAGACTTTCTCCTCCGCGGCAACATCGTCGAGCTCGCTGTTGCGTTCGTCCTCGGCGTCGCCTTCGGAGCCCTCATCAACTCGTTCGTCGACAACCTGCTCATGCCGGTCGTGGCGATGATCATCGGCAAGCCCGACTTTCGGGAGCTGACGTTCACGATCAACGACGCGGTCTTCCGCTACGGCGCCTTCCTCACCGATGCGATCGCATTCGTCGCCGTCGCGGCGGCTGTCTTCTTCTTCGTCGTGAAGCCGATCAACATGCTGCGCGAGCGGCGGGCGCCGAGCGCGGAAGAAGAGGGCCTGCCCGACGAGGAACGGCGGCACCAGGAGCTCCTCGCCGCCCTGCGCGAGACGCGCGCCTAACGACGAATGGAGGCCCTGAAGGCGCTCAATCTGGGCGTCCGGTTTTTCGTGGTCGAGCTCGGCGGCCTGGCGGCGGCGGCCTACTGGGGGTGGGAGGCGACGTCGGGCGTCGGGCGGTGGTATCTGGCCGTTGCGGCGCCGCTCGCCTTCATCGCGGCCTGGGGCCTCTTCATCGCGCCCAGGGCGCGCGTCCAGGTCTCGAAGACCGTCGCACTCGCTCTCGAGCTCGTCCTCCTCGCGCTCGTCTCGGCTGGGTTGGCGCTCGCCGGCCCGATCTGGCTCGGGATCGCCTACGGCGCCGTTGCGCTCGTCAGCGGCCTCGTGAACTACACCTTCAAGCCCTAGGAGACCCGGCTCCGCAGGACGCCGATCCCGTCGACCTCGAGCTCGACCTCGTCGCCCGGCCGGAGCCAGCGCCCATCGCCGTGCTCGAGGATGCAGCCGGTTCCCACCGTGCCCGATCCGAGGACGTCGCCGGGCACGAGGCGGGTGTTCGCGGCGGCATGCGCGGCGAGCTCCTCGAAGGGCCAGTGGATGTCGCCGAGGTTCCCGCGCGAGCGCTCCTCGCCGTTCACGCGGGCCGTCATCTCGAGGCTGAGGTCTCCGAGCTCGTCCGGCGTGACCAGCACCGGGCCGATCGACGTCGCGAAGTCCTTCCCCTTGGCCGGGCCGAGGCCGACGGTCATCTCGGCCCGCTGCAGGTCGCGGGCAGACCAGTCGTTGAGGATCGTGAAGCCGGCGATGCGACCTTCCGCCCCGATCACGGCCGCGACCTCGAGCTCATAGTCCCACTCAGCGCTCTCGGCCGGGAAGGCGACCGCGTCCTCGGGCCCGTAGATCGCCGCCGGGTTGGAGAAGTAGAACACCGGGCGGCCGTACCACTCGGGCGGCACCTCGAGGCCGCGGGCTCCGCGTGCCGTGGCCACGTGCTGCTCGAAGGCGTAGAAGTCGCGGACCGACGGCGGCTGCGGGATGGGAGCGCGCAGGCGGACCTCCGTCAGGGCGTGCTCGCCGACGTCCTCCCCGCCCGAGTCGAGCCAGTCGGCGAGGGACGGCGCGCCGAGCTCGACCACGCGCTCGCCCTCGATCCGCCCGGGCGCGAGACGCCCCTTGGTCTCGAACGTACAAAGACGCATACGGCCCGAGTATCCCCCGGGCCGTACGTGCGCGACCAGCGAACCGGTCTACCGGTAGCGGTAGACGATGCGGCCGCGATCCAGGTCGTAGGGCGACAGCTCCACTTTCACCCGATCTCCGAGGAAGATGCGTATGCGATAGCGGCGCATCTTCCCGGCGGTGTAGCCGAGGGTCTCGTGGCCGTTGTCGAGGAGGATGCGGAACATGCGGTTTCGCAGCGCCTCCACGACCTCGCCCTCCATCTCGATCTTTTCTTCCTTGGGCGGGATGTCGCCCCTCCTTCGCTACTGGACAAGGGCGACGTTCGTCGCCTCAGGCCCCTTCTGACCCTCGCGGGCCTCGTACTCGACCTTCGCGCCCTCGGTGAGGGACTTGAAGCCCTCTCCTGCGATGTTCGAGTGGTGGACGAAGAGATCCTTGTCTCCCTCGTCCGGGCTGATGAAGCCATAGCCCTTCGAATCGTTGAACCACTTGACGGTTCCGGATGCCATAGAAAAACACCTCCTTACCCTTGTGCTCGAACGGGTAAGAAGGTGTGCACCTCCGGTACTCGCCCTGGTTTTCGCTACAGAGTGTAGCTGCTGCTACAGATTTCCCCGCAGCGCCTGCTCGCGCTCGATCGCCTCGAAGAGCGCCTTGAAGTTCCCGTCGCCGAAGCCGCGCGCGCCGTGGCGCTCGATCACCTCGAAGAACACGGTGGGCCGATCCTGTGCCGTCTTCGTGAAGATCTGCAGCAGGTAGCCGTCCTCGTCTCGGTCGACGAGGATCTTGTGCTCGCGGAGCTCGTCGTAGTCCTCCTCGATCTCCCCCACGCGGTCCGGCGCGTCCTCGTAGTAGGTGTCGGGAGTCTCGAGGAAGAGGAGCCCGCGGCCCTTGAGGTTCTCGACGGTGGCGACGATGTCGGTCGAGGCGAGCGCGATGTGCTGGGCGCCGGCGCCGTTGTAGAACTCGATGTACTCGTCGATCTGGCTCTTGCGCTTGCCCTCGGCCGGCTCGTTGATGGGGAACTTGATCTTCCCCTCGCCGTCCGACATGACCTTGGACATGAGCGCCGAGTACTCGGTCTGGATCTGGTCGTCGCCGAAGTGGAGGATGTTCGTCATCCCGAACACCCTCTCGTAGAAGGCGACCCACTCGTCCATCCGGCCGAGCTCGACGTTGCCGACGATGTGGTCGATGTTCGTGAGCCCCGCGTCGCCGCGAGCCTGGCCGTTCGCCGAGACCGAGACGAAGCCGGGCAGGAAGGCGCCCTCGTAGCCGGAGCGCTCGACGAAGGTGTGGATCGTGTCCCCGTACGTCGCGATGGCGGCGATCTCGACGGCGCCGTCGTCGTCCTCGAGCTTCGTCGGCTCGCGCACGCCGCGCGCTCCGCGCTGCACTGCCTGGCGGTACGCCTCGGTGGCGTCGGGGACGGTGAGCGCGATGTCCTTCACACCGTCGCCGTGCCGCGAGTGGTGGCGGGTGATCTCGTGGTCCTCGCGGAGGGCGCTCGTGAGCACGAGGCGGATCTCACCCTGCTCGAGGACGTAGGACGCGCGGTCGCGGGTGCCGGTCTCGGGCCCCGCGTAGGCCGTCCGGGTGAACCCGAGCGCACGCTCGTAGAAGTACGCGGACTGCTTCGCATTCCCGACCCAGAGCTCGACGTGATCCCAGCCGAGAAGCGGCATGAAGTCCTGCATCGGACCCCAGTTTAGTCCTGGCTCGGAGCCGGTGCCCGGGTGCTCCGGGCGAGCAGGATCCCGGCGCCGATCACGAGGCCCCCGGCCACCTGGAGCGAGCCCATCTCCTCCGAGAGGACGACGAGCGCGAAGAACGCGCCGAGGAAGGGCTGGAGGTTCGCGTAGAGCGAGGCGCGCGCGGCGCCGACCCGGTCGATGGCCGTGAACCACATGATGTTCGTGAAGACGAGGCTGAAGAAGAGGCTGTAGAAGAAGCACGCCCAGGCGATGCCCCCGAGTGCGTCCCAGTCCTGCTCCTGGATCTGGACGATTGAGGTCACGAGGAGCGGCACGGAGCCGACGAGCCCCATGAACGCGCTGATCCGGTAGGGCGAGTAGCGGCGCATGAGGGGGCCCATCGCGGCCGAGTAGAGCGCCCACGTCGCGGAGGCGGCGAGGCCGAGGAGGACGCCGCCGAGATCTCCCGAGAGGCCGCTCGTCGCACCGGCCGCGACGAGCGCGACGCCGGAGAACGAGATCACGGTCGCGGCCCAGTGCCGCAGGCGCAGGCGCTCGAGCCGGAAGGCCCACGAGATGAGGGCGACGAAGATCGGGAGCGTCCCGAACATGAGGGCGACCGTCGCGGCGGTCGTCAGCTTGACCGCGAAGACGAAGGAGAGCTGGTTCAGCCAGATCCCCGAGAGCGCGGCGCCCGTCATGAAGGCGACGTCGCGCCGGCGGACGGCCAGGCTTCCCTCGCGCGCATACGTGTAGCCGGAGAAGAGGAGCGCGCCGATCGCGAACCGCACGGACGAGTAGGCGAGCGGCTCCCAGCCGTGCGTGAGCGCGTACTTGACCACCGTGAAGTTGAAGCTCCAGAAGAGCACGGTGACGAGCAGGAGGACGTCGGGCGGGACGCGGTGGCGCACGCGGGCACCCTAGAGCGCCGCTTACGGACAGGTCCGAAAGAGCGAATTGAAAAACGGCGCGCGTCCAGTCATCGTGTCTGGAGGTCGCGCCCGCCGACCGCAACCGACTTGAAGGAGCCTTCGGTGACGGCGCGCACGACATTCCTGCTTTGCCTTCTCCTCGCCTTTCTCGCGAGCGCATGCGGCTCCGCAAAGAAGGAGGGCTCGGGTCGGCCACCCGCTCCGCAACCGCCTGCCGTCTACACGGTCGGGCGCACGCTCCTGGGCCTGCCTGGGCACGATCGCGTCGAGCTGGCCACGACCCCCGTCACGCCGCTCGCCGGCTGGCTCACACCCGTCGCCGTGCCCTCGCCCGACGCGCGCTACGTCGCCTACAACGCGTGGCTGGAGTTCCGTGAGGACGATCCGGCGCTCTCCTGGGAGGACCAGGGCATCTCGGCCGGCGACCCTCTCGCACGGCCGTCGATCCGGCTTCACGATGTCGAGACGGGATCGGACCGTCGGTACGTGGACGGCGGGTTCTCGCTCGCCTGGCGGAGCGACGGCGCGATCGCGTACTTCAAGGGAGCCGAGCGTTCCTACCGCGCGGGTGTCCGCTATGTGGGCGACGTCTTCGTCCGCGACTCGGTGGACGGTCAGGCGCGGCGCTGGACGCCGAAGACCGACCGCTACGTCGTCGCGGGCTGGGCCGGGCCGACGCTGCTCGTCTACCGGGTGGGCGCCGGCGAGGCGCTCGACGTCCTCGCACTCGCCGGCCCGGGCAAGCGCCGCGTCCTCGCCTCGAATGCCGGCCTCGTCGCCATCAGCCCGGACGGAACGAGCGCGCTCGTCGAGCACGGGCCGGAGACGGGCCCGCCCCGGATCCAGCTCCTCGCGGTCTCGAACGGCGCGAGACTCGCCTCGCTCGACCTGACCACGGTCGATCCCTCGGTCGGCGTGGTCGGCTATTCGGGCGACTGGCAGGGCGACCTCGTCGCTGCGCCGTCCGCTTCCGGCGTGGCGCTCTTCCGCGTCGCGGGCAGGCGCATCGAGCTCGCGCGGACGATGCGCGCCGCCGCCGGCCAGGGGGTGGCCGAGCCGCGTTTCGTCGGCGCGCGCCGCGTGACCGGCTGGACGAGCACCTCGGCAGGAGGCGCGTTCGTCGACTGCGACCGGGCCACGGGCCGCTGCGCACGCGCCGTCCCGTTGCCGACCGCCCGCGGCGTCGAAGGCTTCCCAGCCTGGCGACGTCCCGTTTACAACCCGAGCCGCCCGCAGGAAGGAGAGCAGTGAGATGCGCATCGCCCTGCTGGCCGCGCTCGTCCTCTGGACGGCCGCCCCCGCCTCGGCCGCGAACGGCTGGTGGACCTTCAACCGGAACACCAACCTCAATTCGACGCTGACCTGGAAGTGGACGTATCCCCCGAGCCCTGCGGAGTACAGCCGCAGCTGGCGTGGCGGTTCCGGGACGATCATGGACGAATGTGAGATCGGCCGCGGCTGGCTCCCGGCCGGCTGGTACGCCCAGAAGGGCCACTGGGACCACTACGACGGCTCCAAGGTGAGAGGCCGCGTGTGGTGGATCCAGGACAAGACCTGCAGGGACGGGTCGGCCAGGCGAACCGAGCTCTTCATCCACAGCGAAGAGACCGCTTCGAACGGCCAGTCCTGCAGCTCCGCCTACGACGACCCGTTCTGCTGGGAGCGCGAGTCCGACTACTACTCGAACGGCTGCATCAAGCTGGCCAGGCCGAGTCCCGTTGCGAGCTTCCCCAACGACCTCGGGGCCGCACATACGACCTACCACGACTACGGAGGGAAAGACGCACACGGCGCCTACGACACGGCCGACGCCAACGAGCTCTACGTGTACTCGTAAGCGGCGCGCGAACGGATAGAGTCGCCCGCGTGGCGGAGCCCACGAGAGACGACATCGACGCCCTGGTCGGACCGGCGACACCGCACTTCGCGATGCAGATCCGGGCGCGCGTCCGGGCCCTGATCCGCGACCTGCCGGAGGATCACTCCGTCCGCCTCTACGGCGAGGAGCAGATCGGGCTGCTCGAGCGGCTGGCCTTCGCGAGCTCGAAGGCAGCGGAAGGACCGCTCGAACCGCCGAGCCGGCTCGGCTGGGAAGAGATCCCCAGCCATGGGCGGGCCTCGGATCCCCTGCCGCCCAAATCATGACCTTCGAGGGCAAGTCCGTTCTCGTGACGGGCGGCTCGCGCGGGATCGGCAAGGCGATCTCGCTGCGCTTCGCCGAGCAGGGCGCCGGGCGCGTCGCCGTCAGCTACCTCCGCAACGACAAGGCCGCGGAGGAGACCGCGCAGGAGATCGCGGAGCTCGGCGCCGAGCCGATCCTCCTGCGCGGGAACCTCGGCGATCCGGAGAAGACCAAGGCGCTCCTGGAGGAGGCCGGGCCGCTGGACGTGATCGTCTCGAACGCAGCGACCGGCGTGATCCGTCCCTTCCAGGAGCTCGACGAGAAGCACTGGGATTGGACGCTCAACGCGAACGCGCGTGCACTGTTCACCATCGCGCGGGAGGCCGCGCCGACGATGCCGGCGGGGAGCTCGATCGTCGCCATCTCCAGCCTCGGGGCCGACCGCGTGCTCGACAACTACGTCCTCGTCGGCGTCTCGAAGGCGGCTCTCGAAGCGCTCGTCCGCTACCTCGCGGTCGAGCTGGCGCCGCAGGACATCCGTGTGAACGCCGTCTCCGCCGGGCTCGTCGAGACGGGGGCGCTCGACTACTTCCCGAACCGGGACGAGATGCTCCGCTTCTACCGTGACCGGACTCCGGCCGGCCGGCTCGTCGAGCCGGAGGATGTGGCCGACGCCGTCTGCTTCCTCGCTTCACCGGCGGCCGCGATGGTGCGCGGCCAGACGCTCGTCGTCGACGGCGGCTACTCGAACCTGGCGTAGAACCACCCTTCCGAGGGAGGTCGGGTGGGTCTCAGTCGATATAGTTACGTTACGTAACGAAATGAATGACCGCTCGGTATATCCGCTCGGCAAGCGCCGCACCCTCGTCGTCTTTTTCGGGCTCATGCTCGGCATGCTGCTGGCGGCTCTCGACCAGACCATCGTCTCGACCGCTCTCCCGCGAATCACGACGGACCTCGGCGGCTTCGAGCACTACTCCTGGGTTTTCTCGGCGTACATGCTCGGCGCCACCGTGACCGTTCCGCTGTACGGGAAGCTCTCGGACATCTACGGCCGGCGGCCGTTCTTCCTGCTCGGGATCGTGCTTTTCTCCACCGGCTCGATCATCTGCGGCCTCTCCATGTCCATGGGGATGCTGATCGCCGGCCGCGCGATCCAGGGCCTCGGCGCCGGTGGCCTGATTCCGCTGGCGATAGCCGCCATCGGCGACATCATCCCGCCCCGGCTTCGCGGCAAGTGGCAGGGCTTCACGGGGACCGTCTTCGCGGCTTCGTCCGTAATCGGCCCCGCAGTCGGAGGCTGGCTGACCGACAACGCGTCGTGGCGCTGGTGCTTCTTCGTCAACCTGCCGCTCGCTGCAGTCGCACTCACGGTCGTCTGGTTCGGTTTCGTCCGCCGCCCCGCGCCCGAGAAGCACACGATCGACTACGTCGGCGCGCTTCTGCTCACCACCGGCGCCGCGGCGGGTCTCCTCGCCGCGGTCTGGGGCGGCACGGAATATCCCTGGAGCTCCCCGATCATCATCGGCCTCTTCCTCGCGGCGGCCATCCTCTCGACGGCCTTCGTCCTCTGGGAGCGGCGCACCGAGGAGCCCATCCTCCCGCTCGAGCTCTTCCAGGGGCGGACGTTCTCGGCGGCAACCGTCGCATCGTTCTCCGTCGGAGCAGCGATGTTCGGCGCGATCATCTACGTGCCGCTCTTCGTGCAGCGCGTGCTCGGCGAGAGCGCATCCTCCTCGGGCGTCGTGCTGACCCCGCTGATGCTCGGGATCATCACGATGAGCATCGTCGCGGGTCAGATCGTCTCGCGGACCGGCCACTACCGGCCGGTACTGATGGCCGGTCCGCCCCTCCTGGCAGCAGGCTTCCTCCTCCTGAGCCAGATCGATGTGGGGACGTCCGAGCTGACCGTGACGCGAGACGTGGTCATCGTCGGCTTCGGCATCGGGCTGATGATGCAGACTCTCATCGTGGCCGTGCAGAACTCCGTCGGTCGCCGCCGGATCGGCGTCGCCACCGCATCGATCCAGTTCTTCCGCACCGTCGGAGCGATGGCGGGCGTGAGCGTCATGGGCGCGATCGTCACCGCGCGCCTGGGCGGCGCCGTCGGCGGTGGAGTCTCACCCAGCGAGCTCGCAGGCGCGCTCCACCCGATCTTCTACCTCGCGATCGGGCTCGCCGCGGTGGCGCTGGCAGCGGTGTTCTTCGTCCCGCACATCGAGCTCCGGCAGACAATGGAGGAGGCGGCGACCAGCCCCGAGCTCCTCCAGGAGGCCGCATGAGGCAGGACAACCTCGAGCGTATGGCCGACGGGCTCATCCGGCTGCGAACGGAATTGCAGCGTCGCAAGGAGCCCGGTGAAGTCTCTGCCCACGAACTGACCACGTCGCAGGCCCAGGCGCTTCGGCTGGTCATCTTCGAGGGCCCACAGCGGATCGGCTCGCTCGCGAAGCACCTCGGCGTGACGATGGCGACGGCCAGCCGAACCGTCGACGCGCTCGTCGCCGCCGATCTGGTCCGCCGCGAGCCCGACCCGCTCGACGCGCGCGCGGTTCGCGTCGTTCTCACTGCACGAGGGCGCCGCGAGCACAGGTCCCGCTATCAGCGCTTCCTCCGCGCACTCGAGAGCCTGTCGGACGACCTCTCCGAGGTCGAGCGCCGCCAGCTCGCCGACGCGCTGGAGACTCTCGGCCGCCTCTTCGCCGAGCCCGAGGATCAGGTCCGCGCTTCGAGCGGCCGGCCGAAGTCGTAGACGTCGACGCCCTCGGTGCGTTTGAGATAGCCGACGATCCAGTAGGTGATCGGCGTGGCGAGCGTCTCCCAGCCGACCTTGATCACCCAGGTCGTCACGATCGGGTTGGCAAGGCCCGCGCCGGTCCCGGCAAAGGCGATCGTGACGAAGATCAGGGAGTCGAGCCCCTCGCCCACGATCGTCGAGCCGATCGTCCTCGTCCAGAGCCAGCGGCCGCGCGTGAAGCCCTTCATGTACGCAAGCACGTAGGCGTTGGCGAGCTCACCGGCGACGTACGCGGCGAGCGAGGCGAGAAAGAGGCGCCAGGTCGTGCCGAGGATCTGCTCGTAGGCGCCCTGGTTCTCCTCCCAGAAGTCGGCCGCCGGAAGGTGGATCGCCGCCAGGATCGCGCCGACCGCGAGCAGGTTGCACGCGAAGCCGAGCCAGATGACGCGCCGCGCGGCGCGAATCCCGTAGACCTCGGTGAGGACGTCGCCGAGGACATAGGAGAGCGGGAAGATGACGAGACCAGCCGGGAAGACGCGGCCCGAGACCGCGACAAGCTTGACGGCGATGATGTTCGAGACGACGAGCCCGGTGACGAAGAATCCGGCCACAACGACGAAGCGCCACGAGTACTTCATCCGATCAGCTCCAGCGCCTCGTCGATCTCCTCGTCCGTGATGGTCAGGGGCGGTGTCGCGCTCATGTAGCGGCCGTCCTCCCCGGCCGGAATGACGATCACCCCGCGCTCCCAGGCCGCGAACGCGTCGCCTTCCTTCGCCCGCATGAGCCCGGCGCCGTGCCAGCCGGCGGCTTCGAAGCGCGCTCCGGCCGCAACGACCCTGTCGAAGAGCGCCGGGACGCGGTCGAGGACGACGAGCGCGGCCGCGGCGGCGACCGGATTCCCCATGTGCGTGTGCGTATACACGTCCTCCGGGCCGAGGTTCCAGGCGCTCCGGTGGTCGGCGCTCATCAGGCAGGCCGAGATCGGAAGTCCCGCGCCGAGAGCCTTACCGCAGGTGACGAGGTCGGCGAGGTCGCCGCTGCGCCAAAGCGTGCCCGTTCGTCCGAGCCCCGTGTAGATCTCGTCCGCGACGAGGAGCGCGCCCGCCTCGTCGCAGCGTTCGCGGAGCCGCTCGAGGAAACCGGCGGGCGGGACGAGCGCCCCCGCCCGGCCCTGGATGGGCTCGACGACGACGCACCCCGTGTCGAGAGGGAGAGGGCCGGGATCCTCCCCGAACGTCCGGCGATGCACGGGGCCGGGAAGCCAAGGCGCGAAGGGACGCCGGAAGTGCTCGAAGCCGCTCGCCGCGAGCGCGAGCAGCCCCGTGCCGTGGTAGGCGCCCGTGAACGCGACGATGCCCGGGCGACCGGTGACGAGAAGCGCGGTCCGCAGGGCGATCTCGACCGCGTCCTCCCCGGTCACGCCGAGCATGACCTCACGGTCGTCGCCCGCCAGGCGAGCCCTCAGCTCGGAGGTGACGTCGGCCTCGGCCAGATCGCCCAGGGCGTGCATGCAGCGCGCAGCCTGCTGGGAGACCGCCGCCTGGACCTCAGGGTTTCGGTGGCCGAGAGCCGCGACCCCGAATCCGCCCGAGAGGTCGATGTACCTGCGCCCCTCCGAGTCGACGACACGGCACCCCTCGGCCTCCGCCCAGATCATGGGCGCAGTCTCTTCAGGGTGTCGATCGCGACGTAGCCGGCCAGCTTGGGGTTCTCCTGCAGCCGGCGGATCGAGTACTCGTACCAGCGCCGCCCAAACGGCACGTAGATCCTGAGCCTGTGCCCTTGGCGAACGAGCTCGTCGCCGAGGTCGGGTCGCACGCCCAGAAGCATCTGGAACTCGTACGCGTCCCTGCCGAGCCCTCGCCGCTCGACGAGTGCGAGCGCCTCCCCGATCAGCCAGTCGTCGTGGGTGGCGATGCCGACGTGGGAGCCAAGCTCGAGGAGCGCCTCGAGAGCGTCCAGGAAGTTGAGCCGGATGGTCTCGTCTTCCTGGTAGGCGATCTCGGGCGGCTCGACGTAGATCCCCTTGCAGATCCGGACCTTCGGTCGTAGGTCGCCGAGCGCCGAGATGTCGCCGAGCGTTCGCTTGAGCGCGGCCTGGAGCACCACCCCGAGGTTGTCGTGGCCCTCCTGTCTGAGCTCTCGGTAGAGCGCGAGTGTGTCGGAGGTGGTCGAGGAGTCCTCCATGTCGATGCGGACGAAGTTGCCGAACTGGGCGGCCTCATCGACGAGCGCGAGCAGATTCGAGCGGCAGAGGTCGCGATCGAGCTTGAGGCCGAGGGCGGTCAGCTTCACGCTGATGTTCGAGCGCAGCCCCTCCTCCTCGATGGTGTCGAGGGCGCGCCGGTACGCGTCGCGAAGCCCCGCGGCCTCCTCGCGGAGCGTCACCTCCTCGCCGAGGACGTCGAGGGTCGCTTCCTTCCTTTCGGCGTTCAGAGCGCGAACGGTCTCGCAAGCCTCGGCGAGGGTCGTCCCGGCGATGTAGCGGCTGGAGAGTCGCTTGACGACGGGCCGCGGCACCGCGGGGAGCGCTCGGACGATGGCGCGGTCGAGGATGGTCACGGGGCGGCGATTCTAGTTCGGCACATTCCGCGCGCCACGCACGCGCCGTTGGGAGTTACGCTCGAAAGCGGGTGGTGGCTCGGGGTGGCCCCATTAGTCGTTGCTCTTCGCACCGGAGAATGCAGCCAAGAGCCCAAGCCCGACCAGCACCCCGCCCGTCGCGTACCGCTCGCCACGGACGAAACCGGAGCGGCTGCGCAGCCAGCCGCCGGCCGACCCGGCGGCGAGGGCATACATGCCGTCGGAGAGCGTCGCGAGCAGGATGAAGACGAGCCCGAGCGTCGCGATCTGCAGCGCGACCGATCCGGCATTCACGTCGACGAACTGCGGCAGGAACGAGAAGAAAAAAAGCGCGGTCTTCGGGTTGAGGACGTTGATCACGACGCCCTGCGCGAAGAGCCGGCGGAGGCTCTTCTCGGACGGGACGCCCGGCGTCTCCGCCTCCTCCTTCCCGAGGATGCGCCGCAGCCCGAGGAATATCAGATACGCGGCGCCCGCGTACTTGACCACGTCGAACGCGACCGCCGAGCGCACGAGAAGCGCCGACAATCCGGCGGCCGCGGCGGCGACATGCACGAGGCCGCCGACTTGGATTCCGAGCATCGAGACGATGCCGGCGAGACGCCCACGACTGATGCTCTGCGCGACGATGTAGAGGACCGCCGGGCCCGGAATGACGAGGAGGACGAGCGCGGCGAGGACGAAAACCGCGAGCGCCCCGCTGTCGGGAAGCATCAGCCCGACTCGCGCATGAAGCCCTGCCGCGCGGCCGAGACGAGAGCGACCGCCTCCGGGAACAGAACGCGCATCGCGTCACGCAGGGCGATGGCCTGCTCGTCGGGCGAGCCCGCCACCTGGAAGCGCTTGAGCG
>DASSBN010000036.1:0-8775 GCA_035698665.1 Gaiellaceae bacterium
CCTGCGGGTTCCAGATCACCTTCACGTCGTTCACCGGGAGATCCTTCGTCCGGCTGAGCCTGGGCATTCCGGAGTCGACCAGCTTCGCGTTGATGTCGGCGAGCGAGCCGCCGTGCATGATCAGGTACGTACGGCGGAAAGCCTTGCGGAAGCTCTTCGTCGAGTGTGCGCTGCCGCGCAACGTCCCGTTCGAGTTGTACGCGCAGTAGGCGTTCCAGTAGCCGTTCATCTCCGCGTAGGGGCGCACATAGGCGAAGCTGCCGAACCGGTTGAGCGCCTGCGCGATATCGATCAGGTTGCCGTCGCCCCTGCCCTTGGCGATCGCCCCCGGCGTGATCCGCTCGTTGGTGCCGTTCGAGGTTCCGAAGGACAGCACGGGGATCGGCTTGGCGGCGGCTAGCACGTTGTCGAGGTAGTTGGGCTTACGGTGCCCGTCCCAGGAGACGAAGTCCAGATTCACCGCCGACGCCTGGTTCGTCTGGTCGCGGAAGCGGGACTTCGAGCCTTCGACGCCCAGGAGGACGGAGGCGCCGGCTTCGGCGGGAATCAGGAGCGCTGCAAAGGCCGCAAGAACGAGAAGCTTTCGCATGCTTCCCGTTTATCGGCCCTAGGAAAAGAATCCTTTTCCCTCGTTTGAGCCACTTGTAAAAGGTGTTTTAAGGAATTGGGGCGGGCTCGTACTGCGCCCGGACCCCTTCCGCGAAAGCGGCCAATTCTTCGGCCAGCGCCGCATCCTCGACCTCGAGGACGTTTTCGGCGTTCTTCTCGCCCGAATGGGAGAGGTTGTAGCTCCCCGTGAACAGGTAATCGTCGGCCACGACGACCTTCGCGTGCATGAAGTCGTGGACGTCTCCCTGGCCGTAGGGCATCGAGTTCTTCCCCGTGAACCGCCCGTTCGCGAAGATCCGCCTGATCGCCGGCATCTTCCACTCGGAGTTCCCGTTCAGCTTCCACTGGTGGTAGACGCCCTTCATCTGCGTCGCGTCGACGACCCCGGTCACGTCGCACCTGCCGTCGGAGACCTTCTCCGCGAGCGCGCCGAGAATGGGACCGGAGGTCATGACAGGGGAGCAGATTCGGATGCGCCTCTTCGACCTCGCGATCCTGTGGGCGATCCGCGTCGCGAGCGCCTCACCGTGGCCGGGTGAGAACCAGGCCCGCACCTTGGCGTCGCCCACGCGCACCGGGTTCGGCTCGACGAAGCCGGTCTGCTCGACGTTCTCCGTCTCCCAGATCTGGTCGAAGTCCTCCGTGTACCGGTCGGCGACCTCCGGCGAGTGGACGACGACGATGACGTTCTCCTCTCGGCTCCAGGAATCGTCCGTCCAGTTCGTCGAGCCGGTCCACACGGAGGAGCCGTCGCGGACGACGTACTTGTGGTGCATGAGGTCGGGCACGCCGAGGATCCGCTTGGTCGGAACGTCGAGCGAGTCGAGCAGGCTCGGATCAGAGCGAGGAGGCGGCGGCTCGGGGATCGGCTTGTCGTGGTCGACGTTGAAGGCGAGCCGCACCTTGACGCCCCGCTTCTGCGCCTCGAGGAGGGCGTCCGCGACGAGCCTCGCGGTCTCCTGCTCGAGATCGAAGTCGTAGAGCGCGAGATCGAGGGAGTTCTGGGCGCCCGACAGGAAGCCGGCCGCGTACTCCGCGATCTCGAGCGCGGTCTGACCCTTGTCCTTCAGCGTGCGCAGCTCGATGTCAGGCGTAGCCGCGGACCTTGAAGTAGGCGATGAGGACGCTGCCCGCGGCGATGGCGACGAGGCCCGCGGCCGCAACGACGTTGAAGCGGCCGTAGACCGCGTGGCCGCGGCCGAAGCTCGAGAGCACGAAGATGCAGAGCGCGCCGCCGATGAGCCCGCCCACGTGACCCCCGATCGACACGCTGCTCAGCGTGAAGCTCAGCGCCAGGTTCAGGATCACGACGATGAGGGCGGATCCCCCGAAGACGTTGATGTTCGATCGCTCGAGGACGAGCCCGGCGCCGAGGATCCCGAAGACGGCGCCCGAGGCGCCGATCGTCGGCTTGTCCGGCGTCAGGACGAGCGAGCCGGCCGAGCCGGCGAGGATCGAGACGAAGTAGATGGCCACGAAGCGCGCCCGGCCGAGGAGGTGCTCGAGCGGGCGTCCGAACCACCAGAGCATCAGCATGTTGAAGAAGATGTGGAGGATGCTTCCGTGCAGGAAGGCGCACGAAACGAGCCGGTACCAGTCGCCGTTCGCGACGGCCGGCCCGTAGAGCGCTCCGCGGACGAACAGCTCGCCGAAGGGGTCGGTCAGGCTCCCCGACTGGACGACCTGCGCGAGGAAGACGAAGACGTTCACGGCGATGAGCGCCTTCGTGACGATGAAGTCCGTGCCGGCGCCGGTGAACGAGCGCGCCCGCACCGCAGCCTTCTTCGCTCCCGTGGGCGTTCCGGCGCACTCGGGGCACTTGATCCCGACCGCCGCGAACACCATGCACTCGGTACAGATCGGCCGGCCGCAGTTCGAGCACGTGACCGCCGTCTCGTGGTTCGGATGCCGGTAGCAGACCATGGTCTGCGTCTGCTCGGGCGTGGCCATCGGGGTCATGGTATCCGGGTAACGTCCGCCCGATGCGCGTCCACGTCGCCTTTGCACCGGGGGAGGCCGCCCGCGTTCCCACGGGCATCGTCGTCGACGTCCTCCGCGCGACGTCCACGATCGTCCAGGCGTTCGACGCGGGGTATCGCACGGTGTACTGCTGCGCCGAGGTGGAAGAGGCCCGCACGCTCAGGGACGAGCTCGGGGACGCCGTGCTCGCCGGCGAGCGCGGAGGCGATTCCTTGCCAGGGTTCGACCTCGGCAACTCTCCGCTCGAGTTTCTCGAGGCGCGGGCCGGGTCGGTCGTGACGACGACGACGAACGGAACGCGCGCGATCGTCCAGGCCGCGGCCAACTGCGACGTCGTCCTCGTCGGCAGCATGCTGAACCTCGAGGCCGTCGCAAAAGCGGCGCGGGAGCGGAGCGAGGACGTCGAGGTGGTGTGCGCCGGGCTCCGCGGCGGCCCGAGCGAGGACGACGCCTACTGTGCCGGGCGGATCGCGGCGCTCCTCGGGGGAGAGCCCACCGAAGCAGCCCGGCGAGCGCTCGAGCTCGCCGCGTCCTTCCCGTCCGCCGAAGAGGCGTTTCGCACCATCCGCAGGGTCGGCGAGACGGTTACCGAGGAGGATCTCGTCTGGTGCGCGCGTGAGAGCGTCACGAAGGTCGTCCCGCGCTTCGACGGCATGCGTGGATCCGCCGCGCGCCTGCTCGCCTAGGCCGTCCGGACGAGGAGCGCGTTCCCCGAGGGATCGCGGAGGAAGGAGCCGTCCGCAGCATCCTCGAGCTCGACGCCTGCGGCTTGTGCACGCCCGCGCAGCGCGTCGAGCTCGCCCTCGTCGTCGAGAACCACGGTGAAATGGCGGAGGCCGACGGTTCCGTCGGGCGCGGGAGGGACACCGGGCCCTCGCCACGTGTTGAAGCCGACGTGGTGGTGATACCCGCCCGCCGCCACGAAGACGGCGCTCGGCAGGCGGGTCATCACGTCGAAGCCGACGACGTCCACGTAGAAACGCGTCGAGTCATCGAGGTTCCCCACGTGGAGGTGGATGTGGCCGATCGTCGCGGCCGGGTCGACGGACTCGCGTGGCTCCTCTTCTGCGACCGAGTCGAGCAAGGCGTTGAGGTCGAGCGGCGCCGGGCCGCCGCCCATGACGGAGAGATCGGGCCACTCCGCCTTCGGCCGGTCGGCGGCGAGCTCGATCCCGTTCCCGTCCGGATCCGGGAGGTAGATGGCCTCCGAGATCCCGTGGTCGGAAGCACCCTGAATCGGCGTGCGGGTACGCGCCAGGCGCGAGGCTGCGCGTGCGAGCTCCTCGCGGGAGGGGTGGAGCAGCGCGAAGTGGTAGAGACCGGCGTGCCGTCCGGCCGCGCGCGCGTCGGGATCTTCGACGAGGACGAGGAGATCCTCGCCCCCGGCGCCGAGAGCCGCCCGTCCGTCCTCGCGCCGGTGCGTCGCAAGCCCGATCGCGTCCTCGTAGAAGGACACGGAGCGGTCGAGGTCGGTCACCGTCAGCTCGACGGCGCCCATGCGCGTCTGGGGAGCGAGCTTCGCGGTCTCGGTCTCGAGCTCGGTCATCCGGACACCCCGGCCGGCTTGCGCGGGTTGGAGATCGGCGTCAGCCGCGGCTCGATCTGTTCGCGCAGGTGCTCGAACGCGGGCGGCAGCGACAGGGCCTCGCCCAGGGTCTCCTTCGGCTCGTCCGAGTCGAAGCCGGGGCCGATCGTGGCGATCTCGAAGAGGACGCCGCTCGGCTCCCTGAAGTAGATGGAGCGGAAGTAGAAGCGGTCGATGACAGGAGTGGGGTGGGCGCCCGCTTCGGCGACGCGCTGCTGCCAGGCCTCGTGGTCGTCGATGAGGGATGCGAAGGCCACGTGGTGGACGGTCCCCGCACCCGGAGTGCCGAGACTCTCGGCCGAGTCGTAGACGTACTGCCCGCCGCGGTTTGCCCCGCGGACCTCCCAGCCGTCCTCGTCGCGCGCCTCGAACCCGAGGACGTCCTCGAGGAAGCTGCGGCTTCGGTCCGGGTCGCGGGTGAACGCCCGCACCTCGTCGAAGCCCTGGATGCCGGCCTCGGTGGGGATGTCCGGGCTCTTCGCCACGAGCGGCCTGTCCTCCGTCTTCACGGCGCGCAGCTCGAGCCCGAGGCCCTCGGGATCCTCGAAGAGGAGCGAATCGCCTTCGCGGTGCGCGGTGATCCCCTCCGCGGCGAGCCGGTCGGCCCAGAACACGAGCGCGGCCTCGTCGGCGACGCGGAAGACGACGCGGTGCACCATGCCGGCGCCCGCACGGCCCCGCCGCGCGCCCGGGTATTCGAAGAACGTGATGTCTGCGCCGGCGGAGCCCTCCTCATCGGCGTAGAAGAGGTGGTAGACGGTGGGGTCGTCCTGGTTGACCGTCTTCTTGACGAGCCGCAGGCCGAGCACGCGGGCGTAGAAATCGACATTCCCGGGCGCGTCTGCGGTGATCGCAGTGACGTGGTGAATTCCTTCGAGCTTCATGCTTTCTCCTTGCGGGTCACGCCGCGGAGCGAGCGAGCTCCGCCCGCTCGCCAATCGCGGCTGCGAGCGCGTCGACGACCTCGCCGAGCTGCTCGCGTAGATCTTCGTCGATCAGCGTACCGTCCTCGTCGAAACGCGTCGGCGCGTGGCCGACGGCGACCTCGGCCTCGACGACCCGGGCACCGATGGCGGCGAGCACCCTGCGGAGCTCGGCCTGTGCCCACACGGCGCCGAACGCGCCGGTGGACGCGCCGACGACGACGACAGGCTTGTTCCTGAGCGGGTTCGTGGCGAGCGGCCGCGAGACCCAGTCGAGGGCGTTCTTCAGGTGTCCCGGCACCGAGCTGTTGTACTCGGGGGTCGCGATCAACACGGCATCGGCGCCCGCGAAAGCCGCGCGCAGGGAACGCACGGCCTCGGAAGCGCCGTCGCCGTCGTCGTCCTCGTCGTAGGGCGGGACATCCTTCAGTCCATGGAGCTCCTCCACGACGACGTCGTGGCCGAAGAGCTCGGTCGCGTTCCGGAGCAACATCGTGTTGTACGAGCTGTCGCGGAGGCTGCCCGAGATTGCGAGGACCTTCGTCATCTCCGGTCAGGCCGCCTTCACGAGCTGGAGCTCCGCGAGGACCGTGACCGTGTTCGAGAGGGCTTCGTCGCCCGTGGGGAGCGGCATGTTCCAGTTCAGGCCGAACTCCGTGCGGTCGACGGTCGCCGTCAGCTGGAGGCCCAGGCGCTCGTTGCCCCAGGCGTCCTCGATCGGCTCTGACAGCGTCCCCGTCACCTCGACGGGCTTCGTGACGCCCTTGATCGTGATCTCGCCGGGGACGACGACGGTCTCGCTGCCGAGATCGACGTCCTCGGCGACGAACCGGAGCTCGGGATAGCGCTCCGCGTCGAAGAAGTCGGGCGACTGAAGGTGGGCGGCGAGGTTCTCGTCCTTGACATCCACGCTCGCCACCTGCGCGGTGCCGTCGATGCGCGCGCCGGCGTTGGTGTCCAGCTTCACCAGCACGTCGCCGAACTGGCCGCGGAACGTGCCGGCCAGGTAGCCGACCTCGAAGCCCACGTTCGAGTGGACCGGGTCGATGCTCCATGTGCCGGCGGGGATCTTCGTCTGGGTGCTCACGTGTTGTGCCTCCTACTTGCGTTGTGTATTATTGAGAACGCAAATGAGTGTAGCGAGATTCCATTGACAGCGCAAGTACTTTCTGAAGCGCGCCTTTCTCCGGAGGTTCCGCCGGCTGTGCGCGCGTGGACGCGGCTTCTCCGTGCCCACGCGGCTGCCACTCGACTCCTCAATGCGGAGCTCCAGGCCAAGCATGGCCTCTCGGTGAACGACTACGAGGCGCTCTATCTCCTCTCGCAGTCCGAGGGCGGCCGCCTGAAGCGCATCGACCTGGCTCGCAGGCTCGCGCTCACGCCGTCCGGCGTGACGCGGCTTCTGGAGGGGCTCGAGGAGGGCGGGCTGGTGGAGAGGACCTCGTGCCCGAGCGACCGGCGCGTGGCCTACGCCGAACTCACGAAGGATGGCGCGGCCAAGCTGGAGGCCGCGTCGTGCGGGCACGTCGGCTCGATCCGCGAGCTCTTCGAAGAGCACTTCGCGGACGATGAGATCGACGAGCTGGCGGAGCTCCTGGCGCGGTTCCCCGGAGTCGCCGGCACCGACGACTCCTGTCCCGCCGCCTAAAAAAGTTTTTCAGCCGTTGACAGGAGAACGTGTGTTCGTGTAGAACATACGTTCCCATGATCGCCTGTCTGAACATCCAAGCGTTTTCCCTCCGCGCTGCTCTGCGCTCCCGGCCCGAGCTCATGCGCGGTCCCGTTGCGCTCGCTCCGCCTCCCGGCAGCCGGCCGCTCTTAGGGGCATGCTCCGCCGCCGCCGAGGAGGCGGGCGTGCGTGCGGGGATGCGTCTCTCGGAGGCGCTCGCCAACTGTCCCGGCCTCGTCCTCGCCGAGCAGGATCCCGCTGCGGCCGAAGAGGAGTGGGAACGGATCCTGCGGCGGCTCGAAGAGGCCGGTCTCGCAGTCGAGTCGGTCGAGCCCGGCTGTGCGTATTTCGAGACCGGGCACGTCGAGCGCATGGCCGGCGGCGTTCGTGCCGTTCTGCGCGGGGCTCTCGATGCGGTCGGTCCCTACTGGCAGCCGCGCATCGGCGTCGCCGGCCGGCGCTTCGCCGCCCTCGCGGCGGCAAGCGTGGCCCCGGCTGGCCGCGCGCTCGTGGTCGACGACGCGGAGACCGAGCTCTTCCTCGAGCCGCTTCCTCTGCATCTCCTTCCCCTCAGCCCGGAGAGGCGCGAGGAGCTTGCCGAGCTCGGCATCAAAGAGCTGGGCCAGCTTTCCCGCCTGCCGGCCGCCGCGGTTCGCGACCGCATGGGGCTCGAGGGAGCAGAGGCACGGCGCCTCCTGGGCGGCGAGAACGACGATCGCGTCGCGGCAAGGCGCCCGCCCGCCGAGATCGCGGAAGCGCTCGAGTTTCCCGAGCCGGTCGCGAACGAGGTCACGCTCGGGCTCGCCTTCACGGCTCTTCTCGACCGGCTCCTCGCCCGCGAAGAGCGGGGTGGACGGCTGCCGCGGCGCCTTGCGGTCTCTGCCCGACTCGTCGGCGGAGGTTCGTGGCGGCGGACGGCGACGCTGCGAGAGCCGACCGCGGAATCCGAGCGTCTGCGCCAGTCGCTGGCGCCGAAGCTCAAAGACCTGCCTGCGCCGGCGGTCGAGCTACGGCTCGAGCTGGGGGAGCTGACCGAGTCCGTCGGGACTCAGGCCGAGCTCGTCCGCCCGCGCGGCAGTCGACTTCGAGGCCGTCTCCGCGAAGGGCTCCGCCAGGTGCGCGTCGCGATGGGGATGGAGGCGATCTGCACCGTCGTGGAGGTTGCGCCGTGGTCCCGGATTCCCGAGGCCAGGGCGATACTCGTGCCGCGCGACGACTGAACGAGCCTCGACCCGTGCACGTCGCGGTCGAGGAGGGGATTCCGGCTGCGGTCGGGCAGGTGCGCGTCTTTCAGGTGCGCGAGGAGTGGCGGGTCGTGGACCGCTGGTGGACGGACGCGCCCGTGCGGCGGAGGTACTTCGACCTCGTGCTGGCCACGGGAGAGAACGTCGCGGTCTTCGAGGACGAGGAGGGGGGAGGCTGGTTCCGTCAGAAGGCCTGAAATTCCCCGGGGCCGCCGCGGGCCTCCCTCCATTTCCAGCCTATCGCGGGAAAGCGCGCGAGTGTGACGCGAAAAGAGGTGAAAGGCGCGCGTGAGTGGGGCGGAATACGTCGAGCTGCACGCGCACTCCGCCTACAGCTTCCTCGATGGCGCGTCGCTGCCCGAAGAGCTCGCCGTCCGCGCCGCGGAGCTCGGCTACCCCGCGCTCGCGCTCACCGACCACGACGGCGTCTACGGCTCCCTCGAGTTCGCGTACGCGGCGCGCGCAGTGGGCGTCCGCGCCATCACCGGCGCCGAGGCCACCCTTGCCGACGGCTCGCACCTCACGCTCCTGGTCGAGACACCGCGCGGCTACGCGAACCTCTGTCGCCTCCTCACCTCGGCGCATGCGCGCGAGCGCCTCAATCCAGGTCTGGAGCCCGACCTCCTCGCCGACCTGAACGAGGGCCTCGTCTGTCTCTCGGGCTGTGCGCGCCGCGGGCTCGGCGTCACGGATCCCAACGCGGCCGCTCGCCTCGCCGACTCCTTCGGGCGAGACCGCTTCTACGTCGAGCTCCAGCGCCCGTAC
>DASSBN010000037.1:0-15589 GCA_035698665.1 Gaiellaceae bacterium
ATCCCCGGCTCGCTGCCGAAGAGGTAGACGGAGTAGCCCCGTTCGGCTGCGTGGGCAAAGAGGAGCTCCATGAGGTCCGTTCCGTTCACGCGACCCGGCACGTGATGGCCGAGCGCGCGGGCGGCCCAGACCACCGGCACACCGTCAGCCGTGACGAAGTCGCACACCTCGACAGACTCCCGCAACTCGCTGTCGGATTGCATGCGCACGAGCTTCGCGGCGTTGAGCGAGGCGTTGAGCGTCGGCCGGCGCGAGGAGATCGCGCCGTCGACGAGCTCGACCGCCTGCTCGAGCGTGATCGGGTCGAGCGGCGCGCCGAGGAAATGAATTCGGCCTTCAGGCATTCGCCGACATCGCCCCTTCCAGCTCCAGGATCTCCTCCGCCAATCGCTCGGCGATGCGCTCGCCGGCGCGGCCGTCCCAGAGCTCTGGAATCTGCCGGGGCCCCCGCCTGCCGCGAAGCGCATCCCGAGCCGCAGCGACGACCGCGTCGGGACGCGTTCCGACCACGACGTTCGTGCCGGCCTCGACCGTGATCGGCCGCTCGGTCGACTCCCGCAGCGTCACGCACGGCACGCCGAGGACCGTCGCCTCCTCCTGCACTCCGCCGGAGTCGGTGAGCGCGACCTTCGCGTCGGCGAGGAGGCCGAGGAAATCGAGATAGCCGAGCGACGGGCACACGTGAATTCCGTCCGATTCGAGGAACCGCTCGAGCCCGAAGCCCTCGATACGCGCGGCCGTCCGGGGATGGAGCGGGAGCACGACGGGCACCTCCGCCGCGATCACGGACACGGCTTCGAGAAGCCCTTCGAGGATCGGCTTCTGATCCACGTTCTCCGAGCGGTGCAGCGTCAGAAGCGCATGCGGCGAGGGAACCCCGAGGCGCTCCGCGGCGTGGCGCTCTCTCGCCGCATCGGCCGACCGAAGAAGGGTGTCGATCATCGTGTTGCCGACGAATTCGATGCGCTCGTCCGGAATTCCCTCCTGCACGAGGTTGTCGCGTCCATCGCGGCTCGTGGTGAAGAGAAACGTCGAGAGGTGATCGCAAAGCCGGCGGTTGATCTCCTCGGCCATGTGGAAGTCGTGGCAACGCAGTCCGGCCTCGACATGCGCGATCGGATAGCGCTCCTTCGCGGCGACGAGCGAACAGGCGAGCGTCGAGTTCACGTCCCCGACCACGACCACGACAGCCGGATCGAAGCGTCGGAGGACCGGTTCGAACGCCGTCATGATCCGCGCCGTCTGCTCGGCGTGCGTTCCGGACCCGACACCGAGATGCGCATCGGGCTCCGGCAGGCCGAGCTCCGCGAAGAAGACGTCCGAAAGCTCGGAGTCGTAGTGCTGGCCGGTGTGCACGAGGGCCGACGAGAGACCGGCTCGAGCCGCACCCTCGACCACGGAGGCGACCTTCATGAAGTTCGGCCGGGCGCCCGCGACGATGAGCAGGTCGGTCATCTGCGGGTCTCCTCCAGCGCGTCCTCCCAGACGGAGATGGCTGAGTCGAGAGCAAAGCGCCGCTCGGCGTACTCGCGGCAGCGCGCGCCGAACTCCGAGGTCGTGGCGAAGCCGAGAGCTTCCTCGATCGCCTGCGCGAGGGCCTGAGGCTCCGCAGACTCGGCGACGAGGCGGGGATCGAGAGGCTCGAGCAGCTCAGGGGTCGCGCCGACCGCGGTGCCGACGACGGGCGTTCCGCTCGCGAGCGACTCGGCGGTCGCCATGCCGAAGCCCTCGTAGGCCGTCGTGGGAAGCACGAAGAGGTCCGCGGCCCGGTACCAGTCTGCGAGACGCGCGTCGTCGCCGACCCGCCCGACGAACAGAACCCGCTCTGCGACCCCGAGCTCAGCGGCGAGCCGCGGGAGCTCGCCGGCCAGCGAGCCCGTCCCCACGACCACCAGCGTGACGTCGTCGCGGTCGAGGAGGGGCAGCGCGCGCAGCAGGCGGTCGATCCCCATGCGCGGCTCGAGGCGGCGCACGGTCAAGAGAATCGGCCCCTCGCTCGCGACGCCGAGCCGGCCGCGTGCCGCGTCCTTCCCGTCTCCGACGGAGAAGCGCTCCGTGTCGACGAGCCCGGGGACCGTGCTGATCCGGCCGCCGTCGAGCCTGTGGTCTTCCAGCAAGAGAGAGCGGCTGAACTCGCTGAGGACCAGCACCCGGTCCGCCGCCTCCACCGCCTGGCGCTCGAGCCGGTCGAGCCGCGGGGCGAGGACGTAGGTCGAGAGCTTCCTGACCCCTGGCTGGAGCCGGCTCCGCAAGAAGCGCTGCTCCCGTGCGGCCGACGCGTGGAACATGAGCGCGAGCGGCGTGCGCCTGGCCCGGCTGCGGAGCCCGACCGCTGTCGTCGACTCGTGCGCGAGCAAGAGGTCGAAGCCGTCCTCGGGAAGGTCGCGCGCGTGCCGCCGCGTCTCGAACGGGTCCGTGAGCGTCTGAGGCAGGAGATTGCGTGCGAGCACGCGGCGAACCACGACGCCCGCCTCCCGGCTCTCGCCGACGGATCCGTTGCGCGGCGCGAGGACGGTCACCTCGTGGCCCCTGGCAGCGAGCGCCGCGCAGGACGCCGCCGCGAGCCGAGCCGAGCCGGCTTGCCGGTCCGGGAACCACTGGTCGATTGCGACGAGGATCCTCATGGTCAGCCCGCGAGCCTCCCGTCGACGAGCTCGAGCAACCGCTCGGTGCGGGTTTCCCAGGTGTTCGTCTTCGCCAGATCACGTCGCCGCGCGACCGCGGCGGGGGAATCGTCCGCGATGGCCGCCTCGACGGCTGCGACGAACGAGTCGGGACCGTCGGCAAGAACGACGTCGGGCTCCATGCCACCGAGCGTCGGGACGCCGCTGGCGACGACCGGCTTGCCGGCGGCGAGGTACTCGAACACCTTGAGCGGCGAGCAGTTGCGGGTGTAGTCGTTCGCCCCGTACGGAATGACTCCGACGTCGAAGGCCGAGACGTAGCCGGGCAGATCTTCGTAGCGGCGAAAGCCGAGACCGTGCACGTTGGGGAGCACGGCCAGCCGCTCGTAGGCGCTGCGGGCGTTGACCGCGACCGGCCCGACGAGGGCGATGCTCCAGTCGGGCCGCGCCCGCGCAACCGCCTCGAGGAGATCGAAGTCGACTTTCTCCGCGGTCAGGTTTCCTGCGAAGCCGATGACGGGAGCCGGGAGCGCGCTCACTTCATCCGGCGCTCCGTTCGCGTGCGCGAAGTGGTCGTAGTCTGCGCCGTTGCGAACGAGATGCGTGTTCGGGTTGCGCATGAGCTGGCGTTCGTAGAGCTCAGCCGTCGTCGCGAACACGACCTCGGATCGCGCGGCCGCCTCGCCGTCGGCGCTCGCGACGAACCGGCGGCGGCGCTCGTCGGGACCAACCTGCTCGGCGTAGTCGTCGACGACGTCGTACACCGTGAAGTCCTCCCCGACGCGACCCACGAGCTCGAAGGCCGTCGGGTCGTAGAGCCAGAGGATCCTCGGCGTGGAGAGGGACTTTGCACGCCGGATCCGCATCGCCGTCAGACGCGAGTTGACCCGGTTGGCGAGCGGGAACTTCTGCCCCCAGGGAGCGATCGTGAGCGCCTTCTCGACCCTGATCGCATCGGTCAGGCTCTCCGCGCCGAACAGACGACGCGCAAGCGAGGCTCGCCGCGGGCCGGTGACGAGTCGCCAGAGATGGCGGCTCATGTGACCTCCGCTCTCCACGAAGAGCACCCGGTGCCCTCGCTCGGCAGCCCGCTGCATGATCTGCTGGCGGTTGGTGGGGAGGCCGGTGTCCCAGTCCTGCCTGGAGACGCAAACGATCGTGAAGGGGGCTGCGGTCACGAGCGCTTCTCCGCGAGAGCCAGCTCGTAGACCGCGAGGGTGGCGTCGGCGACCGCGGCAACGTCGAAGCGGCCGGCCTCGGCCTTCCCGCGCTCGCCCATCTCGCGCCGCCGCTCCGGGTTCGCGAGCAGCTCGCGCATCGCCTCGGCGAGCGGCGCGGGAGAACGCACCGGGACGAGCACCGCCGCGCCCGCACGCGCAGCGGCCGCAGCGGACCCGGCAGCCTCCGTGGTCACCACCGGCACTCCCGCCGCCATGGCCTCGATAACCGGGATTCCCCAGGGGTCGCTGCGCGTCGGCAGGACGACGAGATCGGCTGCGGCGTAGTAGCTCTCGGGCTTGTCGACGCTGCCGACGAAATGGATCCGCCCGCCCACGCCGAGCTCGTCCGCCCTGCGGCGATATGCCGCAGAGTCGCCGCCGCCGACCACGACGAGATGAGCGGAACCGCAGGCGGGGAGTGCGGCGATCGCATCCGCGAGGCCTTTGCGCTCGAACGCGTGACCGACGAACAGGACCACGTGGGCATCCGCTTCCACGGCGAGCTCGCCGCGAAGCCTGCCGTCCGTGGCGCCGGAGAACCGGGCGACCTCGACGGGAGGGGGAACGACGGTGATCCGTTCGCCTGGGATGCCATGGACGTCGACGAGGTCGTCGCGAACCTGCTCCGTGACCGCGGTGACACGGAGGTAGCGGCCGGGACGAAACTGCAGGCGTTCGATTGCCCTCACCACGCCGATCTCCGGCCGCAGGACAGGTGCAAGGCGAGCCCGCGCGCGGGCGCCGCGGTAGCCCTCCCCCGCCCGCATCGGCCACCGGGCCTGCTCCGCCGCCATGACGGCCGGCACGTGGACGACGTCGTTCTCCCAGGCAGAGACGCCGAGGACGTGGACGAGGTCGTAGCGCCCGCGGTCCGCGCGAAGCGCGCGGGTCGCACGAAAGGCGAAGGTCCCGCGCAGAAGGGGATAGCCGAGGCGCGAGCGCGAGCGAGTGGAGGGGACGACGTCGTGCCGGACCACTCCCTCGACATCGATGCTCGTTCCGGGATCGCAGTAGCAGTGCACGTCGACGCCGCGGCTCACGAGCCCTTCGAGCAGGAGAACAGCATCGCGTTCCAGGCTGCCCGACCGGTTCAGGTTCCTGTAGGCGAAAGCGATGCGCATCTAGGCTCCGAGCTCCGAATAGACCTGGCGCCAACGAGCGACGATCGTCTCGGGTCCTGCCTGGGAGTCCACACGACGGCGCGCCGCCGCGCCTAGGCGCCGGCGAAGCGCGGGATCCGCGGCGAGCTCTTCGATCGACGCAGCGATCGCCTCGACATCACCCGGCGGCACGAGGAGACCGTTCTCCCGATGCGTGACGTAGTCGGCAATGCCTCCCACCGGTGTGGCGATGACGGGTAGACCGAATGCCATCGCCTCGAGCAGGACGAGCGGAACGCCCTCGCGACGAGACGGCAGGCAGAGCACTTGGGCCTCCGAGTAGCAGTTCGCGAGCGCGGGCCCGTCCTTCACCCCGGCGAAGTCGACTGCGCTCTCGAGCTCGTGCTCGTCCACGCCGCGGCGGAGGACGTCCTCCTCTCCCGCGTACTCCTCCTGCCCGACGAAGCGAAGCTCTGCGTCGGTCCCCGAGGCCCGCACTCTGGCGAGGGCCGCGATCAACTCGGGGCATCCCTTGCGCTCGCCGTAGCGCCCGACGAAGAGGAGGCGCAGAGGGCCTGCCTCGGAGGAGGACCGGTGGCCGTTGGGCGCGACTCGGATCGGGTTGGGAATCCAGTCCGCTTCGATCCCCAGTCCCTTCAGGGCCTGGGCCGACGAGGGCGCCAGCGTCACCCAGCGGTCGACGAGCCGATCGAGCGCACGAAGCGCCCGCGCGCGTCCCGGCGATCCCTCGGGCACGACATGGAGGTGACCGATGACACGCCGCCCGCCTGCCTTCAGGACCGAGACGAAGAGGAGGTCGCGGGTCAGCCCGGTCGCCGTGTGGGACACCGAAAAGTGGACGACGCGCGGCGCGGTGCGCGACCAGCGCAGAAAGCGGGGGAGCAGCCGGGCCTGGATCCGAATCGCATCCCGAGACACGCGGCCGCCGACCTCCCCCGTCTCCGGACGCCAGAGGTCGAAGGCGTCGAAGCGGTAGCCGATGGCTTCCTCGTGGGCGAGGAGCCATTCGGCGAAGCCTGCGACACCTCCGACCTGCGGAGGCAGCGGCGCGACGAGCCCGACCGTCTTTGCAGCCACGGCCGTCCCTAGAAGGCCTGCCGCCCCCTGAACACGGCAGGGATCGTGCGGGCGATGAGTCTCAGGTCGCCCCAGAGAGACCAGCCGCTGACGTAGATGTAGTCGAGATTCAGCATCTCGCCGAACGGGATGCTGCTTCGTCCCGATACCTGCCAGAGCCCCGTGATTCCGGGCTTCAGCGTGAGCCGGTGCCTGCCCCAGTCCTCGACGCGCTCGTCCTCGTCGAGCGGCAGCGGCCGCGGGCCGACGAGGCTCATGTCCCCCTTCAGCACGTTGATCAGCTGCGGAAGCTCGTCGACCGAGAGACGCCGCAGCGTCCTTCCGAACTTCGTGACGCGGGGGTCGTCGGGGATCTTGAGCATCCTGGCATCGCCGTTCGTCACGTGCATGTTGAGGTGGGCGACTTCCTCACGGCGCGTGTCGGCGTCGGCGACCATCGTCCGGAACTTGAACATGAGAAACGGCTTCTCTCCGCAACCCATGCGGAGCTGCCGGAAGAAAACGGGTCCCGGCGAGTCGAGCCTGATCTTGAGCGCGATGAACGCGAAGACCGGCGCCAGGAGGAGCAAGGCGAAGCCTGAGACGACGACGTCGAGCACGCGCTTCAAGAGCCGTGACGAGCGCGACAGCTTGAGCTGCGGAAGCGCCACCAACGGCAGCCCCTCGACGGTGTGGATCTCGACGCCGCGCCCCACGATCTCGAAGAGGCGCGGGACGATGTCGATCTGGACGGGCAGCCCCTTGAGCGAGCGGATCAGGTGCAGCAGCTCCTCATGGGACTCGTTGGAGAACGCGATCATGACGCGCTCCACGTCGTATGCCCGGACGATCTCCGCCAGGTCCTCGGGCGGCCCGAGCAGGGTCAGATGGGCAAGGTCCTCACGCGGCGCCTTGGGCGAGGCATCGACGAATCCAACGAGATTGATCCCGTACTCGGGATGCTTCAAGAGCTTCCGGGCTACGAGCTGCCCGACGTCCCCGGCACCGACGATGATCGTGTTCTGGAGGTACGAGATCGTCTGACGGCAGACGGCTCGCGCGCTCGCGCGGCCAGCCGTGACGAGGCCGATTGCGGCGCCCCAGAAGAACACGAGCTCCGCGAGCTCCGGCGTCCAGAGCCCCGTGAGCCAGGCACCGGCATAGAGAATCCACGCGCCGACGGTGATGAGATGGAAGACGCCGACGAACTCATCTGCCGTCGAGTGGTCCGTGCGCTCCTCGTCGTTGTCGTAGAGGCCGTAGAGCTTGGCCACCACGATCCAGGCGGGAAGCGACGCGATGAAGAGCAAGGCATGCCCGGCGGTGACGCCGGCACCGATGAGCGACTCGGCAAAGACGAAGGCGATCGTCAGTCCGGCGATGTCAGCGGCGGCAAGCGCGCGCCGAATGACCCACCCACGCCGCCGAAGTCCTCCCGAAGTGCGTTCCTCCAGGCGCTCGGGAACGGAACGCGTCCCTGACTCGTCGAGGACGACCGGCGCGGCGACGGCTGATCTTTCAGCGTTCACTCACATACCCCCTAAGGTAGATCCCGGCTGCGACCGCACTACGGATTCGCTCGGGTGAGGCCGACCCGTCGGAGAGGTTCTGCCAGCGGCCTGCGTGCAGCAGGCGAATCCGGTCTTCGCGAAGCAAGACCTGAACGAGCGTGGCGCCCGACTCCAGAGCGAAGTCCCCCGCTGCATCCGCGTCCTCCGTGCTGTCCACGACGACCGCGGCCGGCTGCAAGAGACGGAGGAAGGCGGACGTATCGCCCTGTCCGGCCGGAAAGGCCCGCACGTCGGCGATGCCTTCGAGCGCCCCCTCGACCGCCTCTGCGAGCAACGGATACCTCGAAACCACCGCCACGAGCGGAACCGTCGGCTCGACCGTCCGGGCCTGGGCGGTCATGCCGTCCGCTCCATCTCGGCTGCCCCAACCGACTCGAAGGCCGAGCGGTAGAAGAGCCCGGCCGCCCGGCGGGACGGCAGGTCGAGCTTGTGGAGGATGTTCTGCATGTGGCGCTTCACCGTGAATTCCGAGATCGAAAGTGCCTGCGCGACCTGGCGATTGCGCGCTCCTCCCGCGACCAGAGCAAGAACCTCGCGCTCACGGCTCGAGAGCGCGACTGCGCGTTCGCGCACTCGGTCACGCTGCTCGAGGCCGTGCACCGCGTCGATCATCAAGGTCGCCAGACCGCGGGAGAGAGGCGCCTCGCCGCGAACGACACCCCGCAGCGAGCGGATGAATCCCGCCGGTGAGATCTCCTTCTGCAAAAAGCCCTTGGCCCCGGCGGTGACCGCGGCGAGCACGACGTCGTTCGTCACGTCGAACCCCCAGACGATCATCCGCGTCTCATGGAGCGGGGCGAGGCGCGCCACAGCCTCGACGCCACCTGACGGGGGCAGCTCGAGATCGACGATCGCGATGTCGGGCTCGCGCGCTTCGAGAATCTCGGAAAGCTCCGCGAAGCTCGAGGCCTCGAAGACCTCGAAGTCGCTCTCGTGGCCGAGCAGATGCTTGACGCCGGCCCGGAAGATCTGGCCAGCGTCGGCTACGACGATACGCGTCCGCCTCACGGAGCCGGCCGCTCCCCTTCGGCCGAATCCGCGGCACCAACAAACCTCATGCCGCTCCTCTCCCTACCCTTGGTAATGCGAGTCCCGGTACCGCTCTCCCTCGGGAAGAACCACTGCCAGGTCTCCCGGCCCGGCTTCGTGTGGTCCTTCCTTACGGAAAGATAACTTTAGGTCATTCCTTCCGTGGACTCAACCCCACCCAGGCACCAATGAACATGGTGCCTAATTGCAGTAGATGCTTTGGGGCAAGTCGCGTATCATTTTCAGCTCGTGTTGAGGGGACACCATCCGAGACGCATCGCCGCGGGAATGACTCTCGGCCTCTGCGCGTGCGCCCTGTGGCTCGCGCCGGCGGCCGCGGCCGCAGGCTCCCCGCAGGACAGCGGCGTCTACGACCAGTACACCGAGCAGGTCCCGGCGGCGAACGGGCCTCACAACACGAGCTCCTCCGGCGGCGCAGCGGAACCCTCGAACGGCTCCGGAAGCCCGACCGGCGGAGCCACAGCACCGATCGTCCTCCCGGCCACCCTCGACGACGAGGGCGGCAAGGACGCGAAGACGCTCCGTGAGGTCGCGACCTCGCCGCGCTACGGCGCCCCCGAGGTAACCGTCCCGCTTCCGGAGAAGTCGACGAAGAGCCCGCCCGCAACGCTGTCCGCCGCGGTCAATGCGGCCACGGACGGAAGCGACGGCCGCATGGTCGGCCTCTTCGTCGCGCTCCTCGCCATCACCGCGGTCTCGCTCGGCTTCGCCGCCGCACGCCGCCGCGCGTAGCTCGAGGTCTAGCGGGGGTCGAGCTCCTTCGGGAGCGTCTGCACGTCGTCGCGGACGAGCACGACGTCGCTTCGACCCGCCAGCATGATCGCGATCGACGGCGGCACTCCCTGCACCGCGGTGACCTCGACCTCTTCGGCGGGGATCGTCGTCCCGGCTCCGCCGGTGTCGTTGCAGGGTGGGATCGTGCCCGTGCCGAGCGACTCTCCCGCGACGGGGGTGACCTCGACCGCCGCGCCGAGGTAGTTGTGCCCGCCGTATTCGACGAGCATCGCGCAGCTGGCCGAAGCAACGCCGCCGTCGCCGACCTGGGTGCTCGAGCCACCATTCACCTCGCTCGTCCCTCCGCAGGCGGCGAGCGCGAGCGGGAGAGCGACTGCGAGGGCGACGGCGAGAAGACGAGTCCTTCGGTGAATGATCATGCCGCCTTCGACTCGGCTCGCCGCCAAAAAGTTCCCGCGGCTAGCGGAGGTCCTTGTTCGACTCCATGTCGAACCACATGGCGAAGAGGAGAAGTTGGAGCCCCGAGATGATGAGCAGCGCGACGAGGACGATCGAGGCGCTCGTGATCTCGTTGCCGGCGATGCGCAGCCCGACCTCGAGCCACCCGAGGACGAAACCCGCGCCGAAGAGGAGCATCCCCAGGCTGTAGAAGAGGATGAGGGGATGGAAGTCGCGGATGATGTATTTCTCCTTCATCCGCCAGAAGAAGCCCTTGGTCAGGAGCCAGGAAATCTTCGGGACGACGTGGCGCAGGCGGATCCCGCTCCGCTCCCCCACGCCGTAGATGGGACGGGAGGGGTAGTCCCGCACGCGGCGGTTCCAGACGTTCAGATGGACGAGCAGGTCGTTCGGGAAGCCGTAGCGCTTGTAGATGCGGTCGAGGTCGAGGAGCCGGAGCGTCTCGAGGTCGACCGCCGTGTAGCCGGACTGGGAGTCCGCCACGTGCCAGTACCCCGATGCGATCTTCGTCAGGAACGAAAGCACCGCGTTCCCGAGGTAGCGGGTGCGCGGGATCAGCTCCCACGCCTGGCCGGTGAAGAGCCTGTTCGCCTTCGCGTAGTCGACCTCTCCGGCCGCGACGCCCTGGACGAGCGTCTCCAGGTCGTCAGGGTCCATCTGCCCATCCGCGGCCATCACCGCGGTGACGTCCATCTCCTCGGCGATCGCGCGCTTGTAGCCGGTGACGATGGCCGCGCCGACTCCCTGGTTACGCTCGTGGACGATGAGATCGACGCGCGGGTCGGCGTTCTTCGCCTTCTCGACGGTGCCGTCCCCGGAGCCATCGTCGACGACGATGATCCGGTCGACGAATGCCGGAATGGTGGAGACCGTGGACGCGATGAGCGCCTCCTCGTTGTACGCAGGCACGACAACGGCGACGCTCTTCCCCTCGTACATCGCGCCGACTCTAGCTCTCGGGTCGGTCAGGCCCTCACGTCGTAGAGCGCGAAGCTGTCGTCCTCGTAGACGAGCCGGAAGCGGTCGAGGAAGGGCTGCGGCCGGCTGCGCTCCCGGTTGACGAGCACCCAGTCCGCGCTCCACCGTTCGAGGATTGCCAAGCGCTGCTTGTCGGTCGTCCCTTTGGCCGCGAAGAAGCGGCGGGCGTCACGAGCCCGGCCCGAGACGCGGTTCGCCGGCACCTCGGCGACGTGGCCGGGCGCCGACGCGTTCACGTAGACCGGCGCGTAGGCGAGGATCCGGTAGTCGGTCGACTCGTCCGAGAACAGGACTTCGCCCGGCGAAACGTCCGCGCGGACGGCAGCGATCACCCCGGGGGTGAAGAACGTGTCGGGCTTGGCCCTCTCGACCTCCGCAAGCCCGGTCACCGCCACGGGCAGCACGAAGGCGAGCGCGGCCAGGAGCGCGAACCGACCCGGCTCGGGCCCGCGGCGCGGCCGCCAGGCTCCGTAACCGAGTGCAACGAGCCCCCCGGCCAGTCCGAGCCAGACCGCCCAGCCCGGGCCGCCGTTCCTGTAGACCCAGCCGGCGTGACCGGGGTAGAGGAGGGTGAGGAGAGCCCCGATTCCGCCCGCGGCCAGCACTCCCAACGATCGAAACCGCGAAAGCGCGACGCAGCCTCCCACGACCGCGACCGCGACCGGGAGGAACTGCGGCAGGCGGCGTGCCTGCGAGAGGGAGAAGACGTCGGCGAAGACGGTGAAGAACGGCGGTACCAAGACGGCGATCAGAATGACGACCGAGCCGCCGAGAACCAGGGCGGCCCACAACCTCCGCGACGCAAAGGCCGCGAGTGGGACGGCGAGAAGCCCGGCGACGACGACCGGGCCGGCGCGGGCGATCGCGTCCGGCGACATCCCGAACCACGGCCCGAGCTTCGTGACGAGGCCCCCGAAATTCGCGAGCTCCTCGTCGCGAAGCGAGGTCGACGGCGTCACGGAGCTCGAGTTCCGGATCACCGGATAGAAGAGGACGAGGAAGAGCACGAGCGGCGCCGTGATCGCGCCCAGCGCGACCGATGTCCGCGTGAGCAGCGGCTCCCAGCCGCGTACCAGGACGAGGCGGGCGAGCAGGAATCCGACCAGGATCATCGCCACGAACGGCGTGTACGTGGGATGGACGAGGGTCAAGGCCCCGGCGGCGGCGCCCGCGCAGAGGAGCACGACGCCTCCTCCATCCCGCAGGAACGCGAAGACGAGGGCGATCAGGGCCGGGACGAGCAGCAAATGGCTCGCCGCTTGCGGTTGCGTCGTCGTCTCGAAGAATCCGGTGCCCCCCAGATCCCCCTGACGGACGAAACCGTGAGTCGCAGCGTGGACAGCCGCCAGCGCGACACCGCCGAACGGCGAGCGGAAGACGGCGTTGCCGGCGGCGTAGGCGAGCAGGAGCGCAAGCGGAACGAGGATCGACGGCAGGTAGAGGAGAACGTCCGCGACGTCGACGCCGGCGAGGCGGGCGATGAGCGCGTCCACCCCATGCCAGAGCGGGAACGCGTAACCCGGGTGCAGACCGCCGTCCTTGAACTCGTCCACGCTTGCGAGGCCGTTCAGCACGTCGAGCTCTGCCAGCTTGCGTGCGCGACCGAGATGGAAGAAGCCGTCGGCGTTCACCGGGCCTGCGGCCCACCAGACGACGGCCGAATAGAGAACGCCGGAAGCGAAGACCGCGGTGAGGGCCCGTCGCTCCAAGCGGACGGCCGGACGCACCCCGTTGCGGAGCGCGGCGGGAACGGCGACGACGACGCTCACCGAGGCGATCACGATCGCCATGAGGAGGATCGACCCTCCCGCCGCGAAGACGAGCGCGAGCCCGAAGGCGTCGACGGCCAGGCTGAGCGCGAAGGACCCGGCCAGGGCGATGCCCGGCGAGGCCGGCCAGCCGATCGCGCGGAGGAGAAGGGCGCCCGGCACGAGGAGGACGCACGCGGCCGCCCCGGCGAGGCGCAGGGCGAGGCCCGGGCCGCTCGCAGGCAAGAGGTGGGCAAGAAGGAGCAGCGCCGGTGCGAGCGCGACGCTGGCGACGAACCTGCCCCGCATCCGGACTGCGAGCGGAGCGGTCAGCGAAGCTACGCGGCCGCTTCGTCCCTCCACCGGCCCGATTCTAGGTCGCCTATCCCTCTCGCGGCCGCATGAGTGCGGGCCGGACGCTGTCCCAGATCATGATCGCGCCGCCGGGGATCGAGGCAGCGACTGTGACGGCGTAGAAGAGAAACCCGGTGGCGAACGCCGCGTCTGCGTCCACTCCGAAGCGCCCGAGGAAGGCGATGAAGAACGCCTCGCGCACGCCCAGCCCGTTTATCGTGAACGGGATGAGCATGACGAGGAACAGGAGCGGCCCCATGACGATGTAGACGAGCGGGGAGACGTCGATTCCCACCGCCTCGCCGCAGAGCCAGATCGAGAGGATGCGGATGAACTGGAAGACGACGGTCGCGCCGAGCACGATCAGGAGGGCGCGCGGCTGAGAGCGGTATCCGTGCAGGGCCTCCCAGAGGCTCCGAAACCCGCGGGCGAGCCGACGGGTGCCTCCGCGCTCCTGCAGCCACGCGTTCGTCCGCCGCGAGAACATGAGCGCAAGGGCGAGCGCGAGCCCAGCCGAGAGCGCGATCTCGAGGATGAGAACCTCCTCGATGTTGTTGTAGCGCCCGACCGCGAGGACGAGGCCCATGGCGACGAGCACGAGCGTTCCGGCCGAGCCGACAACGCGCTCCATGAGGACCGCGCCGGCGACCTCGGCCTTCGCCTCCGGCCTTCGCCGCGCATGCGCGGCGATCCGCACGGTGTCTCCGCCGATCGACGTCGGCAACACCTGTCCGGCGGCGTAGCCGACGAAGTAGATCTTCGTCAGCCAGGAGAGCGGCTCGTGGATCTCCTTGGAGGCGAGCAGGGCCTTCCAGCGCCAGGCCATCCCGACCGTGGTGACGAGGAAGATCACGTACGAGGCGAGCAAATACCAGCCGTTGCTCGACCCGATCAGGTCGAGCGTCTCGCGCAGGTCGATCTGCCAGATCAGGTAGGCCAGGACGCCCGCGCTGACCAGCACCTGCAGGGTGATGCGAACCGGGCGGCTGATCGTCACGGAATCAGCCCGCGAAGCGGGCGTGGACACGGCGCAGCGCGTCCACCGCGTCCGCGATGTCCTCGTCCGAGTGCGCCGGCGAGAGCGGCAGGGAGAGCACCTCGCGCCCGGCCCGCTCCGCGACGGGAAGCGGCGGCTGGTCGGGGAAGCGCTCGCGGTAGTACGTGAGCGTGTGCACCGGGAGGAAGTGGATGCTCGTCCCGATCAGCTCCTCCGCCAGCGCGCGCTGGTACGCGTCGCGGTCGGCGCCTGCGTCCTCCGGGTCGATCCGGACGATGTAGAGATGCAGCGCGTGCCGGTCGCGCGGATCGCGTGCGAGGGGGGCGATCCCAGGGAGGTCGGCGAGCGCGGCGTCGTATGCCTCGACGTGGCGGCGGCGGATCTCCGCGTGCGCCTCGACCTTGTCGAGCTGGCAGAGGGCGATCGCGGCCAGCACGTCGGAGAGGTTCGCCTTGAAGCCGGCCGTGCGGATGTCGTAGAGGGAGCCGTGACTGCGGCGCATGAGGCGCAGCTCGCGGATCTCGTCGGCGAGCGCGTCGTCGTCGGTCGTGATCGCGCCGCCCTCCCCGGCGGCGACGTTCTTCGTCGCGTAGAGGGAGAGGCAGGTGGCGTGGGCGATCGAGCCGATGCGCCGGCCGCGGTAGCGGGCCTCGGCGGCGTGCGCGGCGTCCTCGACCACCGGAGGGCCGAGAGCGACGAGCGGGTCGAGGTCGGCGGGCTGGCCGGCGAGGTCGACGGGCATGATCGCCTTCGTCCGCTCGGTCACGGCCTCGGCGACGAGGTCGGGGTCGATGTTCAGATCGGAGTCGCGCACGTCCACGAAGACCGGGGTCGCACCCGTGTGCACGACCACGTTGGCCGTCGCGGGCCACGTGATCGGCGTCGTGATCACCTCGTCGCCGGGTCCGACGCCGAGGCCGACCAGGGAGAGGTGCATGGCAGCCGTTCCGGAGGCGACGGCCAGCGCGTGGCGAGCGCCCGTGAGCTCCGCGAGCCGGCGCTCGAGCTCCTCCGCCCGGGGGCCGGTGGTCAGCCACCCGCTCTCGAGAGTCTCCGTGACCGCGGCGATCTCCTCCGGCCCGATCGCGGGCGGCTGGAAGGAGAGGAACGTCTTACGTTTGCTGGAGGACAGCTGCATCTTCGGTCTCGAAGCGTATTGAGTCGGCTGCGCGGTCTGCGTTCCCGAGCGCGTCGTCCCGCGAGGAGCCCGTGGCGAGGACGAAGCCGGCCCTGTCGGAGCCGCGCAGGAAGGGGCCGAACACGTAGCCCGGCCGGCGGTAGACGCGCGCGTCGACCACGCCCTCGGCCGCGCGCGCCTCGTCGAGGCCGCCGATCCGGACGAGCTCGCCCTCCGGCGGGACGAGGAAACGGACGCAGGCGCCGCCCGCCGGTGTCGGCTCGGGCACGTCGACCGGCTCGCCGAGCGCGGCGTCCAGCGCAAGCTCGTTCGGGTCGATCCCGAGCGCCTCGCGGCAGACCTCGGCGTCGTGGCCGCCTCCGAGGCGCGCCGCGAGCTCCATCACCCTCGCGCCGTCCTCCGCGAGCCGCACCTGGGTGTAGGTCGGGCCGTTCTCGATGCCGAGCGCCTCCGCCGCGGCCCGGGCGGCCTCGACTGCCTGCGTGACGTCATGGGCGCTCGGCCAAGCGTGCGCGAGCGCGACCCCGAAGGCGGGCGG
>DASSBN010000038.1:0-20780 GCA_035698665.1 Gaiellaceae bacterium
GGAGGTGCCTGGCAGGCCTGCTCCTCGCCGAAGTCCTACGGGGGCCTGAAGAAGGGGTCGCACGTCTTCCGCGTCCGGGCCGTCGACAAGGCCGGAAACGCCGACGGGACACCGGACATGCGCAGCTGGACCATCCACTGACCGGGGCCGGGCGACGCTGATCGAACAACGCTGCGTCCCGTAGCCCCCTGGTTCCGCGTCTGCCCCCCGCGGGTAGCACGGTGGCAACGAACCCGACCGAAGGGGGAGCAATGACCCAGGTACGTGACGTGATGACCTCGAACCCGAAGAGCTGCAGCTCCGACGCGTCGATCATCGAGGCCGCCAGAACGATGTCGCACGCGGACGTCGGCCCGATTCCGGTCGTGGACGGCGATCGCCTCGTCGGCCTCTTGACGGACCGCGACATCGTCGTCCGCGTCGTCGCGGAGGGACGCGACCCGCAGTCGACGACCGTCGGGGAGGTCGCCTCCTCGGACCTCGCGACCGTATCCCCGGACGAGAATCTCGACCGAGCGCTTCAGCTGCTGGCCGAGCGGCAGATTCGCCGGCTTCCGGTGGTCGAGGGTGAGAAGCTCGTCGGCATCGTCGCGCAGGCGGACATCGCCCGCCACGGTGACGACGCCCAAACAGGCCAGGTCGTCGAGCAGATCTCGGAAGACTGATCGGGCCCCTGGCCCGCGCTACTGGATTCCCTCGAGGAGGAAGCCGGTGCGGTCGCTCGTCGTGCCGTCGGGATGGATGGTCATCGTCCCCGTGACCTCCGGCGTGCCCGCAACCGGATCGCGAGGCAGGCGGAACTTGCACGACGTCGACCAGATCGTGTCGCTGCCGACATGCGTACCCCGAGAACGCATGAGCGTGAGTTGGAGGTGGTCGTCGTATTCGTCGACGACGAGCCACGACGCTCTGAGGTAGCGCCCTCCGTGGACTACCTCGACTGGAGTCCTCCCATTGCGCGTATGCGTGGTGTCTGCATGGAACTCGGCAGTCAGGAAGAGGTCGACGCCCATACTCGCGAACCGCCGCCAGACCCGCTGGCCGTTTTCGAGCAGTAGCCCCGAAGTCCCGGATGTGCGGTTGGGGCCGATCGCCGGGATTTCCGACTGAACGAGAAACCAGTTCACGCCGTTCGCCCTCCAGTGGTTGATCTTGTCCCGTGTCCAGTCGAGGTCGGCGTCGCTGATCCGGGCAACGAGCCCTTCGGGCTTCTTCATGATCGGGTCGAGCGTGATGATCCCGACATCGCCGCGCCGGGTCGCGTAACGGCTGGGGCCGTATTGATGGCGCCAGACACGGTTCCAATACGCGTGCGCCTGGTAGGTGAAGGCGCGCGGACGGACGATGCCGCCTGGTGGGATGTCGCCGACCTCGTGGTCGCCCATACCGAAGAGCACGTCGTGGTCTTGCCAGAATCGCTTCATCTGCGAGTAGTAGATGTTCCCGGCCAGGGTGACCGCGTCGACCTTCTGGGCGAACGTTCTGACTGGGCCGAAGACGCCCCGGCCGTCGCAGTCTTCGCCCCAGCGGCCCTCCACCTGGTCGCCCTGGTGAAGCACGAGGTCGGCGCCGTCCGTGATGGCGGCGATCTCGGTGTTCAAGAAGGTGCGCCATTCGGTGTTCAAGCCCTTCGGCATGCCCGTGTGCCAAAACGGCGAGCGCCGAAGGTTCGCCACATCGCCGTGCGGTACGCCGGACGTCGACACGATCCGCTGGACGAACACCTCGGCCGACGCGAACCGGGGAGTCCACAGGAAGACGAAGCCGGCCAGCAGACCGACGATCAGGCGCGCGGCGCGGGCGGACGGTCGGATCGCTCGAACCTACGCCCTGGTGACGAGCGAATCAACGGAACCTCGAGTGCTGCGGATGACGCAGGTGACCTAGCTCGAGGGGGCTCCGCGCGGATCGTCCTCCACGAACGGCTCGGCGGCCTGCTTCTTGTCGACGACGACATACTGATCGGTGCGCCGAACCACAGTCTCGAGTTCGAGGTTTTCGTGGCCCGGGACAACAGCGAACCGGTCGTCTTGGCTTCGTAGCTCCTCGTACTCGCGCAGGGTCATCTCGAAGTTCCCCACACAGGTGATCCCGTTCTCGCCGCCGCGTCCGCACTCGCAGAGGAACTCGAAGGACGTCTCCTCGCCAGCGAGACTCCCCTCCTCGGCTGACTGGTTGACGCGTTCGATCCGCTCGTTGATCTGTCGCACGAGTGCCTCGTTGCGCGCCTGTTGCTCCTGACGTGAATTCACGAGAAAAGTTCTACGCCCCTCGGGTTGAGGGCGCAAGGAGGCCAGGAGGCATCAAGCATCGGGCGAATCGTCGGCGAAGCGCCCCGTCTCGGCCGCGACGATCACATCGTCGATCGCCTGCAGGGCGGCGTTGCGGCCTGGGCCCTCCGGCCACTCGAGAACGCCGACACGCACGGCGAGCAAGAACTCGACCTGGCGCTCGACCTCGGATGAACCCATCACAGGTCTGCGCCTCTCCGCGGGAACGGGCTGAAAACGTCGGCTTGGCAGTCGGGTGTCGGGGTGCGGACCGAACTCGCGGGTGGGCGCATTACCTTCCTGGATACCCCATGACCCGGCCACCAATGCAACTACCATTCTCCGGCCGAGGCAATCGCTCGCCCGCCCCCTCTGACGCTTACCGCCCACAGCCGCCAGGAGGGCAGAGGCAAGAAGGAGAGGTCGTGGCAATCTCACATTCAGCGCGTATGCGAAACGTGAATGAACGCGCCTACGCCGTTCTCGTCGAGACTGGCTCGGAAGATGGCGACTTCGTCTGCGAGTGCGACGACACTGCGTGTTTCGAGACCGTCCAGCTGACCCTGAGGGAGTACGCGGCGCTTCGGTCTCGCGGCGAAGGTCATCCGCTTCTCGCGAACGGACACAGGCAGCAGCCAGTCGACGTCTAGCTCTCGCCAGAGCATCCAAGGCCTGACTAGAAGCTGGCTCTCAGGATGTTCGTCGCGGTCCTGTGGGCCCTGAGCGCGCGAAAACCCGCCGTCTCCAGCGGATTTCTCGAAGCGGATGATGGGACTCGAACCCACGACCTTCTGCATGGCAAGCAGACGCTCTAGCCAACTGAGCTACATCCGCGAGTCCGCCGATTATAGCCGCTTGGCTTCTCGGTCCAGGGCGTCGTTGACGAGGCGGTCCGCGAGCTCGTTGTGCTCTCGTCGCACCGCCGTATACCGAACCAATCCGATCTCCCGCTCGTGCCGCTTGGCCTCGAACGAGAGCTCGATGAGGGCTGCGTTCTTGATCTTGTACTCGCCGCGCATCTGCTTGACGAGGAGCTCCGAGTCGGACACGACCTCGACCTCGCCCACGCCGAGCTCGGCCGCCTTTGCCAGCCCCGCGACGAGCGCGCGGTACTCGGCAACGTTGTTCGTCGCGACGCCGATGGCCTCTCCGCGAGCGTCGAGCACGGTTCCGTCTTCGGCTTCGAGCACATAAGCGGCGGCCGCCGGCCCCGGATTTCCGCGCGCGCCCCCGTCCGTGAAAAGGCGGGCTCTCACAGGAGCGGATAGACGTCGAAGGCGGGCTCTTCGTAGGGATGGCTTCCCCGCAGTGCGGCGATCACGTCGTCGTGGCGCTCCTCCGGGAAGATCGTCTCGAGGCGAAGCTCGGCGACCCGCTCCTCCCTCCCGCTCTCGCCCACTGCAGGGCTCGTGCTCTGCCCGCCCTTGAACGTGCCGGTGCCCGCCGTGTACCACGAGCAGCGCTCATAGTCGCCGATGCGGCCGGCCCCCGCTGCAAACAGCGCGTCGCGGACGGAGTCGAGCGCCTCGCGCGGCACGAACACGACGAGCTTACGGTTCAGGTTTCCCTCCCCGCTGGGCGGGAACCAGGGTTCCATGGCTTCGCTCCAGATCAGGCCGCGACCGACTCCCGAGGAATACGACGACGTCCTCTTGAATGTCGACGTCGACGAGGACCTCGCGCTTTTTGCAGCGACCCTCGAGGACTGGGTCACGCCCCGGGCCGGGTGGGAGCTCATGCTGCGCGAAGGGACCGACTTCGGGCGCCACAACAACGTCGAGGCGGAGCTTCTCTTCGCGCTCGGCGAGGAGGCGTCGCGTGTCGCGTTCCGGCTCGACCAACTCGATGCGGCCGAGGACACCGGCGAGGAGCTCGTGCTGCGGTTCGAGGAGCGTGACGGAATCGCCAAGCTCGCACGCCTTTCCGACAACGGCTTGGACGTCGAGCTCTTCCACATCCTCACCTTTACATAGGCGTCGCACAGCGGCCTCGCTCCGCGCAGAAGCGTGACACACGTGCGCGCTGGCGGAAGATACGCTCGAAAGCGGGTGGAGGCGCGGGGTGGCCCCGGGGTCTACGGCGCTGGATCCTCGAACTGGTCGATCTGCGCGCGCTGCAGCTTGCCCGAGTAGTCGACGTAGATCGACTTCCACTCCGTGTAGAAGTCGAGCGCGGCCTGACCGGCCTCCCGGTGACCGTTCCCGGTCGCCTTCGTGCCGCCGAACGGGAGATGCACCTCCGCCCCGGTCGTGCCGGCGTTGATGTACGTGATCCCCGTGTTCAGGTCGCGCATCGCGCGGAAAGCCTTGTTCACGTCGCGCGTGAAGATCGACGACGAGAGCCCGAACTCGACCGAGTTCGCCGCCCGGATCGCCTCGTCGATGTCGGTCGCGCGGATGAGCGCAGTCGTCGGACCGAAGATCTCCTCCTGCGCGATCCGCATCTGGGGGTCGACGTCCCCGAAAATCGTCGGGCGATAGAAGAAGCCCTTGTCGAGGCCGTTCTCCGTCGCAATCTCGCCGCCGGTGAGGAGCTTCGCGCCCTCCCCTTCGCCGATCTCCGTGTACGAATGGATCTTCTCGAGCGCCGAGCGGTTGATCACCGGGCCGATGTCGACGTCCTCCTCGAGCCCGTAGCCGAGCTTGAGCGACTCCGTCCGCTCGACGAGCTTCGACTGGAGCGGCTCGTATACCTTCGAGCCGACGATGACACGGCTCGCCGCCGTGCACCGCTGGCCTGACGTGCCGAATGCAGACCAGAGGATCCCGTCGACCGCGAGATCGACGTCGGCGTCGTCCATGACGATGATCGCGTTCTTGCCGCCGAGCTCGAGGTGGATGTGCTTGAGGAACGGCGCGCCGTTCTCGGCCGTCTTGATCCCGACCTCGCGCGAGCCTGTCAGCGAGATGAGCGGGACGTCGGGGTGCTTCACGAGCCGCTCGCCGACGGTGCTTCCGCCGCCATGCACGATGTTGAGCACACCGGGCGGAAGGCCGGCCTCCTCGAAGATCTCGACGAAACGCTCGGCGAGCGCCGGCGTGTCAGTCGCCGGCTTGAAGACGACGGTGTCGCCGCAAACGAGCGCGGGCGCGATCTTCCAGCTCGGGATGGCGATCGGGAAGTTCCAGGGCGTGATCGCGCCGACCACGCCCACCGGCAGCCGCACGCTCATCTGGAACTTGTCGGGCATCTCCGAGGGCGTCGTCTGCCCGAACATGCGCCGGCCCTCGCCGGCCATGTAGTACGTCATGTCGATGGCTTCCTGGACATCGCCGCCCGCCTCGGCCCGCACCTTGCCCATCTCCTGCACCATCAGGTCGGTCAGCTCGTCCTTGTGCTCGACGAACGCCTGCGCGACGCGGAAGAGGACCTCGGCGCGCTTCGGCGCCGGCACGAGGCGCCAGCTCTCGTAGGCCGCCTTCGCCGCCTCGACCGCGCGATCCGTGTCCTCGACGCTCGACTTCGGGAAGACCCCGATCAGCTCCCCCGTCGCCGGGTTGGTCGATTCGAAGGTCTCGCCGCTCGTCGCGTCGACCCACTCGCCGCCGATGTAGTTCCTGTACGTCTTTGCGCCCGTCGTCGCCATCGCTCCCCTTTATCCGTGTCGGGGAGCGATTCTAATGACGGCTAGTCGCCCGAGACGTCAGTCGAGGGGAACGTTCCCGGAATCCGTCCGCGCCGCCGGTCGCGCGTCTGCCGCCGCTCCTTGATCTCGGCGCTCGGCTCGCCCTGGCGCCGGTCGGGGCCCGAACGGCGGTCGACGATCACTTCGACGTTCGGGTTGTCCTTGTAGTGCTCGACGAGCTTGTCGTAGAGCTCGTCCTTGAGCTCGGGCGGGATGACGCAGTAGATCATCTCGGCCGGAGTGTAGTGGCGGTTTCGGCCTTGCTCTAGAGGCGGGGAATGTCAGGCGTCAGGCGCCCGTCGGGGCCGAGACTGCCGTTCCAGTCCTTGAAGCGGTCGTCGAGCTCGTCGAGCTCGTAGCCGCGCTCGGCCAGGCGCACGGGCTGGCCGGACTCGAAGACGACGCGGTACTGGTACCACGAGATGTCCCAGCCGACCGTGACGACGACCTCCGGGTTCACCCCGGAGAGCGGCAGGAAGCTCACGCGCGCCTCGCCGAGGCTCTTGGCGATGCCGGCGATCGTCCGCCGGTAGGCGCTGTCGTTGATGAGCTCCGCTGCCTCGACCATGGCCTGCTCGACCGCTGAAAGGCGGCGTAACATCGGCTCGGGCATCACGTGCTCCGGCTCGATCTTGCGGTGCTGCTCGATGAGGCCGAGCCCGGGGAAGCGCCGCCGCCGGCGCGACGTGTCGGGCACGAGCGGCGTGGTCGGGCTCCCCTCCTTGATCCACCCGTGCTCGTCGGCCTGCTCGGTGCAGAGCGCGCAGACGTCGACCCAGTCCTCGCCTCCCGGCGTGAAGCGAACCGAGCGCTCGCCCATGAGGAGCGTGCGGTGGCACACCGCACACTGGCGGTACACGTCCTGCCTCCGGACGATCAGGATGCCTTCGCCTCCTCGCGCTCTTTCTGAGCGGTTTCGACGATCTTTTGCGCGATGTGCGTGGGCACTTCCTCGTAACGGAGGAAGCTGAGCGCGTAGTCGCCGCGGCCGCCGGTGAGCGATGTGAGCGACTGCGAGTATGTCAGCACCTCGGCCATCGGGACCTCGGCCTTGATGGTCGTCATGCCGCCGCGCGGCTCCATCCCGTGCAGCCGGCCGCGGCGCGAGTTGAGGTCGCCGTTGACCGCGCCCACGGCGTCGTCCGGCACCGTTGCCTCGAGCGACATGATCGGCTCCAGGAGAACGGGATCCGCCTTCTCGTAGGCCGACTTGAACGCCATCGAGCCGGCGATCTTGAACGCCATCTCCGAGGAATCCACGTTGTGGTACGAGCCGTCCACGAGCACGACGCGAACACCCTGCACCGGCGCGCCCGCAAGCTCGCCGCGCGCCATCGCCTCCTGGATGCCCTTGTCGACGGCCGGCCGGAACCCCTGCGGAATGACACCGCCGACGATTTTGTCCACGAACTCGTAGCCCTCGTGGCCGGGAAGCGGCTCGAGGACGATGTGACAGTCGCCGAACTGGCCGCGGCCGCCCGTCTGCTTCTTGTAGCGGCCCTGCGCGCGGGATTCCTTGCGAATCGTCTCCAGATACGGGACGCGCGGCTGATGCAGGTCGACGTCCACGCTGAACCGGCGGTGCAACCGGTCGACCGCGACCTCGACGTGCATCTGCGAGAGCCCGGCCAGGAGCTGCTCGCCGGTCTGGTCGTCGCGCCGGAGCACGAGCGTGGGATCCTCCTCGGCGAGGCGGCGAAGCGCGGATGCCATCTTCTCTTCGTCGCCCTTCGCCTTGGGCGTGATCGCAAAGCTCATGACCGGCTGCGGAAATTCGAGCTGTGGCGCCTCGCTGCCGTCGTCCTTCTCGACTAGGAGGTCGCCGGTCATGACGTCCTTCAGCTTCGCGACGGCGCCGATGTCGCCGGTGGCGAGGCCGTCGGCGGGCGCGTGCTCCTTGCCCTGCAGGAGCAGCACCTGCCCGAACCGCTCCTTCCCCTTCGTGCGAGGGTTGACGAGATTCGAGTCGGAGCCGACCTGGCCCGAGATGACACGGAAGACGTTGATGCGCCCGGCGAAGGGATCCGCGACGGTCTTGAAGACGAACGCCGCGGCGCCGTTCGCCTCGATGCCGAGGTCGAGCGGCTTCTTCGCAGGCGACGGCACGCCCTCGACCAGCAGATCGAGGAGCCCGGTCGTGCCGAGGTTCTTCGTGGCCGAGCCGCAGAGAACCGGGAAGAGATCGTCGTTCGAGACGGCGTTCTTGAGCGCAGCCGCGAGCTCCTCGCCCGAGACCTCGCCCTCCTCGAGGTAGCGCTCCATGAGCGCCTCGTCGGTTTCGACGACGGCGTCCACGAGCTGCTCGCGGTAGGAGGCGGCCTGCGCCGCGATCCCCTCCGGGATGTCGACCGGGTCGCCCTCACGGCCGCCCTCCGGCGACATGTACGCACGCATGTGGAAGAGGTCGACGATGCCCTCGAGCTCATGCTCGTGGCCGATCGGGATCTGCACCGCGACGCATTTCTTCGAGAACTGCTCCCGCAGCTGCTCGAGCACCGTGAAGAAGTCGGCGCGCTCGCGGTCGAGCATGTTCACGAAGAGGACGCGCGAGAGCCCCAGTTGCTCGGAGCGGTCCCAGAGCCTCGTCGTCTGCACCTCGACGCCGTTGACGCCGTTGAGGACGAACAGGGCGCCCTCCACCACGCGAAGCGCGGCAATCGAGTCGGCCTGAAAGCCGGGGTCGCCGGGCGCGTCGATGAGATTCAGCTTGCGGTCCTGCCACTCCGCGTGGCAGACGGCCGCTGAGAGCGACATCTGCCGCTTCTGCTCGTCCTCGTCCCAGTCGGCGACCGTCGTCCCCTGCTCGACGGCGCCGAGCCGGTTGGTCGCGCCGGACTGAAAGAGCATGGCCTCGACGAGGGACGTCTTGCCCGTCCCCCGATGCCCGACCACGGCGACGTTACGGATCTTCCCCGGTTCCGACAAAGCCACGGACGGTCGAGTCTAGCGGCTTGCGAAAGTAGGGGTGAGAAGATGCATTCATGCGGTTTTCGCTGAGGAAGGCGACTCCGGACGACGTGCCTGCGCTGGCCGACATCCACGTCCGCGCCAGGCGTGAGTGCATGCCGTACCTCCCTGACATCCACACGCCTGAGGACGTGCTCGCGTGGATCGGCGAGATCCTCCCGCAGCACGACGAGGTTTGGGTGGCGGAAGACGACGGCCAGGTCGTCGGCTTCTTCATGCTGAGCGACAACTTCCTCTACCACCTCTACGTCTACCCCGATCTCCAGGGCCAGGGCGCGGGCAGCCTGCTCTTCGAGCGCGTGAAAGAGCTCTCGCCCGGGGGCTTTCGCCTGTGGGTCTTCCAGCAGAACACGCAGGCGCGGGCGTTCTACGAGCACCGCGGGATGCGCGTCGTCGAGCTGACGGACGGCTCCGGGAACGAGGAGCGCGAGCCGGACGCGCTCTACGAGTGGCTTCCCGCTTAGTCCTGGGCCTGGCGCGCCATGGACGACGAGAGCCGCGCCTTCAGGCGCAGGATCGCCTTCGTGTGCAGCTGCGAGACGCGCGACTCGGTGACGCCGAGGACCTCGCCGATCTCCCGCAGGGTCAGCTCCTCGTAGTAGTAGAGCGTGACGACGAGCTTCTCGCGCTCGGGCAGGCGTGAGATCGCCTCGCCGAGGGCCTCGCGCACCTCGGTGTGGGCCATCGCAGACTGCGGCTCGGCGGCCGTCGGATCCTCGATGGTGTCGATGAGTGCGACCGCGTCGCCGCCCGAGCCCGGGCTCGCCCACAGCTCGTCCAGCGCGGCGATCGAGGAGCGCGAGATCTCGAGGAGCGAATCCTGGAACTCCTCCTCGGTGATGCCGAGCTTGGCGGCGATCTCCTCGTCCGTCGGCGCGCGCGTCAGGCGGGATTCGAGGTCGGCGATCGCCCGCTCGATGTCGCGGGCGCGGGCCCGCACCGAGCGCGGCACCCAGTCCATCGAGCGCAGCTCGTCGATGATCGAGCCCTTGATCCGCGCGATCGCGTAGGTCTCGAACTTGATGTCCCGGTCGGGATCGAACCGCTCGATCGCCCCGATGAGTCCGAGGAGCCCGTACGAGACGAGATCGCCCTCCTCCACGTGCGCGGGCAGGCCGCTCCCGAGCCGGCCGGCGACGTACTTGACGAGCGGCGCGTACGTGAGGATCAGCCGGTCGCGCAACGCACGGTCGTTCGTGCGCTTGAACTCCTGCCAGAGAACGCGGGTATCGGTCGCCTGGTCGGCCATCTCGAGCGAAAGAATACGGTGCCTAGCGGAACGCCCTGTAGGCAAGCTCGCCCATCCACACGGCGAGCGCGGCGGCGGCGACTGCAATCACCCACGCTCCCCCGCCCGCGGTTGCCGCAAAGATCGCGATCGCCGCGAAGCCCACGGCCAGGACGAGGAAGAGGACGGCGAGGGGTCTCCGTCGCACCCCGGTATCATGCGCTGCGCCGAGGGCCGTAGCTCAATTGGCAGAGCACCGGTCTCCAAAACCGGGGGTTGTAGGTTCGAGTCCTACCGGCCCTGTGAGAGAGGGGCCCTGCAAAGGTGCGGCTTCTGCGCGCTTCAGAGGGCCACCGGTGGTGACACCGGCGGCCCTCCCGGTCTTCCTCAGTAGGCAGTTCGTCTGCGATCGCGACCGACGAATGCCCGGTAGATGAGGAGCAGGACGACCGCGCCGATGATGGCGGCGATCCAGGTGCTCCAGTCGAAGAACTCGTCGATCGGGTCGCCGAAACCGATCGCCTGCGCGATGAATCCGGCGATGAGCGCTCCGGCGATCCCGATGAGCGGCGTGATGATGATGCCGCCCGGGTCGTCGCCAGGGAGAATCGCCTTCGCGATCACACCCGCGAGCGCGCCCAGAATGATCCAACCAATGATCCCCATGTTCACCTCGTCTCCCTCACAATCGCTTTCCGAGGCCTGTTGCCCGAGAGCCGGCGTTCCAAACGCCTCTGGGCGGCGAAAAGACGGTGTTAGCGCGGCTAGCCGACGAGCTCTTTGAATCCGGGCTCGTCGCGAATCGGGTCGAAGTCCGAGTCCTTCGCGGCGAGCTCACGGAAGTCGGGCCACGCATCGATCGCTCGGCGCAGGTGCTCGATCGCATCGTCCGGGCGGCCGGCGAGGCTCTCGCAACAGGCGAGGTTGTAGAGCGGCGCGACGTATTCGGGGTGCTCGTCCACGATCGCGCGCGCCCGGTCGGCCGCCTCCGCGTACTGGCCGGCCTCGTAGAGCGGGTTCACCTGCGCCCAGACCTCCCAGCCCACAGGCACGTAGGCCTTCCCCAGCGTGGCGCCCATGGCGAGGATCGTCGTCCCCGCCTCCTCCGCGAAGGCCGTCCTCTTCACGCCCGGCTGGACGTGGACGAAGGTGCCGGCAGGCGCGTCGACGGACTCTCCGTCGAGCTCGAAGCGCGCGCGCCCTTCCTGGACGAAGTAGAGCTCCTCCTGCTGGCCTTCGGCGTCGGCCTCGACGTCCGCCTCGTCGTGCTCGTTGATGATCCGGTCGCCGGCCTCCCGCCCCGTCCAGGCGTTGATGCCGAATGACCTGATGCCGAGGTGGTGCCGCACAGGACGCCACGGAGCGCGCCCGTCGGTGACTTCTTCGATCTCCTCGAGATGAACTGCCGTGAACCCGCCCACGAAGCTGGACGCTAGCGGGTTTGACGCTTCGCCGTGTGAGTCGTACGATCGGCGTCCGGGATGAACCATCGCTTTGTCATTGCGGGACTAGGGGTCGTCTTGGCGATCCTCTTGGCCGTCGTGCTGCGCCCGAATCGATCTGATGAGGGGACGCGCGCAGCCGAGCCGGCCGCGAACGTCGACGCCGGGGAGAGCGCCGAGCCGGGCGAGTCCGAAGAGGAGGTCGAAAGCGAAGAAGGTCGCGGCGGCGCCCATGAGGCCCAGGAGGAGACCGAGGTCACCGAGCAGCGCCTCGAGGCCCTTGCCGAGGCCAAGGCGAACGGCAAGTTCGGCCAGCACGTTGCCGCCACCACCGCCCCTGCGACCGGCTGGGTCGGATCCCGGGTGCTGAGCTCGACCTTCGACGACTGGGAGCCCGCAGTCGCCACCGACCCGAACGCGCCCTACGTCTACCTGCTGACGACGCGGTACGGGACCCGAGACTGCGGGAGCCATTGCCCCACTCCCTTCATCCCGATCACCATCTCGAGCGATGGCGGTGCGACATGGAGTCCGCAGGTCCCGATCTGCGAGTGCGACCGGTCGAAGGCGCAGTACGACCCGACCATCGAGGTCGTCCCCAACACCGGCGCCGTCTACTCCGTCTTCCTCAACTGGGACCGACACAACGGGTTCTCGACGGTCTTCACGAAGTCGACCGACCACGGGAAGACGTGGAGCGAGCCCGTCCATGTGTACGGCAACGTCTCCTGGACGGACAAGCCGGAGGTCACCATGAGCCCCTCCGGGAAGCATGTCTACGTCTCCTGGAACGGGCCCCAGGGCGGCGACCTCTACGTCGGCATCTCACACGACTTCGGCGAGACGTGGACGCAGAAAAAGCTCTCCGACGACAAGCGCTACTACTACGCCTACGACGCCCGCGTCACGAGCGACGGGACGGTCATCTTCTCGGAGTCCAGCATCGTCTACTCCGGCCTCACGAACGTGAACGGCGAGGTCTGGCACCACGCGGTCATCTCCCGGGACAAGGGTCAGACGTGGGAGAACGTGATCGTCGCGAAGGTGCCGCTCGGCGAGAACTGCATCGCCGACGGGTGTGGCCCCGACTTCTACACCGGCCAGACCTCCGTCGTCGAGGACGCGGCCGGCCACCTCGTCTTCGCCTACGAGGGGCCGACCACGGACGGAGGCCCCCAGCGCGTGTACGTGGCGACGACCTCGAACGGTGGCCGGACCTGGAGCGCCGGCACCCCGCTCTCGCTCTCCGGCGAAAACGCGACGCAGCCACGGCTCGCTTCGTCGGGCGGAGGGAACGTACGGATCTGGTACATGCAGACCACGGGTCACGACCCCGACGCATGGAACGTCTGGTACCGCAGCTCCTCCAACGGCGGCTCGACCTGGTCATCGCCCGTGAAGATCAGCGACGCACCGGAAGGCGCCGCCGGGTACATCGGCGAGAACGGGTTCGACGAGATCTACGGCGATTACGGCGAGATCGCCGTGACGAACACCGGCAAGACCATCGCCACGTGGGGTGAGGGCTTCAGCTACACGGGCCCCGGCGGCACCTGGTTCAACATCCAGGACTAGCCGCCTTCCGAATCTTCACCCTGCGCTTCTGAACGCTTACCGCGCCCTGGGCCGAACGGCACCGGCCGCTGCGTAGAACTGAGGAGTCAACCGAACGAGGGAGGCTCGTCATGTGGAAGCTCATCAGCATCGTCGGCGTCCTGCTCGCCGCCGCGGCACTCGCAAGCGCATCGTCCGCGCCCGCGAGCGGAGGCGGCGTCGAGGTGATCAAGCGCGGATCCTGCTCCGCGTCTGCGACGTGGAAGCTCAAGGCCAAGCACGACGACGGTCTGATCGAGACAGAGTTCGAAGTGGATCAGAACATCGTCGGCCGCCGGTGGAAGGTCGTCATCCGCCAGAACGGGGTGAAGCGCTTCGAAGGCATCCGCCGGACGAAAGCGCCGAGCGGCTCTTTCGAGGTGAGCCGCCTGCTCGACGACAAGCCCGGAAGCGATCACATCGTCGGCAAGGCGACCGCGCTCGCGACCGGCCAGACGTGCAGGGGCGAGCTCAACATCTAGAACGAGTGGACGCGGGGCGGCTCCGGCCGCCCCGTTGAGACGCGGCGCAGAAGGTGCTTGGGTAGAGGGGCCGACCGACACCAACGAAGGAGGCTCGTGATGCGTTTACTTGGCACGAGACGCCGGTTGCTTCTTCTCTTCGGGGTCTCGCTTCTGGTCGTTGCCGCACCGGTTGCGGTCTTCGCGGCCGTGAATCACAAGTTCAGTGGAAACGCCGAGCGCCAGTTCGCGAAATGGCGCACCGCCGACGTTTCCACCTCCGGAACCGGCTGGCACAACATCCACGGGCTGGGAACGACGAAGTGCACGGTCCGCGAGGTGAGCGAGACCGCGACGCTGACAGTCAGCGGCGGGCCCGTCCGCTTCCGCGCCGTCGTCGACGGCGTGCCGGAGGCGCCGATGAAGCCTGGAGTCCTCAGGTTCGTCCCGAACGGCAAGGAGTCCGTCACCTTCACGTTCGTGGGCAACACGGCTCCGTTCGAGGCCGACGACGACCATCGCTTCGACCTCCAGTGGCAATCCCCGACCGGCGCGCCGATCACGCTCCACGCCGGAGTCGTGAACCTCGTCTTCCAGAAGGGCACGCAGAGCTGCTCGTAGCTGAACGCGAAGCGGGCCGGCGCATCAGCCGGCCCGCTTTCGGTTCGTTCGCTTCCGCTAGGCGCGGAAGAAGAGGTACTGCTCCTGCATCCGCTCGGCCTGGCCGGCGGTGAACTCGAAGTAGCAGGCGTCGTCCGAGTAGTCCATGTAGTTGTGGATCGGATCGAACCCGGCCTCGAGGCAGGTGTCCCGGCCGACCTGGCACCCGAACGCGGGTCCCTTCTCGGCGGGCGTGTCTGCGACGTAATCGCCGTTGGCGTTACAGCCGCCCTGGAACGTGTGGTAGAGCCCGAGCCAGTGGCCGGCCTCGTGCGTCGCCGTGAAGCCGAGGTTGAAATCCTCATAGCCGGGGATCGTGCTGCCCGGCATCGAGGCGAAGGCGATGATGACGCCGTCGATCCAAGGCTGGTTGTCGGCCGAGGACGGGAAGTACGCCCAGCCGAGCAGGTTTCCACCGTCGACGGTGTAGATGTTCAGCGCGTCCGCGCCGCCTCGGTGCAAGGTTCGCTTCGCCTTGTACTCGTCAGCTCCGCCGGGGGTCATGTGGAACCACCTTGCGTTCGTCGTCCGGTCGACGTCGGCGAGCTCGAAGCGGAAGCCGGTGTCGACGCCGCCGTAGAAGCCGGCGTAGCTCAAGTTGAGTGCCCTGATCTGCTTCGTGATCCACGAGTTCGGCACGTTGCCCTGCTCGACGGCCGTGCCCTCGCGGATGACGTGGATGTAGACCGGAATCGTCGCCCCGAAGTTCGCGGTCGACGGCTCCTGGCCGGCCGGGACCTCCTCGAGCGTCTGGTTCAGATTGGGCTCGCGCCGCACCCCCCGCGCTCCGTCGGCACGCGCGGCCAGTGAGTCGACGAAGCTCGAGCCGAGGCCGCATGCAGGTGCATACGACGGTCCCGCGAGGGCGCTCGTGTGTCCCGCGTTCGCCGTTGCCGCGAAGACGGCAGCGACGATCACGAGCGAAGCGGCGAGGCCGGTCCGGGCGTGCCAACGCCGCAGCATGCTCCTTCGCATTCGTACTCCTCTCCCTAGAAAGACGTCCCTGAGGCGCCGGAGCGTAGCGCAGCGCGGCGCGGAGGCCAACCCGCTCTACAACGTTTGTGCTTCGTCCGGCGTCGGAACCTCGGCGAGAAAACGGGCAAGCCGGTCGGCCTCGTCTTCGGTGAGGGAGACCGCGGCGTCGGCCCGCATGTGCCTGCCGAGAGCCTCGCTCCAGACGCTCACACGAACCTGGGGCTCCTGCTCGTCGTCGCCGAAGTAGCGCGAGACGCGAAGCGCCTGGCCGTCGGCCCCGCCGAAGAGCTCCGTCACCTTGATCCGGAGCGGCGCGCCGCACCACGGGCAGTAGCGAAACGCCCTGTCGACCTCTTCGGCACACCGGCGGCACTCGGTCATGAACGCTCCTTTCCGCCCGAGCCTAGCGCTGAAGCCCAGCCCCCGCTAGTCCACGACGAAAAGGCTTGGGCCGTCCCCTCGGTGCGCCTCCTCGATGAAGTCCTCGACTGCCTCGAGCGGGGACGTGACGACGGGCTCAACCCTCTGAACCGCAAGTGCGAGCGCGTCGAGCACCTCGTCCAGACGTCGCTCGGCGACATCGTTCCAGCGCTGGGGGATGTCGCGAACGGCCGCCGTCAGAGCGAGGCTGGCCCGCTCGTACGCCTCGACGAGGCTCCCGTTCCCGTCATCCCCTCGGCGCCAGACACGCTCGAGGGCGCCGGGCGCAGACCAGCGGCGGGCGAAGGCGCTCGAGGGCTCGATGCTGCGCCCTCCTTCGTCCTGTGCGGACGCGCCCTGACACCAGCCGCTCAAGACAAGCTCATAGGCATCCGCGAGCATGTTCTCCGCGGTTGCGACGACGTCACGCGAGACCCCAAGCGCCATCGTTCAATCCCCCTTGTTAGAGGGCAAATGTAGCGGAGCGAAGGTGGCTCGAACGGGGTAATCACGGGTGTAATCCGAAGTCACGTCCCGCGATTGAAAGAACCGCTTCCGGGTACCCGACAGACGTGTATCCGAGAGGGGCGGAGCGCACAAATCACGATGTTTTTCGGCGGGCGAACGAGCGCCTGCTCGCCGCTGTGGGCGATCGCATCGACGAGGGCCGCCCCATTCCCTTTCTCTGCGAGTGCCTCGACACAGAGTGCCGCAGCACCATGCAGCTCTCGATCGAGCAGTTTCGCGAGCTGCGCGAGTCCGACAACCGCTACGCGATCGTCAGCGGGCACCCGATCCTCGCGAGCGAGCGCGTCCTCGACATGGACGGCAACGTCACGATCGTCGAGAAGTCCTAGTCCCGTTTCTTCACCCCGCTCGCGGGTAGACGTCCAAGAGCAACCGAGGGGGACTGATGAAGCGACTATTCGCTCTTGGCGCCGCAATGGGTGCGGCGCTCGAGTATTTCTTCGATCCTGACGCCGGCAAGCGGCGCCGGAGCATCACGCGCGACCGTGTGCTCGGCTTCTTCCGTCGCACGGGCCGCAAGGCGGGCCGCGCCGGACAGGCCGCCAAGTCGCAGGGGTACGGCATCACCCAGAAGGCGGCGCACCTGAAGGAGCAGCCCAAGGAGCAGCCGGACGACGCCACGCTCGCGCGCAAGGTGGAGACGGAGCTCTTCCGCGGCGCCGACGTCCCGAAAGGCGACATCAACGTCAACGCGGAGGACGGCGTCGTCTATCTCCGCGGGCAGGTCGAAGACGAGAGCCTGATCGAGGCGCTCGGCTCCTCGGCGCAGAAGATCCAGGGTGTCCGCGAGGTGGAGAACCTCCTCCACACGCCGGGCACGCCCGCGCCGACCAAGCAGACCTAGGGGAAAACAACGCGGGGCGGGCTCTCGCCCGCCCCGCTCCGACCCCACCTCGGGCCGTTTAGGACCGGTCGACGACCGAGAAGCGGCCGAGCTTCACGCGCTCGCGCCCTTCGCGTCCGCGCCGCGCGATGAACCGCATCGTCGCCCCCACTCCGCCGGCGAGGACAAAGCCGGCGCCCAGCGCGCTGGCCGCGATCAGCGGGAGCTTCCCGCGCAGGTTGGCGGCTTCGCCGATTCCGGCGCGCAGATCGTCCACCGAGCCCGCGAGCTGCTCGCGCTCCCGCGCGATGTCGCGGCGGACATCCTCGGCCGAGCGGTTGTCAGCTTCGGCCATTGCGGATCGCCTCCGTTGTCAGCTTGGCTTCGCGGATTGCCTGCTCGGGAACCGGCGGCGCGCCCTTCTTGAGCGCGCTCAACCCGAAGAGCAGGAGGATCGTGGCAAGGACGACGAGCGCCCCGAAGACGATGAGGAGCGCGGCCCACATCGGCAGGACGAGGGCGAGCGCGGCGGCCGCAGCTGCAAGCCCGAATCCGAGTGCGAAGAGCCCGAAGATCGCGGCGCCGATCGAGAGACCGATCCCCACGCCGAGGGCCGCAACCTTCCGCTTGACCTCGAGGAGCGCGAGCTCGAGCTCGAGGCGGGCGAGCGTGCTCGCGTGCTCGGCGACCTGCTTGGCGGCCGTCCCGACGCCCTGCTCAGTCTCTTGGGTGGGCATGGCCCCTCCAGTCGAGCACCTTCGCAAGGACGATGCCCACGAGGAGGGCTCCGCCGATCACGAGGATCGGATTCGGCCCGCCACCCTTGCCGTTCCGTCGCGCCTTGGGCGCGGGCGGGGCCACGACGGCTCCCGAGCCGGGCTCGAGGTCGGTCGGCGCGTCGCCCCTGAGGCGAGCCGCGATGAGGCTCGGCTTCATCCGCCGTAACAGTACCGCGTCCTCGGCGAGCGGCTCGGCAAGCTTTGCCGCCGGTCCACCCGACGCGGCTGCGCGGTCGGAAAGCTCCTGGAGGCGCTCAGCCCCCCTCTCGAGGATGGCGTCGCCGGTCACTTCTTCACCGGAGGCTCTTCGCCGGTCGCCACGCGCCAGATGCGCGAGGCAAGCGTCCGCGCGACGATCGTCGCGCCGGCCGCGATACCGGCATAGAGACCCGTCCAGAGGAGCTTCCGCAGCACGGTCTTGTCGTTACCGGGATCCCTTCCGTCGAAACACGGAAGGCGGCGAGCCGAACGGCTACGATGGCTCGGCTGCCCTCTTAGCTCAGCTGGTAGAGCACCTCCATGGTAAGGAGGGGGTCGGCGGTTCGAGTCCGCCAGAGGGCTTTGCGAAGCCGATGCAAATGCGCGGTTCTTTAGCTTGCTCGTTGCCGACTTCGACGACATGAGGTCGCACCGGGTCGCACGCCCTCCGCTCCCGTCTCTGACCCCCTCCCTGGCAGGAAGGGAATCAGGCAAAGCCAGCCACGACTGTCGCTCTTACAGATGCTCTCTCGCGCAGCGCACGTCCGCGGTCGTCCATGGAATGGTCGCGGGTCCCCGTGAGCAGACGCCCACCTCCACCGGCGCGCGCCTTCGTGACCCTGCTAGACGTGCGCCGGCTGCGACTCCGGCTCTTCGACCTCCTCCATCGCCTCGGCGCCTCCCTTGTCGATCTCGAAGGTGAGCTGGACGTCGTCGTAGTCGACCCGGACGCGGTCGTCCGGCTGCAGTGCCCCCCTCAGGAGCAGCCGCGAGACCTCGTTCTCGAGCTCGCGCTGGATCGCACGACGCAGCGGCCGCGCGCCGAACTCCGGGTCAAAGCCGATCTCGGCCAGGTGCTCGACGGCCTCGTCCGAGACCTCGACCCCGATGTGCTGCGCGCGGAGGCGCCTCGCGGCGCGGTCGAGCATCAGCCGCGTGATCTGCTTGAGCTCGTCGATCGTGAGCGCCCGGAAGACGATGATCTCGTCGATCCGGTTGATGAACTCCGGCCGGAAGCTGTGCCGAAGCACCTCCATCAGGTCCTCCTTCAGCTCGTCGAACGAGCCGCCCTCCTTCCGCGCGAAGGCCTGGATGCGATCGGCGCCGAGGTTGGAGGTCATGATCAGGATCGTGTTCTTGAAGTCGACCGTCCGGCCCTGCGAATCGGTGAGCCGGCCGTCGTCCAGGATCTGGAGCAGGATGTTGAAGACGTCGGCGTGCGCCTTCTCGATCTCGTCGAACAGGAGCACCGCGTACGGCTTGCGGCGGACGGCCTCGGTCAGCTGTCCGGCTTCCTCGTGGCCGACGTAGCCAGGTGGCGCCCCGACGAGCCGGCTCACGGTGTGCCGCTCCTGGTACTCGCTCATGTCGAGGCGGACCAGCACGTCCTCGCTGCCGAACAGCGCCTCCGCGAGCGTCCGCGCGAGCTCCGTCTTGCCGACGCCGGTGGGTCCCAGGAACAGGAAGCTCCCGTCGGGACGGCCGGGGTCGGCGAGCCCGGCGCGGGCGCGGCGAACGGCCTCCGCCACGGCCTCGACGGCCTCGTCCTGACCGATGACGCGCTCATGCAGGCGTTCCTCGAGCTTCAGGAGCCGGTCGCGCTCCTCCTGGGTCAGCTGTGACACCGGAATCCCGGTGCGGCGCGACACGATCTCGGCGATGTCCTCGACCGTGACCTCGGGCGCCCGCGAGCGGGCCTCCTTCCGCCCCTCCTGCTGGGCGCGGCGCTCTTCGATCTGCGCCTTCAGCTCGTCCGCGCGCTTGTAGTCCTCGGCCGCGATGGCCTGGTCGCGCTCGCGCCCCATGTGGCGGAGCTCCTCCTCGGCTGCGCGCGTGTCCTCCGGCTTGGCCTTCGACCGGAGCCGGACGCGGGCGCCCGCCTGGTCGATCAGGTCGATCGCCTTGTCGGGCAGGAAGCGGTCGCGGATGTAGCGATCGGACAGCTCCGACGCTGCGACGATCGCCTCCTCCGTGATGCGCACGCGATGGAACGCCTCATAGCGGTCCTTGAGGCCGGTGAGGATCTCGATCGTCTCCTCGACGGTCGGCTCCGAGACCAGCACGGGCTGGAGACGTCGCTCGAGCGCGGGATCCTTCTCGATGTTCTTCCGGTACTCGTCGAGCGTCGTCGCGCCGATCATGTGCAGCTCGCCGCGCGCGAGCGCCGGCTTGAGCATGTTGCCGGCGTCCATCGCGCCCTCGGCCGCTCCCGCGCCGACGACGGTATGGATCTCGTCGATGAAGACGATCAGGCTGTCCGCGTTCTCGGTGATCTCTTCGATCACGCCCTTCAGGCGTTCCTCGAACTCGCCCCGGTACTTCGTGCCGGCGATCATCCCCGCCATGTCGAGCGCCACCAGGCGCTTGCCGGTGAGCGTCTCGGGCACGTCGTCGTTGACGATCCGCTGCGCGATGCCCTCGACGATCGCGGTCTTGCCGACGCCGGGGTCGCCGAGCAGCACCGGGTTGTTCTTCGTGCGGCGCGAGAGGATCTCGATCGACTGCTCGATCTGATCGGCCCGGCCGATCACGGGATCGAGCTTTCCCTGGCGGGCCTCCTCCGTGAGATCGCGGCCGTACTCGTCGAGCGTCTTGGTCGTGCTCACCGGGCGACCACCCGCCTCGCCGCTCTCGACGCCGCGGATGACCGCACCGCGGAGCTTCGTGTGACTGACCGCGAACCGCTCGAGCAACTCGCCCGCCTCCGTCTCAGTGTCCTGCGCCAACGCGAGCAGCACGTGCTCGGGGCCCACGTACGACGCGCCGATCTGACGCGACTCCTCGTAGGCGGCCAACAGGGCGGCCTTCGCG